>JBKHYE010000068.1:0-10438 GCA_046565705.1 Actinomycetes bacterium
GGGACGTGAGGCGCTCAAGACGCGCGCCCGCGGGCCGAAGCACTACGGGACCCGACTTCCCCGAGGGCTGACTGCCCCCGACACGGAGACGCCGCACCGTGCCCCGACGTCGCCCTGCGCTGCTGCGTGCGTACAACGCCGTGGTGTGCTGCGCCGGCGTCACCGCAGCGGTGGCGGTGCTGTCCGGTCCGCCGCTGACCGGCACCGCCGTGCAGACCGCCGGGTTCGCCGTGCTCGCCGCGCTGGTGGTGCTGGGCGAGCTGCGCCCGATCGTCGTCACGCACGGGGGCACGCGGCACGCCGTCACCCTGTCGTCGGCGTTCGCGCTGGCGCTGGCGCTGATCGGTCCGCTCTCGCTCGCCATCGCGGTGCAGACCTGCGCCGTCGCCGTCCGCGTGCTGGCGGCCCGCCGGCCGCCGGCGCACGTGCTGTTCGAGCTGGCGAGCTCGGTGGTCACCGTGGTCGCCGCGCGTGGGGTGTTCACGCTCCTCACGGGGTCCGCCCTGCTCACCGGCCACCCGCTCGTCCTCCCGCAGCAGCTGCCGGCGGCCCTTGCGGCGGGCGCCACGTACTTCGGGATCAGCACCGCCCTCGGCTCGGTCGCCCGGGCGCTCGCCCTCGAGGCGCCGGTCGGCCGTGCGGTGGCGCGCGACCTGCAGGCCCAGCTCGGGACGTCGGCCGTCCTGCTGTCGTTCGCGCCGGTCGTCGCCGCGGCCGTCGACGTCACCGTCTGGCTCGTCCCGCTGCTGCTCGCACCGATCACCGCCATCTCCAAGAGCGCCCGGCTGCTCGCGGCGCGGGAGCACGAGGCGCTGCACGACAGCCTCACCGGCCTGCCGAACCGCGCCCTGTTCCGGCAGCGGCTGCAGCAGGCGCTGGAGACCTCGCGCGTCGCGCCGTCGCGGCTCGGCGTGCTGCTGGTCGACCTCGACCACTTCAAGGAGATCAACGACACGCTGGGGCACCAGGTCGGCGACGAGCTCATCGCCGAGGTGTCGCGGCGGCTGTCGGACAACCTGCGTCCCGGCGACACGGTGGCGCGGCTGGGCGGCGACGAGTTCGCGGTCCTGGCCGCCCGGCTGCACGGCGTGCACGACGCCGTCGCGCTCGCCGAGCGCCTGCTCGAGGTGTTCGAGGACCCGTTCGTCGCCGGCGAGGTCCGGCTCGACGTGCAGGCCAGCCTCGGCATCGCCGTGCACCCGGCCCACGGCGCCGACGTCGACATGCTGCTGCAGCGCGCCGACATCGCGCTGTACCAGGCCAAGCGCGAGCGCGGCACGGTGCGCGTCTACGAGGCCGGCTCCGACGACCACACCCCGGAGAAGCTCGCGCTCGCCGCCGAGCTGCGCGCGGCCCTGCACACCGACCAGCTGTTCCTGGAGTTCCAGCCGAAGATCGCGCCGGTCAGCGGGCGGACGGTCGGGTTCGAGGCGCTGGTGCGCTGGGAGCACCCGACACGCGGCCTGCTCATGCCCGACGACTTCGTGCCCGTCGTCGAGAACACCGGCCTCATCCAGCCGCTGACCATGGCGGTCCTCGACCGCGCGCTGTCGGCGCTCGCCCAGTGGCGCGCCCACGGGCACGAGGTCTCCGTCGCCGTCAACCTCTCGGTGCGGCACCTCACCGACCTCGACCTGCCGCGCCGCGTCGAGTCGCTGCTCAAGGGCCGCGGCATCCCGCCGTCGGCTCTGGTGCTGGAGGTGACCGAGACCGTGATCATGTCCGACCCGAGCCGCGCGGTCGCCGTCCTCGGTCTGCTGCGCGACCTCGGCATCGGCGTCGCGGTCGACGACTTCGGCACCGGCTACTCCTCGCTGGCCTACCTGCGCCGGCTGCAGGTCGACGAGCTCAAGATCGACAAGTCGTTCGTCGTGGACCTGCCGCGGGACGACGGCGACGCCGTCATCGTCCGCTCGACGATCGAGATGGGGCACAACCTGGGCCTGCGGGTGGTGGCCGAGGGTGTGGAGGACGAGGCGACGCTGCGGATGCTGCGCAGCTGGAAGTGCGACGTCGTGCAGGGCTACGCCATCAGCAAGCCGCTGTCGGCCGAGCAGGTGCCGCAGTGGCTCGAGGCGCGGGTGCGCGAGCTCACCGCGTTCGACGAGCGCTGGGTCGCCGCGGCGCTGGCGTCGGCGGCGGACAGCGGCCTGCTCGAGCTGCCGCGCGCCGTCATGCCGCCGGACGCGGCCAGCGCCTGAGCGCCGTCAGCGCCGCCGGACGCCGGTGAGCGCGAGGTCGGTCGCCCGCCGCGGCAGCCAGGTCAGCGCCATCGCGGGTGCCATCCGACGCGGCCGCACGACGTGCCCACCGCCGGACTCCACCTTGTCGAGGGTGGCTCGCGCGACGTCGTCCGGGTCGACCTCGGCGGTCAGCTGCAGCCGGATGAGCCGGCGCAGCGCGTCGATCGACAGCGTGCGGTGCAGCTCGGCGTAGAGGTCGGTGCGCACCGGACCCGGCTCGACGAGCGTGGTGTCGACGCCGGTGCCGCGCAGCTCGAGCGCCAGGCCGCCGGTGAAGTGGGAGAGCCCCGCCTTGGTGGCGCAGTACGTCGTCAGGCCGGGCGCGTTCACCGTGCTGAAGCCGGACGACACGTTGACCACGTGGCCGCGGCCGCGCTCCACCATCCCGGGCAGCACCTGCCGGGTGAGCTCGATCGGGGCGTGCAGGTTCACGGCGACGACGTCGGCGACGTCGTCCGCCGTGACGTCGAGCAGGCCCGCGGCGCCGTCGAGACCGGCGTTGTTGATGAGCACGTCGACCGGGCGGCCGGCCTGCTGCTCGGCCCGCTCGACCAGGCCGGCGAGCTGGTCGCGGTCGCCGAGGTCGGCCGGCAGCGCGTGCCCGCCGGTCTCGCCGGCGAGCTCGGAGAGCGGGCCGGGGCTGCGCGCCACCAGCGTGACGAGCGCGCCGCGGCCGGCGGCCTCGCGCGCCAGGCACTGCCCGATGCCTCGGGAGGCGCCGGTGACCAGGACGTGGGCGCGGGACAGCTGCACGGGGGACCTCTCGACGGGGACAGGCGTCGGACCCCTGAGGTGTGCCCCGGCAGGCCCGGGCTCAGACCTTGCGCAGCACCGTGACGACGCGCCCGAGGATGACCGCCTCGTCGGCCGGGATGGGGTCGTAGGCGGGGTTGTGCGGCAGCAGCCAGCCCTTGCCGCCCTTGCGCTTCCACGTCTTGACCGTCGCCTCGCCGTCGATCATCGCCGCGACGATGTCGCCGTTCTCGGCGGTCGGCTGCTGGCGGACGACGACCCAGTCGCCATCGGCGATGGCGGCGTCGATCATGGAGTCGCCGACCACCTTGAGCAGGAACAGCGTGCCGGTGCCGACCAGCTCGCGGGGGAGCGGGAAGACGTCCTCGATCGCCTGCTCGGCCAGCACCGGGCCGCCGGCGGCGATGCGCCCGACGACGGGCACGTACGTCGGCTGCGGGTGGGCCGCGCGGGCCGCTGCGTCGTCGGCCGGTGGCGCCGGCACCTCACCGGGCATCCGGACGTCGACGGCGCGCGGCCGCGACTCCTCGCGGCGCAGGAACCCCTTCTTCTGCAGCGTCTGCAGCTGGTGCGACACGCTGCTCGTGCTGGTGAGCCCGACCGCCTGGCCGATCTCGCGGATGGTCGGCGGGTAGCCGCGCCGCTCGACGGAGTCGCGGATGACCTCGAGCACCTTGCGCTGGCGTGAGGTGAGCCCCGCGGCGTCGGGCGGGCCGTCGGGGAGGTCGTGGACCGCGGCGGTGCCGGGCTGAGGCGCGGCCGAGCCGCGCGCCGTCCTGCGGGTGCTGCCGGGGTTGCCTGCATCGCGGGCCACTGCGCCTCCTCGGGGAACCGGCCGGGCGGCCGGGTGCTGCGCCTCACGGCGCGTGATCACTGCGGCCGACCGTAGCGCCCCACAGGTCACAGATCAAACACATGTTCGAACGTGTCTGGAACTTGTCGGAGCTGGAT
The DNA here is from genome assembly GCA_046565705.1 of Actinomycetes bacterium. Taxonomy (GTDB): domain Bacteria; phylum Actinomycetota; class Actinomycetes; order Mycobacteriales; family SCTD01; genus DATLGD01. Next base: position 3,948 of record JBKHYE010000068.1, read on the forward strand.
GGTTCTCTGTCGATCAGACGTTCGATCGAACACGCGTTCGGGTACAGGACCACCGTACCCGGCGACGACGAGGAGGAACCCGATGAGCTCCACCGCAGTCCTGGCCCCGCTGTCCCGGCCCGCCGCCCGCCCGAGCGCCGTGCGGCTCGACCGCCGCGCGGCGGGGTCGTCCTGGCGCGCCGAGGCGGCGCCGGCGCCCGGCGTCCGGCTCACGCGGCGGGGCCGCCTGGTCGTCGTGGCGGTCCTCGTCGGCGTGCTGCTCGCGGCGTTCTCGCTGGGCCGCGTCGGCGCCGAGGGCTCCAGCAGCGCGGCGCCCGACGTCACGACGGTCGTCACGGTCGCGCCGGGCGACACGCTGTGGGGCGTGGCGCAGCGCATCGCTCCCGGGCAGGACCCGCGGCCGGTCGTCGACCAGATCCGTGAGCTCAACGACCTCGACTCGGGCGGCCTGCGGGTCGGCCAGCAGCTCGTGCTGCCCGGGCGGGCGGGCTAGGGGAGCTCAGGCGGCCCGTCGCGCGTCGGTGCGCTCGCCGACGTGGGCGGGAGTCTGCGCGTCTGCGCTCTCCGCCAGCACCGGCCGGGGCGCCGACGCCGGCACCGGCCGGAACCGCTTGCCCCACCGCAGCACCCGGCTCTCGACCAGCACCCACGACAGCTGCGCCACGACGAGCGACGCCGCGATGCCGACCGGCACGTAGACGATCTCGGGCAGCGGCCGCAGCCAGGTCGCGAACAGGTAGTGCCACAGGTACACGGCGTAGGAGCGCTGCCCGAGCCACACCAGCACGCGCAGGTCGAAGAACCGGGCGAGGCCGCTGCCCGGGGCGTCGACGAGGTACGGGACGACCTGCATCGCCGCGAGCCCCATCACGGCGGGCCCGACGACGAACTTGACCGGGCCGTTGCCCACGGTGAACAGGAACACGCCGACGACGGCGAGCCCCGCCCACGCGCGCGGACCGGCCCAGCGCGCCATGCCGGCGCCGAGGGCCCGACGCCGGTGCCAGGCGAGCGCGGCCGCGGCGCCGAGCAGCATGCCGACGGCGCGCGTGTCGGTGCCGAAGTAGATGCGGTCGTTGCCCGCGCCGCCGTCCCAGTACAGGAACGGCAGCGCCGCGCTGACGGCCGCGAGCGCCAGCACCACGCCGAGCCGCGCGCGGAAGCGCATGGCCGTCACCAGGCCGAGCAGCATGAACGGCCAGACGATGTAGAACTGCTCCTCCACCGCCAGCGACCACAGGTGCGCCAGCGGCGCCATCCCGCTGTCGAGCGCGTAGATCCAATTGGCGCCGTAGGCCAGCGTGATGCCGAGCTGCTGGAACGCGCCGCCCAGCTCGACCGGTGAGCCGGGGAGCGGGGTGCCGGGGGTCGCGGCGAACCACGTCGTGTCGTGGAAGGCCAGCAGCATCGCCGTCCAGACCGTGAGCATGACGAGCAGCGCCGGCAGCAGCCGGCACGCCCGCCGGGCGTAGAACAGCGGCAGGGACACCTTGGCGTTGGCGCGGCGCTCGTCGAGCAGCATCGCGGTGATGAGGAAGCCGGACAGCACGAAGAAGATGTCCAGGCCGATCCAGGCGCCGGGGAAAAGGCTGCCCGCGCCGGTGAAGTGGTAGATCACGACCCAGCACAGCGCGAGGCCACGGAGGCCGTCGAGCGCCGTCGAGCGGCCCAGCAGCGGGGCACGACTGGTCCGGCGCCCGATGGAGGCGCCGACCGGGGACGTCACCGGAGGAGCAGTCACCGTGACGTGGTGCCCTGAGCGTCCGTCATGGAACCGTCACGAGTGCTTGATCACTCCGTCTCAGTCGGGTTACGGCCCAGGTGTCCGGTTCTACCCCGCGAGGATGGCGCTACTCGACCGTTGAGGGGAGCAGGCGCCGGGGTGCGGCGCCCGTCGCGGGGGGCGGCCGTCCTAGGAGGAACCGTGCTCGTCCGTCCCGTCCCACTCGTCGTCGGCGTCGCTGCCGCGCTGACCGCCCTGGCCGTCGGCGTCCTGCCGTCGGCCGCGTCCGCCGCCGCTCCCGGCGCCCGCTCGGCGGTGATCGTCACGCTCGAGGGCGCCAGCGCCGCTCCCGCTACGGTCGCCGAGCTGGCTGAGGAGCTCGGCGGCGAGGTCGGCCACGTCTACACCGACGCGCTGCGCGGGTACTCGGTCGAGTTGCCCACCGCCGCGCTGCCCGCGCTGCAGGCGCTGCCGGGTGTCGCCGCCGTCGAGGCCGACGGCGTCGTGCACGCCGTCGCGACGCAGTCGCCCGTGCCGTCGTGGGGTCTCGACCGGGTCGACCAGCGGGCGCTGCCGCTGTCCGGCGGCTTCACCTACGGCGACACCGGGGCAGGCGTCACCGCCTACATCGTCGACACCGGCATCCGCCGCGACCACGTCGACTTCTCGGGCCGCGCGGTCTCCGGCTACGACGCGATCACCAGCGGCGGTGCGGCCAACGACTGCAACGGCCACGGCACGCACGTCGCCGGCACCGTCGGCGGCGAGGCGCACGGCGTGGCGAAGGACGTGGCGCTGGTCGCCGTCCGCGTCCTCGACTGCTCCGGCTCGGGCTCGACCTCGGGCGTCATCGCGGGCGTCGACTGGGTCGCGCGCGACCACGACGCCGGTGAGCCGGCCGTCGCGAACATGAGCCTCGGCGGCGGGGCGTCCTCCGCGCTCGACAGCGCCGTGCGCGGCGCGATCGAGGACGGCGTCACCTTCGCCGTCGCGGCAGGCAACGACGGCGGTCTTCTCGGCGAGCTCACCGGCCTGGCCGACGCCTGCAACGGCTCGCCGTCGCGCGTCGCCGAGGCGCTGACCGTCGGCGCGACCGACAAGAGCGACAGCAAGGCCCCGTACTCCAACCGCGGCACCTGCCTCGACCTGTTCGCGCCCGGCTCGAGCATCGTCTCGGCCTGGCACACGTCGTCGACGGCGACCAAGTCCATCAGCGGCACGTCGATGGCGGCGCCGCACGTGGCCGGTGTCGCCGCCCAGTACCTGCAGGGCGCGCCCTCGGCGTCGCCGGCCACGGTCGGCCAGCACATCGTCGGCACCGCCACGACCGGCGTCGTCAAGAACCCGGGCAGCGGCTCGCCGAACCGGCTGCTGTTCACCGCCGAGTAGCAGCTCGCCCTTCGTCGCCGCGGCCGTCCACAACCACCCGGACGGCCGCGGCGACGTCCGTTTCGCCCCGGTAAGGTCATCGCTCGTGCGTGCCCGCGTCCTGGTCGGTGTGCTGCTCGTCGTGCTGGGGCTGACGGCGTGCTCCGACGACGAGGAGCCGCCGAGCACACTGCCGCCGGTGAGTGCCAGCCCGAGCGAGACGGCTGCGGCGGGTGAGGTGCCGGAGGAGGCGCAGGAGGCGACGCGCGAGGGCGCGGCGGAGTTCGGACGCTTCTTCTACGAAACCGTCGAAGCGTCATTTCAAGACCTCGACACCAAGGCTCTGCGCGCCATCAGCGACCCCTCATGCGAGGTCTGCCAGCGCTATATCGACTCGATCGACGGTTTTGCCAAGGCGGGTCAGCGGGTCGAGGGCAACGACATCACGATCATCGATGTCGTCGCGGCGCCCGTCGAAGGAGCGACGGCCTCTGCGACGGTCATCTACAACTCGACAGCCGGTCGGGTGGTTGACGGGTCGGGGCGCGTAGTGCTCGAGGAAGCAGCCCGAACAAACGTGGTCGCCGACATGGTTCTCCGCCGCGACGGTGACAGTTGGGTTGTGACGGAGGTGTCCGCTCAGTGAGAGCCGTCGTACTCGTTCTCGCGTTGTTGGCTGGACTCGTTCCGGCAAGCGCCGCACCGGCCGCTGCACAGACGGGCAGTACGACCGGCGGCTGCATCGCATGCGACGTCTCCAGTGAGACGCGTGGCGAAATGATTCGGGTCGGCGGATCCAGGAGTGAAGTCGTCCCCGGCCGCGACCGCGCGACCCCGGGCGGCGAGGCGAGCGGCCTCACCCGCTGGACCGTCGTCGACGAGCAGATGGTCGCCGCCTGCTGGACCAACACCCGCGGCGGCGCCGACGCCCTCTGCCAGGCGGCCTTCACCTGCCCGCCCGGCCAGCTGCGCTACTGGGTCTGGCAGGAGGCGCGCACCTACGCCCGAGCTCCCGACGGCAGCGCGCTACTCGAGTCGACCACCGGCTGGGAGCAGCTGAACGGCTCCTACTGCCTCGGCGCCGACGACCCCGGCGTGCCCGACTACGGCCGCGCCGTCGCGATCGTCATGGAGGGCTTCCAGGACCTGCCGCTGCCGGTCGCCGACGTCGTGGTCGCGCCGGCGCCGACGAGCCTCGTGCACGTCGCCACCGCCTTCTACGCGGGCGGCGAGCAGACCTTCACCGAGACGGTCACGCCGGTAGCGGGCGTCACGGTCACCGTCACGGCGAAGCCGGTCGAGTGGACCTGGCACTGGGGCGACGGCACCTCCGACACCTTCGACACCCCCGGCGTGCCGCGCCGACCCGTCGTCTCGCACGTCTACGACGGCGCCCGCGACTACAGCGCGACGGTGGAGGTCAGCTGGCAGGGCTCGTTCACCATCGCCGGGTCCGACCAGGTCATCGAGATCCCCGAACCGGCCGACGTGACGAGCGAGCCCGTCGTGGTGCAGGTCCGCGAAGCCCGCACGCAGCTGGTCGACCGGAGCTGAGGCGCACTTCCCTCACGGTGTCGTGAGCGCAGGGCCCGGGAACGGCCTGATCGTCACGACACGGTGAGGGATGTGCCGGCTCGGCGGGTCAGAGCTGCGAGAAGCCGATGGCCAGCGCGAGGAACGACACGAGCAGGCCGGTGAGGTCCACGAAGCGCTCTGCGCGGGTCGTCGACATCATCTGGCCCCACAGTCCGACGGCCATCCCGATGGCACCGAGCGCGATCGCCGGTACCGGCAGGCTGAGCGCCGCGAGCAGCAACCCGATGACGCCGACCGCGACCGCAGCAGTGGCGAGGGCGTGGTCCAGGTCCGCGACCGGGGCAGGACGGTGGCCCGCTGGGTGGGCGGCACGGATCCTCATGGCGACCTCCTCGTGCGAGCGGAACGGTGCGCAAGCCCCAGCGTCCGCCGAACCACGTACGAGGACAACCCCCCCGGCTCGGCGGGCTTGCCAGAGGTCGACGCCGAAGCGGCGCACGCGTCCAGGGCCTGAGATGTCGCTGTCGCCCGATCGGCGCTTCAGCCGGGCCCGCGCACGGCCGATCGCAGGTGTGAGGACAGGCCCGATCAGTGGCCTCGCACCACCACTGGAGACTCCGTGGAGACGAACGCCCGCCGGGCCCTGTCCGAGCTCATCGACCAGCTGCTCGTGCCGGGGGCGTCCGAGCCGGTCGCTGCGGTCGTTCCCGCCGAGGCGCCGCCGGCGAGCCCGTTCGTCGAGGTCGTCCCCGCCCAGCCGGTCGTCGCGCAGCCGGTCACCGCGCCGCCCGCGCCCCCACAGCCCGTCGCCGCAGCACCCGTCGCCCCCGAACCCGCCCCCGCCGAGCAGGTCGTCCAGCCGGCCGTCGAGACCGTCCAGGCCGACGTCGACGCCGTCACGCTCGCCCAGTACGGCATCCAGGTCTTGCCCGACCACCCCGTACGGCCCGTGCCGGTCCAGCGCGCCCCCGAGCCGCCGGCCCTGCCGTCGGTCCCGCAGGCCTTCACCGTGCTGCCCGGCGGCGCCAAGAGCGCGATCATGTGGCGCTCGCGCCACGGCTGATCAGCGCACGTACGTCTGCACCGCCTGCACCAGCTCCTTGATGCCGACCTTGGCGTCGCGGAACAGCATCGAGGTCTTCGGGTCGGTGTAGAGCTCGTTGTCGATGCCGGCGTAGCCGCTGCCCATCGAGCGCTTGATGACGATGACACTGCGGGCGGCGTCGACGTCGAGGATCGGCATGCCCGACACCGGGTTGCCCGGCCGGCGCGCGGCCGGGTTGGTGACGTCGTTCGCGCCGACGACGAGCACCACGTCGGTACGCGGGAACTCCGGGTTGATCTCCTCGAGGTCGCGCAGCTGCGGGTAGGGGACGTCGGCCTCGGCGAGCAGCACGTTCATGTGACCCGGCATCCGGCCGGCGACCGGGTGGATGCCGTAGCTGACGTCGACGCCCGAGCGCTCGAGCGCCTTGCACAGCTCCACCAGCTCGTGCTGCGCCTGCGCGGCCGCCAGCCCGTACCCGGGCACGACGACGACCTTCGAGGCGTACGCCAGCTGCAGCGCGGCGTCGTCGACCGACGTCTCGCGCACGTTGCCCGAGGCCGCGACGGCCTCGTGCACGTCCGAGGTGCCGTAGCCGCCGAGCAGGATGCTCACGAGCGAGCGGTTCATCGCCTCGGCCATGAGCACGGTGAGGATGCCACCCGCCGCGCCGACCAGCGCACCGGCGATGACGAGCACGGCGCTGTCGAGCACGAAGCCGGCCATGGCGACGGCGGTGCCGGTGCAGGCGTTGAGCAGCGAGATGACCACCGGCATGTCCGCGCCGCCGATCGGCAGCGTGAGCAGCACGCCGAGCGC
>JBKHYE010000069.1:0-10959 GCA_046565705.1 Actinomycetes bacterium
CTGCTGAGGTGGGCGCAGGCGCACGCGCCGGCCCACGACAACTACGGCGCCGCCGACGCCGAGTGGCTCCGCGACCTGCCCGCGATGCGCCACGCCGTGCTGACCGCCTGCGCCGACCCCGCGACGCGGGCCGAGGGCTACTCCGTGGCCAACCGCATCTTCTCCTCGCTCTACACCTCGATGCGTGCCCGCGAGGCGGTCGAGATCCTCGAGGGCGCACTCGCCTTCGGCGACGGACCACCGACCCTCGGAGCCCAGATCGCACGACGTGCCGGGATCGCAGCCTCCGAGATGCGTGGCACCTACGAGGGGCTGTGGCTGCTCGACCGTGCCGACCAGCACGCCTCCTCGGCGCCTCGCCCCGAGGAGCAGCTCGCCAAGACCGCCTCGATCCGTGCCGAGATGCACCTCGACGCAGGTGATCTCGCCAGCGCGGAGGCGGAGGCCAAGCGCGCGCTCAGCCTCGACCCGGAGGGCTCGATCAGCCGGCAGGCCACCCGCACGCTCGCCGACGTGTACGCCTCGCAGGGCCGTTTCGCGGAGGCGACCCGGGCCGCGAGCGAGGCGATGCCCGCCCGCACCGCCGGTGACGAGCGCTGGATCGACCTGTCGCTGCGGACCGTGCTCGCCCGGATCGCGCTCGAGCAGGGGCGCACCGCCGAGGCGGTCGCCGGCACGCGGGCCGTGGTCCTGGAGGCTCGCGAGCTGGCCGAGGACCGCGTCGGCCTGCTCGCCGAGACACTGCTGCGGGCCCTCGACCCCACCTGGGTGCCGACGGAGGTCGTGCGGGAGACGCTGCCGTGGGCCGTACGCCTCCCCGTGCTGGCCCAGGACGGTCGCGACCTGCTGCTGCGCGGCGAGTCCCGGCAGGCCGCCGGCCTGGCCGCCGACGTGGTGGCCCTCGCCGACTCGGCCAGGCTGGGTCGCGACGGCGTGGAGGCGCGCCTGCTGCTCGGCCGGGCGCTGGTCGACCTCGGCGACCTCGACCAGGCCACGACGACCTACCTCACCGCCCTCGAGCACTGTCGCTCGATGCGGCTTCCGCTCCGTGCCGCCGACGTCCTGGACGGGCTCGCCGCGGTGGCCCAGGCCCGCGACCTGCCCGAGGCCCGCTCGCTCGCCGCTGCGGCCTTCGCCCTCCGTACGCCCCGGATGGCCGTGCGCTGGGGCTACTCCGCCGACTTCGACATCGTCCCGGCGAGCCGGCCGCCGGACGGCTGGATCACGGGTGACGAGCTGTCCGCGGACGCCGTCACGCTCGTCACGGCCGTGTTCAACCGGCCCTCGCCCGCGCAGCCGTCGGTGCTGGACTCGCTCACCGCGGCGGAGCGCCAGGTCGCCGACCGGGTGGCGCACGGACTCACCAGCCGGCAGATCGCCGAGGAGCTGTTCGTCTCACCCCGCACCGTGGACGCGCACCTCACCCACATCTACCGCAAGCTCGACATCAACACGCGTGCCCGGCTGGCCGCGCTGGTCGTCGACAACCGCTGACCTCGCGGTGGTCCCGGGCGTGGAGCCGGGGAGGTCCCGAGGCGTGTCGCGACGGTGACGGCAGGAGCCGCCGTCAGCGGGCGCTGTAGTCCCGGAAGCCGCGACCGGTCTTGCGGCCGAGGTAGCCCGCGGTGACCAGGTGCTCGAGCAAGGGGGCCGGGGCGAAGCCGGGCTCGCGGAACTCGAGGTAGAGCTCCTTCTGGATGGCCAGCGACACGTCGTTGCCGACCACGTCGAGCAGCTCGAACGGCCCCATCGGCAGCGCACAGCCCTGCTTCATCGCCGTGTCGATGTCGTCGGCGGTGGCGTAGTGCGCCTCGAGCATCTTGACCGCGTCGTTGAGGTAGGGGAACAGCAGCGCGTTGACGATGAAGCCGGCGCGGTCGCCGCACAGCACGGCGTGCTTGTTCGTCCTGGCGCAGACGTCGAGCACGGTCGCCGTGACGTCGTCCGACGTCGTCACGGTCGGCACGACCTCCACCAGCTTCATGACCGTGGCCGGGTTGAACCAGTGCATGCCGACGACGTCCTGCGGCCGCGACGTCGCGGTCGCGCACTCGATGACCGGCAGCGACGACGTCGTGGTGGCGAGCACAGAACTGGGCTTCATCACCTCGTCGAGCGCGGCGAACAGCTCCTTCTTCACCGCGAGGTCCTCGACGACCGCCTCGATGACGAGATCGCAGTCGCGCAGGTCGTCGAGCTGAGTCGTGCCGGTGATGCGGCCGAGCGTCGTGTCGCGGTCCTCCTCGGACAGCTTCCCGCGCTGCACCGCCTTGCCGAGCGAGCCCTCGACCTTCTTGCGGACTCCGGCGACCTTGTCGTCGCTGCGCGCGCGGAAGACGACGTCGTAGCCGCTCTTGGCGCACACCTCGACGATGCCGCTGGCCATGGTGCCGGTGCCGATGACGCCGATGCGCTGGACCGGACGCGGCTCGGCGTCGACCTTCGAGCCGGATGGCGTGAGCGCGTCGTCGACGACCTCGGGCGAGTCGGGCGCTGCGTAGGTGTAGAAGCCCCGGCCGGTCTTGCGGCCCAGCAGGCCTGCGGTCACGTACTGCTTCAGCATCGGCGCGGGCGCGTGGCGGTGGTCGCGCGACTGCGCGTACATCGTCTCGAGGATCTCGTACGCGCTGTCGAGGCCGATGAGGTCCAGCAGCGCCAGCGGGCCCATCGGGTGTCCGGTGCCGAAGCGCATCGCGGCGTCGATGTCCTCGCGCGAGGCGTACTTCGACTCGTACATGCGGACCGCGTTGTTGAGGTAGCCGAACAGCAGCGCGTTGGCGATGAAGCCGGCGCGGTCGCCCGCCGTGGCGGCGGTCTTGCCGACGCGGTCGACCAGGCCCTGCACGTCCTCGACCACGGTCGGGTCGGTGACGACGGTCTGCACGACCTCGACGAGGTCCATCACCGGGGCCGGGTTGAACCAGTGCAGCCCGACGACGCGCGACGGCCGCGACGTGCCGGTCGCCAGCTCCGTCACCGACAGCGCCGACGTGTTCGTCGCGAGCACGGCGTCGTCCGGCAGGAGCCGGTCGAGCTCGGCGAACAGCTCCCGCTTGAGCTCCATCCGCTCCGGCACCGCCTCGATGACGAGCTCGCAGTCCTTGACCGCGGCGAGGTCGGTGCCGATGCCCACGCGGTCGAGGACCTGCGCGACCTCGTCCTCCGACATCTTGCCCTTGCGCACGGCGCGCTCGGTGCTGGCCTGCAGGTGCTGGCGGGCCCGCTCGACGCCGGTGTCGTCGACCTCCACGCCGACGACCTCGATGCCCGACCGGGCGAGCACCTCGGCGATGCCCGCACCCATGGTGCCGAGACCCACCACACCGACCTTGTTGAACTCGCGCGCCACAGCCCACTCCTGTCCAGGCACGACCGCTCCGGCGCGGGCGTGCGTCCGAGCGAGTCTCCCAGCCGGAGCCCGTCCGGCCGGAAGGGGGTGCAGCCGGGTGGCACGCGGTCCCGATCTGACCCGAAGCGGTCACGTCCGCGCCGGACCACTGGCACGATGGCCGTCCGGTTGAGACCACAGCCGCTCTCTTTCGGCTGATCAAGGTCGGGGACCGGAAGGTGGTCGTGGCACAAGACGGCGGCGTCCTGCGCATGTCGGTGCGCCGGGCCGGCGACACGGCGGTGCTCGAGCTCGCCGGCGAGGCCGACATCTCGTCCGTCGCCCGGCTGAGCATGCGCGTGCGCGACCTCGTCTGCGGGGACGTCCGGCACGTCGTGGTGCTCGGCCGCCAGCTCGCCTTCCTCGACCTCGCCGCGCTGGACGTGCTGCTCGACGCGTCCGCCGCGCTCGGGGCGCGCGGCGGCTCGCTGGTGCTGCAGTCACCGAGCCGCCGGGTGCGCCGGCTGGTGGAGCTCCTGCAGCTCGACGGCCAGCTGCCGGTCCGCGACTGAACGACTCGCCGCTCAGAACAGCGTCGGGGCGCTCGACTCGAGCCCGCGCAGCTCGTCGTAGTCCAGCTGCACGCATGCGATCCCGCGATCGGCAGCGAGCACCTTGGCCTGCGGCTTGAACGACTGCGCCGCGAGCACGCCTCGCACGCCGTCGCCCAGCACGGTCGACACCCGCTGCAGGTAGCGGGTGAGCTGCTCGACGCCGTCGATCTCGGCGTGCCGCTTCACCTCGACGAGCACGTGTGCGCCGTCGGCGTCGCGGCACAGCAGGTCGACCGGGCCGATGTCGGTGAAGTACTCGCGCTGCACGAGCGTCCAGCCGTCACCGAGCACGTCGCACCGGTCGGCGAGCAGCTCCTGCAGGCGCTTCTCCACGCCGTCCTTCACCAGGCCGGGGTCGGTGCCGAGCGCGTGGTCGGTGTCGCTGTGCACCTGCTCCACCGTGATGACCAGCTGCTCGCCGCCCTTGTTGCTCACGGTCCAGACGCCGTCCTCGACCCGCAGCGCGCAGGGCGGCGTCATCCACATCAGCGGCTTGTAGCCGCCGGTGTCGCTGTGCACGAGCACCGACCCGTCGGCCTTGACGACCAGCAGTCGCGTCGCGGACGGGAGGTGGGCGGTGAGCCGCCCGACGTAGTCGACGGAGCAGTCCGCGATGACGAGTCGCACCCCCGCAGCCTAGGAGCGGACCGCACGGCAGCACGTGCAACGCACATGACGAAGGGGTGACTACCGGCCGGTAGCGGTGTCCGGGCCGGAACCTCGGGCAGGAAGACGGGCGTCGGCACGACCGGGCGGGAGGAGGCTGCAGATGTACATCGGGCTCGGGACGCTCGTCCTGATCATCATCATCCTGATCATCGTCTTCTAGGACGTCCGCCGGCCCGTGCCGCTCAGCCGAGCGGCGCGAGCCCGTTCGCGTCCCGCACCACCGACACGACCTCACGCATGATGTCGGTGAGCTCGAAGTCCTTCGGCGTGAAGACCCGCGCGACGCCCTGCTCCCGCAGTCGCGCGGCGTCGCCCTCGGGGATGATTCCGCCGACGACGACCGGCACATCGCCGATGCCGGCCTCGCGCAGGCCGGCCAGCACGGCCGGCACCGCCTCCATGTGCGAGCCGGACAGGATCGACAGCCCGATGACGTGGACGTCCTCCTCGACGGCGGCCGCCACGATCTGCGCCGGCGTCAGCCGGATCCCCTGGTAGACGACCTCGAAGCCGCAGTCGCGGGCGCGCACGGCGATCTGCTCGGCACCGTTGCTGTGCCCGTCGAGGCCCGGCTTGCCAACGAGGAAGCGCAGCCGCACGCCGAGCTCGTCACCGGTGCGCTTGACGGCGTCCCGCACCGACGCGATCTCCTGGCCGGCCTCGCCGCCCATCACGGCCGCCGAGACGCCGGTCGGCGCCCGGTACTCGCCGAACACCTCGCGCAGCGCGCCGGCCCACTCCCCCGTCGTCACGCCGGCGCGGGCGCAGGCGACCGTGGCGCGCATGAGGTTCTCGTCGGTCTTGGCGGCGTCCCGCAGCGCGCGCAGCGCCTCGTCGACGGCAGCCGCGTCGCGCTCGGCGCGCCACCGCTGCACCGCGTCGATCGCCTGCTGCTCGACCTCCGGGTCGACGACGAGGATCGCCTTGTCGATGTCGGCCGTGAGGGGCGACGGCTCGGTCGTCTGGAAGCGGTTGACGCCGACGACGACGTCCTCGCCGGTCTCGATGCGGCGCCGGCGCTCGGCGTGCGAGGCGACCAGCGCGCTCTTCATGTAGCCCTGCTCGACGGCGGCGACCGCTCCGCCCATCGCCTGCACGCGGTCGACCTCCTCGCGCACCGCGGCCTTGAGCTCGCCGACCTTGCGCTCGACGACGTGCGAGCCGTCGAACAGGTCGTCGTGCTCGAGCAGGTCGGTCTCGAACGCGAGCACCTGCTGCATGCGCAGCGACCACTGCTGGTCCCACGGCCGCGGCAGGCCGAGCGCCTCGTTCCACGCCGGCAGCTGGATGGCGCGGGCCCGAGCCCGCTTCGACAGCGTGACGCCGAGCATCTCCAGCACGATGCGCTGGACGTTGTTCTCCGGCTGCGCCTCGGTGAGCCCCAGCGAGTTGACCTGCACGCCGTAGCGGAACCGGCGGTGCTTCGGGTCCTGCACGCCGTAGCGCTCGAGCAGCAGCTCGTCCCACAGCTCGGTGAAGGCGCGCATCTTGCACATCTCCTCCACGAACCGCACGCCGGCGTTCACGAAGAAGGAGATGCGGGCGCAGACCTTGCCGAACTCCTCGTCCGGCACCTGCCCCGCGGCCTTGACGGCGTCGAGCACGGCGATCGCGGTGCACAGCGAGTAGGCGATCTCCTGCACCGGCGTCGCGCCGGCCTCCTGCAGGTGGTAGCTGCAGATGTTGGTCGGGTTCCACTTCGGGATCTCCGACACCGTGTAGGCGACCATGTCGGTGATGAGCCGCAGCGACGGCCCGGGCGGGAACACGTAGGTCCCGCGCGACAGGTACTCCTTGATGATGTCGTTCTGCGTCGTGCCGCTGAGCTGGTCCGCCGACGCCCCCTGCTCCTCCGCGACCACCTGGTAGAGCGCCAGCAGCCACATCGCCGTCGCGTTGATGGTCATCGACGTGTTCATCGTGTCGAGCGGGATGCCGTCGAACAGCGCCCGCATGTCGCCCAGATGCGTGACCGGGACGCCGACCTTGCCGACCTCGCCCCTGGCCAGCTCGTCGTCGGGGTCGTAGCCGGTCTGCGTCGGCAGGTCGAAGGCGACCGACAGGCCGGTCTGGCCCTTGGCCAGATTGCGGCGGTAGAGCTCGTTGCTCTCCTTCGGCGAGGAGTGGCCGGCGTAGGTGCGCATGACCCACGGCTTGTCGCGCTGCGGGCGCGTCGCCTCCGGCGCTGCGACCACGGGCGACGGCGGCGGCTCCGGTGCCGGCGCCTCCGCGCCGGGGGTCTCGGACCCGATCGACTGCGTCTGCTCCGTCATCGCGCCGTCCTCGCTGCCGCCGGTGATTGCTGATCACCGAGTGTAGGCAGTGACGGGCGCCACGCCCTCGCGCGGTCAGCCGTCCTCGGCGGGCCGCGGAGCCGGCGACCGCAGGCAGCCCGAGGCGCGGCCGAGCGCCGTCAGCCCGGCGCGGTCGCCGGCGCCGAACTCGCTCTCGCTGTTGGTGGTGCGGAAGTACATGACCTGCGTCGGGTCGTCGACGTGGCCGAGCCCGACGGCGTGCGCCAGCTCGTGCAGCATCACCTCGCCCTCGGTCGCGCCGGGGCCGAAGCCGGACGCGAGCCGGTTGTCGGCGTCGAAGGCGACCTGCGCGGTCACGATCACGCCGCCCTGCGTCGTCGGGACGGCGGTCGACGCGGCCAGCCCCTGCACACCGGAGCCGATGCCGATGTCGGTGGTGCCGGCCGGCACCCAGGCGACGAGCATCGGCGCCCAGCGCTCGCCGTAGCGCTCGGGCTGGTAGGCCGGCCGCGTCGTGGAGGGCAGCTCGTCGGTGTCGCCGCCGTCGACGAACTCCAGCCCGCTCACGACCGAGATCCGGCGCAGCGCCTCCGCGAGGTCCTCGCGGCCGCGCTGCGGCATCCACGTCGGGTTGACGACGTACGGGATCGGCGTGCACGGGTCCCAGCGGGCGGGGCGGCCGGTCTCGTCCGCCCACGCGGGCGCCCAGCCCTCCACGGCCGATGCCGGTGCCTGCACCTGGCGCAGCTCCGGCAGCGGGTCGCCCTGCGTGCGGGGCAGCAGGGCGAGCCCGACGACGAGGACCGCGACGGCGGCGCCCGCGCCGGCGAGCACCGATCGCCCGGTCCCTCGACGCCGCGACGGCGGCCGGCCGACCGGGACGACCGCCGGGGCCGCGCCCGGTGGCGGCCACGACCCCGCCGGCGGCGGTCGGAAGAAGTCCTGCTCCACGCCCGGGTCATCGGCGCGCGCGCCGCCGCGCTGGAGTCAGGCGCAGTCCGGCGTCGCCACCGTCCGGAGCACGCGGTGGAGGCGGGTCACGCGCAGCAGCCGGTGCACCTGCTCCGGCACGTCCTGCAGCACCAGCCGGCGACCGGCGCGGTCGGCCGCGCGGTGGGCCCCGACGAGCACGCCGAGTCCCGTGGCGTCGACCGCGGTCACGCCCGACAGGTCGAGCACGAGGTCGCCCGAGCCGGCGGCGACCGCCGCGGCCAGCGCCAGCCGGGTGTCGGCGGCTGCGGCGACGTCGAGCCGGCCGGTCATCACCAGCAGCCGGCCCGGCACCTGCGCGTGCAGCTCGAGCGGTGCGGCTGCCTGCGGCGCGGTCGTCGAGGGCACGGGACCTCCTCGCGGGACGCCGTCCGCGACGACGGGTCTCGTCGGAGGAACGCGGTCGGTTCGTGCCCGCTCGCGCTGTTGTGCCAGAGGTGAGCGCGCACGACCAGCAGGCGCGCCGGGGGCGGACCCGCCGACCTGCGCGACCGCCCGCCCGGTGGCAGACTCGCCCTGGTTCCTCCCCCCGTCCCGGACCCCCGGAGCGCACCGTGGTCCTGCCGAGCCACTACTGGACCGGCCCGCTGGCCGCTCTGTTCGCGCTGGCCCTCGTGCTCCTCATCTGCCGGTGGGTGTTCGCGCCGCCGAAGCGGCCGCGGACGGCCGTCTCGCCGGCGCCGACGCGGCCGACCGGCCGACCGACCGACTACGGGCTGCTCGTGCCGGTCGCGCACGCCAGGAGCGTCGACGACGCCGACCTGCTCGTCGCCGCACTGTCGGCCGGCGGGGTCCGCTCGACCGTCGCCCCGGGCGACGGCGGCGGCTGGCGGGTGCTCGTCTTCTCCGGCGACGCGGCGTGCGCCGAGCGGCTCGTCCGCCGCTGATCACTCGTCAGTCGAGGCCGAGCGGGGGCTCGTCGGGGGCCGCCTCCCGGCGCACGTCGGCACCGAGCGACTGCAGCTTGGGGACGAAGCGCTCGTAACCGCGGTCGACGTGGTGCACCTCGGCGACCTCGGTGACGCCGTCGGCCACCAGGCCCGCGAGCACGAGCGCCGCCCCGGCGCGGATGTCGTGCGCCGTCACGGGAGCGCCGGACAGCCGCTCGCGACCCCGGACGACAGCGTGGTGCCCGTCGGTGCGCACGTCGGCGCCGAGCCGGCTGAGCTCGTTGACGAACATCCAGCGCGCCTCGAAGACGTTCTCTGTGACCATCGCGGTCCCGTCGGCCACGGCGTTGAGCGCGAGCACCATGGGCTGCAGGTCGGTCGGGAACCCCGGGTACGGCAGCGTGACGACGTCGACCGAGCGCGGCCGCTCGTCCATGCGCACGCGGAACCCGCCGCCGGGTTCGGCGCTCACCGTGGCGCCGGAGCTGGTCAGCTTGTCGAGGGCGATCTCGAGGTGGTCGGCGCGGCCGTTGCGGACGACGACATCACCGCGGGTCAGCACGGCGGCGAACGCCCAGGTGCCCGCGACGATGCGGTCGGGCACCGTGGCGTGCTCGGCGACCGGCCGCAGGTGATCGACGCCCTCGACCTCGAGCGTCGAGGTGCCGATGCCGCCGATCTGCGCGCCCATCTGCACGAGCAGCTCGCACAGGTCGACGATCTCCGGCTCGCGCGCGGCGTTGTCGATCTGCGTCGTCCCCTTGGCGAGCACCGCCGCCATGAGCAGGTTCTCGGTGGCGCCGACGCTCGGGAAGTCGAGCCACACCTGCGCACCGGTGAGCCGCGGCGCCCGTGCGATGAGGTAGCCGTGCTCGCTCTCCACGGTGGCGCCCAGCTTGATCAGGCCGGCGACGTGCATGTCGAGCCCGCGCGAGCCGATGGCGTCACCGCCGGGCAGCGCCACCTTCGCCTCGCCGCAGCGGGCCACCAGCGGACCGAGCACCGCGATCGACGCGCGCATCCGCCGGACGAGGTCGTAGTCGGCCTCGTGCCCGGGCCGGGCCGGCACGTCGATGCGCAGCCTGCCGTCGCTGCGCTGGACCGTGCAGCCGAGGCGCCGCAGCACCTCACTCATGATCGTGACGTCGAGGATGTCGGGGACGGCCGTGAGCGTCGTCGAGCCCTCGGCCAGCAGCGCGGCCGCCATGAGCTTCAGGACGCTGTTCTTCGCGCCGGCGACGTCGACCTCCCCGGCGAGCCGCGCGCCGCCACGCACGACGAACCGCTCACGCGCCGCTGTCACGCCGGGCAGTCTAGGCAGGCAACCTCCCGGAGCAGTCCTGCGTCAGGAGGGGCAGGAGCACCGCGAATCCGGGGGGGACGAGAGGGTGGACGCCGAGGCGCGGGAGGACTTTCGGTCCTGGGTCGCCGCGCGGTCACCGGCGCTGATGAGGACGGCGTACGCCCTCACCGGCAACCGGGCCGACGCCGAGGACCTGCTGCAGACAGCGCTGGCCAAGACCTACCTGTCGTGGACACGCATCCGCGAGCGGGAGGCGCTCGACGGCTACGTGCGGCAGGTCATGGTCAACACCCGGACGAGCTGGTGGCGCCGTCGCCGCGTCGACGAGCACCCCACCGGCGAGCTGCCCGAGCGCGCGACCGGCCGTGACGCGACCGCCGACGCCGACCTGCACGACGCGCTGTGGGCCGCGCTCGCGACGCTGCCCACGCGCCAGCGTGCCATGGTCGTCCTCCGCTACTACGAGGACCTGTCCGAGGCCGAGACCGCTGCCGTCATGGGCGTCTCGGTCGGCACGGTCAAGTCCGCCACGTCCCGCGCCCTCGTCAAGCTCCGTGAGACGTCCGGTCTGCGCGACGACCCGCGGGCCGCCCTCCCTGAGCCCTCCGCCCCGACGACCTCCGGAGCTGTGGCATGAGCCCCCTCGACGAGTCGTTGCGCAGCACGCTGACCGCGCGCACCGACCACCTCGACCTGCCCCCCGACTTCCTCGACGGCGTCGAGCGCCGCGCCCACGAGCTGCGGCGGCGGCGCGTCACGGCAGCCGTGGTCGGGTCGGCGCTGGCCGTGACGGCGCTGGGGGTCGGCGGTCCGGTGGTGGCCTCGCTGGTCACCTCGTCGCCGACGGACCGCCCGCCGACGGCGACCGCGCCGCCCGCGCCGGCGCCGGAGGACGCGCCCTACGCGCTCG
>JBKHYE010000070.1:0-21060 GCA_046565705.1 Actinomycetes bacterium
CACCAGCAGGTTGGCGACGAAGCCGATGACGAGCAGCCCGACCATGACCAGCAACGACGGCCGGTAGGTGGCGGCCCCCTCGAGGCCGGACGCCTCGGCGCGGTCGCGGATGACGTTGACGATCAGCGGACCGGCGACGCCCGCCGCCGACCAGGCGGTGAGCAGCCGGCCGTGGATGGCGCCGACCTGGAAGGTCCCGAACATGTCCTTGAGGTAGGCCGGGATGGTCGCGAAGCCACCGCCGTAGAAGGACAGGATGACCGCGGCCAGCGCCACGAACAGCAGGACGCTGCTCGAGCCGGCAGTGGCCAGGAAGAAGAACGCGACGGCGCCGACCCCCAGGTAGAGCATGTAGGTCGGCTTGCGGCCGATGAGGTCGGACGTCGAAGACCAGATGATGCGGCCGGCCATGTTGGCCAGCGACAGCAGGCCGACGAAGCCAGCGGCGGCGGCGGGGCTGACCTCGTCGGGGAAGAAGTCCTGGATCATCGGCGCGGCCTGCTCGAGGATGCCGATGCCGGCGGTGACGTTGCAGAACAGCACGATCCACAGGAACCAGAACTGCGGGGTGTGCAGCGACTGCTTCGCCGAGACGTTCGCGGTGGTCCGCATGCCGCCGGCCTGCAGCTCCTGGGGGGTCCAGCCCTCGGGCTTCCATCCCTCGCGCGGGACGCGGACGGTGAGGACGCCGAACGTCATGAACAGCGCGTAGAGGACCGCCAGCGTGAGGAACGTCGGCACGAGCGCGTCGGTCGGCAGTGCGTCGGCAGGCCGGGACGTGTAGGCCTGCAGCAGCTCGTTCGAGAGCGCCGAGGCGATGAACGCGCCGCCGCCGAAGCCCATGATGGCCAGGCCGGTCGCGAGGCCGGGCCGGTCGGGGAACCACTTGATGAGCGTCGACACCGGCGAGATGTAGCCCATGCCGAGGCCGATGCCGCCGATGACGCCATAGCCCAGGTAGAGCAGCCACAGCTGCTCCGAGGCGATGCCGAGGGAGCCGACGACCAGGCCGCTGACGAAGCACGCCGCCGACAGCGCCATCGCCTTGCGGGGCCCGTTGCGCTCCATCCACGTGCCGCCGAACGCGGCGGCGAGCCCGAGCATCACGATCGCGACGGAGAAGACGCCGGCGATCGCCGTGGCGGACACGTCGAAGCGCTCGACCAGCGGGTTCTTGAAGACGCTGAACGCGTACACCGACCCGATGGACAGGTGGATCGCGAGCGCTGCCGGAGGCACGAGCCAGCGGCTGTACCCGGGCTTCGCGCACGAGTGCTCGCGGTCGAGGAAGCTCAGGGCGCCCACGTGTCGTCCTCCCACGTCACCGGGCCGCGGGCGTGCTCTCGTCGAGGAGGCGGGCCGCCTCGACGCGCTCGCGCTGCGGCACGACCGTGTACTTCGGGTCGCGCGCGCTCTCCTGCCCAGCATCGAAGATGCCGAACCGCAGGCAGGCGGAGCCGGCGAGCAGCGCGGCGCCGGAGGCGGCAGACACGACGCGGCTCCGCCGGCCGAGGACGGCCCCGGCCGCTCCGGCCCCGGTGAGCAGCTTGCTCAGGCGCATGAGCCGGCCGGCGTGGCCCTCGTGCAGCGGCTCAGCCGTCAGTCCCATCGCCTTCTCCATGCGCGACTCGACGGCCAGCTCGAGCAGCGCTCCGCCGACGGCGAGGCGCCGGGCGGGTGCGCTCTCGGACAGGGGCGCCGCGAGGAGGCCCAAGCCACCGGATGCCGCCGACGCCGACCCCACGAAGACGAACGGCAGCTGCTCGTGCGCGTCGTGCCAGGTCGGTGTCGAGGTGTTCGACAGCAGCACGGCGGTGTAGGACGCGACGGTCGGCGCGACGACGGCGGCAGCCAGTCCCGCCGGCCGACCGGCGCCGGCGAGCAGCCGCCCTGGAATCGTCCGGCGCCACCGCCGGGGCACGAGTTCCGACGCCGCGGCGAGCCCCGCGAAGGGCCCGTAGACGGTGAGCAGCCAGGTGCCGACGCTCATCGGGGACGTCGGTTTCAGCACGCGCAGCATGTGGTGGAAGCGCTCCGGACGGCCGAGGTCCTTGACCAGCGCCACCATGCTCAGCGACAGCGCGACGAGTGCCGCCAGCCGCCCGCGCCTGCGCAGCAGCGGACGTCCGGTGAGGTCGGCGCCGGCCGACAGCAGCGACGACCCCGCGGCCACGCCGCCCATGAACAGGTACGCCGGGATGTCGTGCTCCCACGGCGTCGGCTTGACGACCGGCCGGCCGTAGTAGCTGGTGAACGTCGCCGGCGGCACGACGGTCTTCTCGAGCTTGCTCACGCGCTGCCGCCCACGAAGACGGCGACCGCTCCGGCGAGCATCGTGGCTGCGGCGAACGCCGCCTTCTTCCACATCCGGGGCAGGTCGCGCGTCGTGACGACCGGGTCGGGCGGGAAGCCGTAGACCTCCGGCTCGTCGAGCAGGAGGAAGAACGCGCCCGCTCCCCCGACGCCGTCGGACTCGTCGTGGCCGTACAGCCGCGCGCTCGTCACTCCCTGCTCCTGCAGCTGCTCCACCCGGGCCTGGGCGCGCTCACGGAGCTCGTCCAGGTCGCCGAACTGGATCGACGTCGTCGGGCAGGCCTTGGAGCACGCAGGCTGCAGGCCGTCGCCCAGCCGGTCGTAGCAGAGCGTGCACTTCTGCGCGATGCCGGCGTTGTTCGTCACCCCCTTCTCACCGACCCGGCGGTCGATGACCCCGAACGGGCAGCCGGCGACGCAGTAGCCGCAGCCGTTGCAGATGTCGTCCTGGACGACGACCGTGCCGAACTCGGTGCGGAACAGCGCACCCGTCGGGCAGACGTCGAGGCAGCCGGCGTGCGTGCAGTGCTTGCACACGTTCGACGCCATGAGCCAGCGGAACTCCGACCGCTCGGCGTCGTCGGCCGCACCGGGCAGCTGCACGGCGGGCATGCCCAGGTCGACCTTCGTCGTGTCGGTCCCGAGCTGTGCACGGTCACCCGCGAGTGCGCTGTCGGCCGTCCGGTTGAGGACGTCGGTGGTCGCTCCGGCCTGCTCGATGAAGGCGACGTGCCGCCAGGTGCTGGCACCGAGCGCGCCGGTGTTGTCGTACGAGGAACCCAGCAGCGAGAAGCCGTCGTCGGGGACGGCGTTCCACTCCTTGCACGCCACCTCGCATGCCTTGCAGCCGATGCAGATCGAGGTGTCGGTGAAGAACCCCTTGCGCGGCGGGGCGTCCGTCCACCCGGCGTCGGGCGCCGGGTCGAGCGGGCCGTACCAGCTGTTGCTCATGCCGTCATCCCGCGGAGTCCTCCGTGACCAGGGCTGCGCCGGTCGCCGTCGTGATGCCTGCCCGCTGTCGGTAGTCCTCGACGAAGCGCAGCAGATCCGGCCCGGTGGGCCGGCGCCCGGGCCGGATGTCGCAGGTCGCCGCCTTGCACTCCTGGATGAGCACGTTCGGGTCGAGGGAGATGCCGACGAGGTCGTTGGCGGCGTCGCCGCTGACGTAGGCGTTCCCGCCGACGCCCCAGTGGTAGGGCAGCCCGACCTGGTGGACCGTGCGGCCGCCGGCGCGCAGCGGTACCATGCGGTCGGTGACCATGACGCGGGCCTCCACCGCCGTGCGGGCGGTGACGATCGTCGCCCAGCCGAGGTGCTCGAGGCCGCGCTCGCGGGCCAGCGCGGGGGACACCTCGCAGAAGAACTCGGGTTGCAGCTCCGACAGGTACGGCACCCACCGGCTCATCCCGCCCGCGGTGTGGTGCTCGGTGAGCCGGTAGGTGGTGAAGACGTACGGGAAGACCTGGGCACCGGGATCCGGCGGGGAGGGGTTGGAGGGGTTGTCCTCCCGCGCGTAGACCAGCCGCGTCGGGCTCGCCTGCTGCCGGTGCACCGGGTTGCGCACCGGCGACTCGTGCGGCTCGTAGTGCTCGGGCAGCGGCCCGTCGAGCACTCCCTTGGGCGCCCACAGCCAGCCCTTGCCGTCGGCCTGCATGACGAACGGGTCGTCGCCGGCGATGCCCTCGGGGCCGTCGGTGCCGGGCTCCGGGCGGTAGGACGGCGGGGTGGTGAGCGGGAAGTCGGGGATGTCGTCGCCGGTCCAGCGGCCGGCCTCCTCGTCCCACCAGACGAGCTTCTTGCGCTCGCTCCACGGCCGGCCCTGCGGGTCGGCGGACGCGCGGTTGTAGAGGATCCGTCGGTTCGCGGGCCAGGCCCAGCCCCACTCGTGCGCGAGCGACGGACCGCCCTGCTGCTCCCAGCTCTTGCGGCGCGCTGCCTGGTTGACCCCGTCGGCGTAGACGCCGGTGTAGATCCAGCACCCCCCCGACGTCGTGCCGTCCGGCCGCATCTCACCGGACGAGCTGAGCAGCTCGCCTGTCGTCAGGTCGAAGCCGTTGATCTCGCGCAGGACGTCGTCCGCGCTCGGCTCGTCGTGCTCGCCCTCGACCGGGTAGTCCCAGGTGAGCTCGAGCAGCGCCCGGTCGCGCGGCTCGGCGGAGCCGGCCAGCCGCTCGCGCACGACCCGGCCGAGGTGGAAGTAGAAGTGCAGCTCGGGCCGCGCGTCGGCCGGCGGCTCGACGGCCTTGTGCCGCCACTGCACGAGCCGCTGGGTCTGCGTGAACGTGCCGGCCTTCTCGACGTGGGTCGCCGCCGGGAGGAAGAAGACCTCGGTCTCGCACTCCTCCGGCACGATCTCGCCGGTCGCGACCTCCGGCGAGTCCTTCCAGAAGGTCGCCGACTCGATGAGGTTGACGTCGCGCACCACCAGCCACTTCAGCTTCGCCATGCCGAGCCGCTGCATGCGGCCGTGCGCCGAACCGACCGCCGGGTTCTGGCCGACGAGGAAGTAGCCCTCGACCGTCCCGTCGAGCATGCCCATGACCGACTGGTAGGTGCCGTGGTCGCCGGAGATCCGCGGCAGCAGGTCGAAGCAGAAGTCGTTGTCCGCGGTGGCGGCGTCGCCGTACCAGGACTTCAGCAGGCTGACCATGAACGCGCGGGCGTTCTTCCAGTAGCCCTTCTGCCCGTCAGGGGCGAGCGCCTCGAGGTACTCGTCCAGGCCGCCGACGTCGTGCTTGGGCATCGGCAGGTAGCCGGGCAGCAGGTTGAACAGCGTCGGGATGTCGGTCGAGCCCTGGATGCTGGCGTGCCCGCGCAGCGCCATGATGCCGCCGCCCGGGCGACCCATGTTGCCGAGCAGCAGCTGCAGGATCGAGCCGGTGCGGATGTACTGCGCGCCCATCGAGTGCTGCGTCCAGCCGACGGCGTAGCAGAAGGCGGACGTCCGCTCGCGCCCGCTGTTGCGCACCAGCGCGTCGCACACCTGCAGGAACTGCTCGCGCGGGACGCCGCAGACCTCCTCGACCAGCTCCGGCGTGTAGCGGGCGAAGTGCCGCTTGAGCACCTGCAGGACGCAGTTCGGGTGCTGCAGCGTCTCGTCGCGCTCGACGACGGTCGACTCCAGCGGCGCGCCGCGGTCGCCGAGCTCGTGGCCGGCGGCGCGGGCGCGCTCGGACGACATGGCCTCGTCGCCGTCGCCGTCTGGCTTCTGCGTCTCGACGGCTCCGCCGTGCTGGTCGCCCTGGCCGGCGTACTGCCAGGTCTTCGTGTCGTAGGTGCCGGTCCCGGCGTCGTACCCGCTGAACAGGCCGGCGAGGTCCTCGGGCAGCTGCACGTCGCCGCGCAGGACAGTCGCGGCGTTGGTGTACGCGACGACGTACTCGCGGAAGTAGAGCTCGTTCGACAGGACGTGGTTGACGATGCAGCCGAGGAAGGCGATGTCGCTCCCCGCGCGCAGCGGCACGTGCAGGTCGGCGAGCGCCGACGTCCGCGTGAAGCGCGGGTCCACGTGGATGACCGTCGCGCCGCGCTGCTTGGCCTCCATCACCCACTGGAACCCGACCGGGTGGCACTCGGCCATGTTCGAGCCCTGGATGAGGATGCAGTCAGCGTTGGCGAGGTCCTGCTGCTCCTGCGTGGCGCCGCCGCGCCCGAACGAGGCCCCCAGACCGGGGACCGTGGAGCTGTGTCATATGCGGGCCTGGTTCTCGATCTGCACGGCGCCCAGCGCGGTGAACAGCTTCTTGATGAGGTAGTTCTCCTCGTTGTCGAGGGTGGCCCCTCCGAGGCTCGCGATCCCCATCGTGCGGCGCAGCGGGTGGCCTTGCGCGTCGATGTCCTGCCACGTGCGCGCCCGCGTCTCGAGCACCCGGTCGGCGATCATGGACGTCGCCGTCTCGAGGTCGAGCTCCTCCCACTCGGTGCCGCGCGCGCGCCGGTACAGGACCGTCGTCTGCCGCCTGGCGCCGTTGACGAACTGCTCGCTCGCCGAGCCCTTGGGGCACAGTCGGCCGCGGCTGATGGGCGAGCCGGGGTCGCCCTCGATCTGCACGACCTTCTCGTCCTTGACGTAGACGAGCTGGCCGCACCCGACGGCGCAGTACGGGCAGACGCTCTGCACGACGCGGTCGGCCGTGGCGGTGCGGGGCTGCAGCCCGGCGGTGCGCCGAGACTGCGCGGCCGCACCGCGGCCGAGGGGGTCGTCGCCGGTGAGCTGCCGGAGCACCGGCCAGCCGAGGAAGGTGTCCTTCAGCCCCACCTGCCCACCTCCGCCCGATCCGGCCGTCCGCACCGCATCGTGGCACGCTCCCCGCGTGGGACGGACGACGACCCGGCGCCGGGTGCTGCGGCTCGGCGGCGCTGTACCCCTCGAGCGGCCGGACACGCTCGTCGTCGAGGAACCGCTCGAGATCCGCGTCGGCGGTCGCCCGCTCGCGGTCACGATGCGCACGCCGGGCCACGACATGGAGCTCGCGGCCGGGTTCCTGCTGAGCGAGGGCGTCGTCTGGGACAGCGCGCACGTGCTGTCCCAGCGGTACTGCGCAGGCGCGGCGGACGGCGAGCTGAACACCTACAACGTGCTCGACGTGGAGCTCGACCCCGCTCTGCCGGCGCCCGACCCGTCGGTGGAGCGGTCGTTCTACACGACGTCCTCCTGCGGCGTCTGCGGCAAGGCCTCGCTCGACGCCGTGCGCACCGTGGCGCGGTGGCGCGTCGACGACGACCCGGTGCAGGTGGACCGCGCCGTGCTGGCCGGCCTGCCGGACGCGCTGCGCGACGCGCAGCGGGTGTTCGAGCGCACCGGCGGCCTGCACGCCGCGGCGCTCGCGACCGCGGCCGGCGAGCTGCGGATCGTGCGCGAGGACGTCGGCCGGCACAACGCCGTCGACAAGGTGCTCGGTCATGCCCTGCTCGCCGGGGAGCTGCCGCTGCGCGGCGGCGTGCTGCTGGTCAGCGGCCGGGCGTCGTTCGAGCTGGCGCAGAAGGCGTGGATGGCCGGCGTGCCGGTGCTCGCTGCGGTCAGCGCGCCGTCGTCGCTCGCCGTCGACGTCGCGGTAGAAGCGGGCATGACGCTCGTCGGGTTCCTGCGCGGCGCGTCGATGAACGTCTACAGCCGGCCCGACCGTGTCCGCCCCTGAGCCGTACGACGCGGTCGTCCTCGCCGGCGGCCGCGCGCGACGCATGGGCGGTGCGGACAAGCCCGCCGTGATGGTCGGCGGCCAGACGCTGCTCGACAGCGCGCTCACGGCCGTCTCGGACGCGCAGTCCGTCGTCGTCGTGGGCCCGCAGCGGCCGACCTGCCGAGCGGTGACATGGGCCCGCGAGGACCCACCAGGCGGCGGGCCCGTCGCGGCTCTCGCGGCGGCGCTGCCGCTGGTCGCGTCCGACGTCGTCGCGGTGCTCGCGGCCGACCTGCCGTTCCTCGACGCCGCGACCGTGCAGCTGCTGCGCACGGCGCTCGAGCACGACGGCGCACTGCTCGTCGACGCCGAGGGGCGCGACCAGCTGCTCGTCGGCGTGTGGCGCACCGAGCCCCTGCGCCGCACGCTCACCCCGTTCGACGCCCGGCTCGGCGCCGTCCTCGGCCGGCTGCGCGCCGACCGCGTCGTCGTCGAAGGCCGGCCCTGGTTCGACTGCGACACCGAAATGGACGTCGCCGAGGCGAGGAGGCACGCGTGACCACGCTGCAGGACTGGACCGACGCGGTCGTCGAGGCGCTCGACCTGCCCGACCGGCCGGACGCGCGGCTGGTCCTCGACCTCGCGCGCGACGTCGCGCACGGCGTCGAGCGGCCGGCCGCGCCGCTGACCACGTACCTCGCAGGACAGGCCGTCGCGCGCGGCGCCGACCCGCGCGACGTAGCAGCGCGACTGAGCGCCCTGGCGGCCCGGTGGCCTCCCGAGGCCCAGGGCGTGCCCCGACTCACCCGCTGACCGCCCGGCCCGGGGTCCCCCGGCAGCAGAACTGGCGGGCCCTGTCGGCGTGCGGTCGCTGTCGCTACGGCGGTCCGAGGACCTTCGTCCCGCGCGACAGGGTCACCCGGCACTGCCGCGCCGTCGCGTCCGGGCGTCACCGTCGAGCCAGGCCCGGACGGAGGACGCCATGTCGACGAAGCTGCCCGACGCCGCCCGCACCCTCACCGACGACGAGGTCCGAGCGGTCGTCGCGACCGCCGTGCAGGCGCCGAGCGTGCACAACACGCAGCCGTGGCGGTTCCGCGTCCGGTCCGGTGCGCTGCAGCTGCGCGCCGATCGCAGCCGGCACCTGACAGCCACCGACCCGGACGGGCGGGAGCTGCTGCTCAGCTGCGGCGCGGCGCTGCTCGGCGCGCGGCTCGCGATGCAGCACCGCGGCCACGCCCCCGCGGTGCGCCGCCTGCCCGACCCGGCCGACCCCGACCTGCTCGCCGAGCTGCACGTCGGCCGGCCGGCCCCAGCCGACCCGGAGGTGGAGCAGCTCGTCGCCGCCATGGGTCGGCGGCGCTCCTTCCGCGGTCGTTTCGACCACCGATCGGTCGAGCCGTCGCTCGTGTTCCTCCTGCAGCAGGCGGCCGAGCGGGAGGGCGCCCGGCTGATCGTCGTGCAACGGCCCGGCGCCAAGAGGGCCGTGGCCGACCTCGTCGCCGCGGCCGAGCGCGCACAGCAGTCGCATCCCGGGGTGCGCGCAGAGCTGGAACGCTGGACCCCGCCGCCGGGGTCCGATCGCCGCGACGGCGTGCCGGCGACCGCCTACCCGGCCCGCACGCCGGCGCCAGGGCCGCTGGAGCTGCCGCGCCGCGACTTCGCCGCGGGTCGCGATCAGGACACGGCGCCGGACCCCACGCTCATCCACGTCGGTGCGCCCGGCCCGGTCATCGCGGTCCTCGTCACCGCGGCGGACTCGCCGAGCGACTGGCTGCTCGCCGGGTCGGCGCTGTACCGGGTGCTGCTGACCGCCGCAGCGCACGGCGTCGTCGCGAGCCTGCACGGTCAACCGACCGAGCTGGGCGGCCTGCGGCGGCTGCTGGCCGACGAGCTGCTGTCGGGCGAGCACCCGCAGATGGTGCTGCAGCTCGGGCGCACGACGAGCACAGCGCCGCCGACCCCGCGCCGGCCGGTCAGCGAGGTGCTGGACGACTGAACCGGCTCAGTCGCCGCGCTGGACGAGGAACCCGCGCACGCCGCGCTGCTCGTTCACGCACTGCGTCAGCGCGGCCTCCTCCGCCACCGAAGCCCCGCCGATGCGGAACCGCACGGTGAACCGGCCCTGAACCCGCGGGTCGGGGTCGCCGCGGTCCTCCACCACCTGCACCGCGGGCAGCGAGCCGCACGCCTCCTTGAGCCGGTCGCGGTCGGCCTGGTCGGCGTCCTGCGCCATGGTGACGACGAGAACCCGGCGGTCGCCGCCGAGCAGGTAGCCGGTCACCGCCGGGTACAGGATCCCGAGCAGCGCGAGGGTCGCGAACGCGACGAGCGCGACGCGGTTGCGCCGGCGCCGGTCGCGCCACCAGCTCTGACCGCCCGCCACCCCCTCGACGGTAGTGTCCGGACGGCCCGCTGCCCCGACCGCCCGGAGCCGTCGTGCCCGTCGACGAGCCGCTCGTGCTCGACCCGCCGCCGTCGGCGTGGCGCCGCCCCGACCCGGCGCTGCTCACCGTGCGCCGGCTCGTCGCGACCGCCGTCTGCGTCCCGCTGCTGCTGGCCGTGACGGTGGTCGGCGGGCTGGCCGTCGGATGGACCGGTGCCCTGGGCGCCGCGCTCGTCGGGCTGGCGGCGTTCGGGCTCGTGCTCGTCGCGGTCGAGCGCCGGGTGCGCGCCTGGGGCTACTGCGAGCGCGCCGACGACCTGCTCGTGCGGCGCGGGGTGCTCGTGCGCCGTACGTCGGTGGTGCCCTACGGCCGCATGCAGTACGTCGACGTCGTCGCCGGGCCGCTCGACCGCCGCTTCGGCCTCGCCACCGTGACGCTGCACACGGCGGCGGCGGCCACCGACGCCTTCGTGCCGGGGCTGCGCGCCGACGAGGCGGCCCGGCTCCGCGACCGGCTGGCGGCGCTCGGCGAGGCGCGGCAGGCCGGGCTGTGACGTCGCCGCCGGCCGACGTCGAGGACAGCGGCTGGCAGCACCTCCACCCGCTCACGCCGCTGCTGCGCGGCGGGCGCGTGGGTCTGGTCCTGCTCGTGCTCGTCGGCCAGCAGGGGCTGCGCGCCGACTCGCGGCTGCTGGCGCTGCTCGCCGTCGCGGCAGTCGTGCCGGTCGCGGCGCTGTTCGCCTACGTCGCCTGGCGCGCCACTCGCTACCGGCTGACGCCGACCGAGCTGCAGGTCGACAGCGGTGTTCTCACCCGTCGCCAGCGGCGGGTGCCGCTCGCCCGGCTGCAGTCGGTCGACGTCGTCCGACCGCTCGTGGCGCGGGTGCTCGGCCTGGCCGAGCTGCGGCTCGAGGTGGCGGGCGGCGGGCAGACCGAGGCACCGCTGTCGTACCTGTCCGAGGACGACGCCCGGCGGCTGCGCGAGCGGCTGCTGCACCTGGCCGCGGGCGCACCGGCGGGTGAGCAACCGCAGGCCCCGCCACCGGAGCTCCAGCTCGTCGCGGTGCCGTCCGGACCGCTCGTCGCCTCCGTCCTGCTCGGCGCGCCCGTCTGGGCCACCGCGGGACTCGTCGTCGCCGCAGTGGTGACGGCCGCCGTCGACCTGCGCGCGCTCGGTGCCGTCGTCGTCGGCGCGCTGCCCGTCGCGCTCGGCGTCGTCACCGCCGCCGGGCGACGGCTGCTGACCGAGTACGGCTTCACCGTCGCGGAGTCGGCCGACGGACTGCGCATCCGGCACGGCCTGCTCGAGACGCGCAGCGCGACGATCCCGCCCGGCCGCGTCCAGGTGGTGCGGATCCGGGAGCCGCTGCTGTGGCGGCCGTTCGGCTGGGTGCGCGTCGAGGTCGACGTCGCCGGCTACGCGTCGACGGGTGACGAGGAGCTGACGACCAGCGCCCTGCTGCCCGTCGCGCCGACCGGCCTGGCCGCGGCGCTGGTGCAGCGGGTGCTGACCGGCCCGCTGCCGCAGCCGACTGCACCGGTGCCCGAACGGGCGCGGTGGCGCGCACCGCTGCAGAAGCCGCGGTTGCGCGTCGGTCTGGACGAGCGGCACCTGGTGACGACGTACGGGGTCGTCACCACGACCACCGACGTCGTGCCGCTGGCGAAGGTGCAGAGCCTGCGGCTCACCCAGGGACCCTGGGAGCGCGCGCTGCGGCTGGCCAGCCTGCACGCCGACACCGCGGGCAGCCGGCTGCCCGGTGGCGTGGCGCGGCACCGCGACCTCGACGACGCGCGGCGGCTGCTGGCCGCCATGACCGAGCTGGCCAGGAGCGCCCGCACCGGCCGGTAGCCTCCGCAGCCGACCGAGGAGGACTCCATGCAGCTGCAGGGCGCTGTCGCCGTCGTGTCCGGTGGGGCGAGCGGGCTCGGCCTGGCCGCGGCGCGTGAGCTGCTGCGGGCCGGCGCGTCCGTCGCGCTGCTCGACCTGCCGACGTCCCGTGGCGCCGACGCCGCGGCCGAGCTCGGCGACGCCGCCCTGTTCGTGCCGACCGACGTCACCGACGAGGGCTCGGTGCAGGCCGCCGTCGACGCCGCCCGCGAGCGCGGGCCGCTGCGCGTCGCCGTCAGCTGCGCCGGCATCGGCACGCCTGGACGGGTGCTCGGCAAGAACGGGCCGCTGGCGCTCGACGCGTTCGCGAAGGTGGTGCAGGTCAACCTCGTCGGCACCTTCAACCTGCTGCGCCTCGCCGCCGCGGCGATGGCGGAGACCGACCCGGTCGACGGCGAGCGCGGCGTCGTCGTCAACACCGCGTCGGCGGCGGCGTTCGACGGGCAGATCGGGCAGGCCGCCTACTCGGCGAGCAAGGGCGGCGTCGTCGGCATGACCCTGCCGCTCGCGCGCGACCTGGCCGAGCGGCTCATCCGCGTCATGACGATCGCGCCCGGACTGTTCGACACCCCGATGCTGCAGGGCCTGCCGGAGCCGGCCCGTCGGTCGCTCGCGGCACAGGTGCCGATGCCCTCGCGGCTGGGCGACCCGGCCGAGTTCGGCGCGCTCGTGCGCCACATCTGCGAGAACCCGATGCTCAACGGCGAGGTCATCCGGCTCGACGGCGCGATCCGCATGGCGCCGCGCTGACCGGCGTCAGCTCGCCGGGCTCACCGAGCTCATGTGGAAGTCCGCGACCCGCAGCGTCGGCATCGCCGTCCAGGTGAAGTAGTCGCTCATCTCGCGCGGCAGGGTCCGCTCGGTGGCACCGGCCTCGACCACCCGCGACAGCAGCCCGACCGGGCTGTCGTTGAAGCGGAAGTTGTTCACCGCGCCGACGATCTCGCCGGCCTCGACGAGGTAGACGCCGTCGCGGGTCAGGCCGGTCACCAGGAGGGTCTGCGGGTCGACCTCGCGGATGTACCAGAGCGAGGTGAGCAGCAGGCCGCGCCCGGTGGTCGCGACGAGCTCGTCGGTGGTGGCCGTGCCACCGGCGTCGAGGAGCAGGTCGTGCACGTACGGCGTCACCGGCACGCCGCGCTCGCGCGCGGTCGCGCGGGTCTCGATGAGGGCTGACAGCACGCCGTCGGTCACCCAGTCCGTGGCGGGCAGGGCGAGCCCGTTGTCGAACACGCTCGTCAGCGCCGACGACGCCGCCGTGACGACGAACGGCGTCGCGCCGAGCTCCGGGTGGTGCGGGTCGCTCGAGAGCCGCAGGCCCGGCGGACCGATCCGCTCGCCGACGCGGGTGCCGCCCCCCGGCCGGCTGAAGACGCTCCGCCCCTCGGCGGCGTGCCGGCCGCTCATCCGCCAGTAGGCGGAGATCATCAGGTCGGCCACGGCGCTCGGCGGCAGCAGCGTCTCGTACCGGCCGGCCGGCAGCTCGACCGTGCGCCGGCCCCACGCCAGCCGCCGCCGAAGCTCGGCGTCGAGCCCGGCGACGTCGACGTCGGTCCAGTCCCGGGTCGACCGCCCGACCCACGACGACCCGCCGGGCCGGCCGTCCTTGCCGGTCAGCTCGACGTAGCCGGTCGGCTCGCTGTACCGCAGGCGCAGCCCGGTGGAGCTGCCGAGCCACGTCGTGGCCACCTCGTGCGTCGCGTAGCCGTACAGCCGCAGCCCGTCGCTGCGCGCGGCGGAGAAGCGCTCCCCCAACGACCGGGCGAAGCCGGCGAGCACGTCGGGCGTCACGACGTCGGCCGGCGCCGCGAAGCCGTCGTCGGCGTCGCCGTCCACGAGCGGTCCGGCGTCCTCGGCCGGCGAGGACTCCGCCGCCGCTCGCTCGCTCTCGCGGACGAGCTCCCCGAGGTCGTCGTACGACGACGCGCCACGGACGCCGACCGACCGGCCGACGACGCTCACCACGGTCACCGAGCGCGCTCGGTCGGCGCCGTTGGTCGTCAGGGTGTTGCCGGCCCATCGCAGGTCCAGCCGCGACGTCTCGGTGACGATCACGATGCACCCGTCAGCCCGTGAGGCGGCGAGCGCGCGCTCCACGGCCTCGGCGCCGGTCGACGGCGTCACGACGCCCCCTCCTGCGCCGTGTTGAGCACGTTGACGCCGCGGAACAGCGCGACCGGGCAGCCGTGCGAGACCGGCGCGATCTGGCCGGGCTGGCCCTTGCCGCAGTTGAACGCGCCGCCGAGCAGGTAGGTCGACGGACCGCCGAGCGCGTCGAGCGAGCCCCAGAACTCGGGGGTCGTCGCCTGGTACGCGACGTCGCGCAGCTGCCCCACCAGCCGGCCGGCGCGGATCTCGTGGAAGCGCTGGCCGGTGAACTGGAAGTTGTAGCGCTGCATGTCGATCGACCAGCTCTTGTCGCCGACGACGTAGATGCCGCGCTCCACCCCGGCGATCAGCTCGTCGGTCGTCGGTCCGTCCGCAGCCGGCTGCAGCGACACGTTGGGCATCCGCTGCAGCGGCACGTGCGACGGCGAGTCGGCGTAGGCGCAGCCGTTGCTGCGCTCGACGCCGAGCACAGCGCCGTTCTGCCGGGCCATGCGGCGGTCGAGCTGGTAGCCGACGAGCACGCCGTCGCGGACGAGGTCCCACGTCTGCGCCGCCACGCCCTCGTCGTCGAAGCCGACGGTCGACAGCCCGTGCTCGGCGGTGCGGTCGCCCGTGACGTGCATGAGCGGCGAGCCGTAGCGCAGCTCGCCGAGCCGGTCGAGCGTCGCGAACGAGGTGCCGGCGTACGCCGCCTCGTAGCCGAGCGCGCGGTCGAGCTCGGTGGCGTGGCCGACCGACTCGTGGATGGTCAGCCAGAGGTTGGTCGGGTCGATGACGAGGTCGTAGCGGCCGGGTTCGACGCTGCGCGCGCGGGCCTTCTCCTCGAGCCGCTCGGGCAGCGCGGCCAGCTCCGACTCCCAGTCCCACCCCGTGCCGGTCAGGTACTCCCAGCCCCGGCCCGCCGGCGGTGCGACCGTGCGCATCGTCTCGAAGCCGCCGCCGGCGTCGACCCGCGTCGCGGTGACCCGCGGCTGCAGCCGCACCCGCTGCTGCGTCGTCGTCGTGCCGGCGGAGTCGGCGTAGTGCTTGCACTCCCGCACCTGCTCGAGCGAGGCGTCGACGTGCTGCACCTGCGGCGCAGCCAGCAGCCGCCGGCTCCACTGCTCGAGCAGGGCCACCTTGTCGGCGGTCGGGACGTCCCACGGGTCGACGTCGTACGCCGACGCCCACACCTCGCCGGCGTGCACCGGCTCGTCCGCGAGCTCCACCGGCTCGGCGTTGAGGGGACGCGCCGTGCGCGCCACGCCGACCGCCTCGCGAGCCAGCCGGACCGCCTCCTCGACGGTGACGTCGGTGCTCGACGCGAACCCCCACGTGCCGTCGGCGACGACCCGCACCGCAAGGCCCGCGACGACGGCGTCGTGCCGGCTCTCGAGGCCGCCGTCGCGCAGCGCCAGGTCCTGGCCGACGTGCCGCTCCACGCGCACGTCGGCGTGCGAGGCACCGGCCTCCCGCGCCGCCGTCAGCGCAGCCGACGTGACGGCGTCCAGGGGCAGCGAGAGGAACTCCGGGTCGACCATGGGCGTCACGCGGGCACCCTAGGAGGTGGCGCCGTCCGCGCAAGGCTGCGCCGCACGGGTGGCTTGACGTCGTCGCAGGTGGGTAGGGCTGACCGGACGACCGCTCCGCTCCCAGAGAGATCCACTGTGCCTGACGACGCCGTGCTCGAGCGCACTCTCGCGTTCGACCCGGCGAGCCTGAGCGCCCGGGAGGCGCGCCAGTTCGTGCGCTCGCTGCTCCTCGACACCGGCCACGAGGAGTGGGTCGACGCGACCGAGCTGGCGGTCAGCGAGGTCGTCACCAACGTCGTCCTGCACGCGCACACCCGGTTCGAGCTCAGCGTCCGGCTGTTCGACGACCACGTCAGGGTCGAGGTGAGCGACCACAACCCGGTGCTCCCCCGGCAGCGCGGCTACGACGACCAGGCCACCACCGGGCGCGGGATGGCGCTCGTCGAGGCGATCACCGACGCGCACGGCATCACGCCGCTGGCGGACGGCAAGGTCGTCTGGTTCTGCGTCGGCGGCAGCGGCGACGGCGCCGACGACACCCTCCTCGACCGCTGGGACGACGGCACGTGGGAGCTCGACCCGCCGGTCCCGTCCACCGAGTCGACGACGTCCGTCCTGCTGCGGCGGATGCCGGCCACGCTCTGGTTCGCCGCCCGCCGCCACCACGACACGATTCTCCGCGATCTCGCGCTGCACCGCGCCGCTCACCCGGAGTGCGACGTGTCAGAGGCCGAGCTCGCGCAGGCCGACGCCGCGCGCGACACCATCTTCACCGCGCTCGAGGCGGCCGTCGCCCGTGCGCGCCTGGCCGGCCACACGCAGCTGCCCGATCCGGAGGTCGCCGGCACGCGGCTGCCGGAGACGCCCGACAGCATCGACCTCGCGGTCGCGGTGCCGACTGCGGCAGCGAGCTCCTTCGCCGTCCTGCAGGACGTCCTCGACACCGGCGAGCAGCTGGCCCTCGACGGTGTGCTGCTCGCTGCGCCGGGGCTGCCCGAGGTCATCGCAGTGCGTGACTGGGCCTGCGAGCAGGTCATCAGCCAGCTCGCCGGCGCGGCGCCGCTGCCGTGGACCGGTGCGGACGACGACCGGTTCACCGCGGTCACACACGCCAGCGGTACGCCGCTCGGCGTCGGCTGGGACGAGTCCAGCGTGCGCGACGCCGACCGCGGCGCCGTCGCCGCCGACGACGCCAACCGCATCGTCGCCGTCAGCCGTCCCCTCGCCGACGCGCTCGGGTACGCGCCCGAGGACCTCGTGGGACGACGCATCGTCACGCTGGTGCCCCCGCGCTTCCGCGAGGCGCACGTCGCCGGCTTCACCCGCCACCTCGCCACCGGCGAGGCGCACGTCATCGGCGTGCCGCTCGAGCTCCCCGTTCTCCGCGCCGACGGCACGGAGCTGGCGTGCCGGCTGCTCATCGAGCAGCAGGGCACCAGCACGGGCCGCCGGCTGTACACCGCCTGGATCACCCCGCTCGGCTGATCGCCGACGGCGCCGGTCGCGTGCGATCATGCCGTCCCAGCCTCCCGTCGAGGTCTTCCTTTGCCGCTCTCCGTCCGCCCGGGTCCCGCCCGCGGGATCCTCGCCTGCCTCATGCTGTGCGCCGCGATCGTCGTGGGTGACATCGCGCACGGGACGGACAAGTCTCAGTACGTCGGCGTCCTCACGGCCGTGCCGTTCCTCGCCGCGACCTTCGCCGGGCCGGTGGCGGTGGTCGCCGTCGGCGCTGTCGCGTGGCTCGCGGGCGCGGTCATCGGCCTCACCCACGACGACGGCCAGGCCTCCGCCCAGGTGGTGCGGCTGTCGCTCATCGCGGTCGCGACGGTGCTTGCCGCGGTGGCCGCGCGGAGCCGGCTGAACCGCGAGCGGCGGCTGGTCGCCGTCCAGAGCGCTGCGGACGCGGCCAGCCGCGCGATCCTGCGGCCGCTCCCGCCGGTCGTCGCCGGCGTGCCGCTCGCGGTCGACTACGTCTCGGCGTTCGAGCAGGCGCGCGTCGGCGGCGACCTGTACGAGGCGGTCGACACGGCGTACGGCCTGCGGGTCGTCGTCGGCGACGTCCGCGGCAAGGGCCTCGACGCCGTGCGGCTCGCCGCCGTCGCGCTCGGCTCGTTCCGCGAGGCGGCGCACCGCGAGCCCGACCTCGACGCCGTCGCTGCCGCCATGCATGCCGCGGTCGGCCGGGACGCGGACCCCGAGGACTTCGTCACGGCGCTGCTCCTGGAGGTCCGCGCCGGCTGCGTGCGCATGCTGTCGTGCGGGCACCCGCACCCGCTCGTCGTGCGCGGGGGCCGCGCGCGCGTCGTCGACATGCCGAGCGGCCCGCCGCTCGGCATCGGCCGTGCCACCGGCCCGACGGAGGTGTCGCTGCGCCCCGGCGACCGCCTGCTGCTCTACACCGACGGTGCGGTGGAGGCCCGGCGCGGCGGCGTCTTCTTCCCGCTCGACGAGGCGGCCGCCGACACGCTGTCGCAGGGGCCGCTCCGCGACGGGCTGACGGCGCTCAGCAAGCGGCTGCGCGCCTTCGCCGGACCGGGCCCGGGCGACGACGTCGCGTTCCTCGTGCTGGAGATGCCGCCCCGCTGAGCCTCACCCCGGGTCGGCGACCCGGCCGCTGACCTCGGCGCCGATGTCGTCCCACAAGGGCACCTGGGCGCGCCCTCGCCGCGGCGGCGCCGCCGAGGGCTCGGGTCTCGCCGGACGCGGCTCGCGGCGCACGGGGCGCAGGACCTGCTCGAGCACGTCGGGCGGCGGGGGCGCGTAGCCGAAGGCCTGCCGCGCGGCGTCGTCGACCGGGTCGACCCGGCGGGCGCGGGGGTCCCACGCCAGCACGACGGACGCGCCGTCGGCCTCGGCCCGGACCTCCCAGCGGTTCGGGTCGGTCTGCCGGCTGTCCCAGACCACGGGCGTGCCGGCCGGCACCAGCCGGCCGAGGTGCTCGACGACGAGGTCCTCGACCCGCCGGCCGTCGACCTCGGCCGTGCGCGCGCGGTCGGCCTGGTGGGCCCGCTCGGCGAGGACCGGACCCTCGTACCGGGCGACGGCGCCCACGGGCCGCCCGAAGCTGCGCGCGATGTCCTCGGCGGTCTCGCCGGCGCGGATGCGCCGCTGCACCTCGCGCGGGCTCGGCCCGCCGCCGAGGGGCAGCGTCGGGGCGGTGCGCTGGGCCCGTCGGACCTCGGCCAGCGGCACGGACACCACCTCGCCGCCGTCCTCGCCCTCGATGCGGACGAGCACGGTCAGGCCGTCGGGGGTGAGGCCCTCCACCGATGCGGCGCGCACGGACCGACCTTCGCACGGCGAGCGGCGGCTGCCCAGCACCGACGCGCGGGACGCCCCGGGCGGGAGCTCAGCCGCCGGCCAGGCTGCCCGTCGACGGGTCGTCCGTCTCGCCCAGCGCCGCCGCCTGCTCCAGGCTCGTGGCGTCCTCCGTGCCGGTCGACGCGGCGCGCTCGCCGAGGTCCTTGCGCAGCTCCTCGCGCGCCTCGGTCTGCCCGTCGGCACCGGCGGCGGGCAGACCGCCCGATCCGGGTGCGGCGTCGAGACGGTCGGCGTCGCCGCCGCGGACGCCGGTGGCGGCGTCGGACGACGAGGCAGGCGTCTCGCGCTCGGTGCTGCTGGTGCTGTCGGCGGGCGTCGGTGAGGTCATGGCGCTCACCTGCCCCGTGCCGGCGCACGCACACCCGAGGCATCCCGCACCGACCGGTGCGGTACGAGACCGCCGCGAAGCCGGAGCAGCCTCAGGTCGCGGCCCCCGCCGAGCGGCTCGAGGACTGACGGGTCCGGCGGGTCAGCCGGCGCGGTCGTGCGCGTCGTCGAGCGTCACGACCGCGCCCTGCACCCCGCCGCCGGTCCGCCGCAGCGGGCTGACCCTGAGCCGACGCGTCCGCGACCCGCCGAACCGGTCGGTCACGGCGACGTCGACGGGGTCGGGGCGCTCGCCGTCCGCCAGCACCACGCCGAGGCAGCGGCGCAGCAGCTCCTCGGGCAGGCCGAGCGGCAGCTCGACCAGCCGGCGGTCCTCGGCCTCGTACCCGCGCAGCCCGGTCAGCTGCTCCATCGCCGCGTTCCAGAGCTTCACACGGTGGTCGGTGTCGACGACGACCACGCCGACGTCGAGGCCCGACAGGATCCCGTGCAGGAAGCCGTTCACGTAGTCGACCTCGACGGTGCGGTCGCGCAGCTCGTCGTTGAGGGTCTGCAGCTCCTCGTTGGTGCTCTGCAGCTCCTCGTTCATCGTCTCGAGCTCCTCGTTGGTGCTCTGCAGCTCCTCGTTCGTCGTCTCGAGCTCCTCGACGGCCGACTGCAGCTCCTCGTTCGTGGTCTCGAGCTCCTCGTTGGTGCTCTGGACCTCCTCGTACGCCGAGGACAGCTCGGCGTTGAGCACCTCGAGCTGGTGGTTCAGCACGTGCCGCTCGGTGACGTCCTCGAAGATGACGTGCACGCCGAGCACGCCCGCCTCGTCGCGCAGCGGCGCGACGCGCACGTCCCACCAGCGTTGCGAGCCGGTGAGCGAGCCGGCCTCGACGTCCTCGAGCTCGACCGGGTCGCCGCTGGCCTGCACCGCCGCGACGGCGCCGCGAAGCTCGAGCGGCCGCCGGCTGAGCTCGAGCTCGGCGAACCGCCGGCCGATGTCCGCGGGTCGCAGCCCGAGGTCGCGCTCGGCCCGCTCGTTGACAACCTGCACGACGCCGTCGGAGTCGAGGACGACCTGGGCTGCCGGCGAGGCGACGAAGGCGAGCTCGATCGTGCGGCGGACGTCACTGCCGCCGGACTGACCGCCGACGGCCAGGGCGGTCAGCTGGGCGCGAGCGCCTGAGCGGCGGCTCGCGAAGATGCGCTGCGACAGCCGGACCGGCGTGAACAGCTGTGACTGCGTCAGGAGCATCTCGGCCTTGCCGAGCAGGAGCAGCCCGTGCGGGTGCAGCGCGAAGCTGAATCGCTCGAGGACACGGGCCTGCGTCTCGGCGTTGAAGTACATGAGGACGTTGCGGCAGGCCAGCAGCACGACGCGCGAGATGGGGGCGTCCTGCAGCAGGTCGTGCCGGCCGAAGATGAGCGTCGGGCGCAGGTCGGCGCGGAACCGCAGCTTGTCGCCGTCGGGCCCGAAGTAGGCGGCGACCTGCTCGTCGGCGAAGCCGGCGAGCTCCTTGCTGGTGTACCGCCCGGCGCGCGCGACGGCCAGCGCGCCCTCGTCGATGTCGGTGGCGTACACCTTCACGCGCCGCAGGTACTCCTCGTGCCCGAGCAGCTCGTGCAGCAGCACGGCCAGGCTGTACGCCTCCTGGCCCGTCGCGCAGGCGGCACTCCAGACGCGCACCGGCTCGTCGGGGGCGAGCCGCGCCAGCACGTCGGGCAGCAGCTCGTCGCGCAGGACGTCCCAGGCGACGGGGTCGCGGAACGCCCCCGTGACGTTGATGAGCAGGACGTCGAGCAGCGCCGCCAGCTCACCGCTCTCGACCTGCAGCAGGTCGATGTAGCCGCGGTAGGTCTCGACGCCGGCGGTGCGCATCCGGCGCCGCACGAGACGCGTCAGGCTCGGCCGCTTGTACCCGGTGAAGTCGGCCCCGCGGGTGTCGCGCAGGTACGACAGCAGCGCCTCGAACTCGTCGTCGGGCGGGTCGGGCGCGGGCACGGGTCGTCTCCAGGTGTCGAGGCACGAGAGGCGGGTCCGGGCGTCGCGCGCGGGACCGAGCCTACGGGCCGGCCGCGGCGTCGGGCAGCCGCGGG
>JBKHYE010000071.1:0-7545 GCA_046565705.1 Actinomycetes bacterium
CCGGCAGGCCCAGGA
Source organism: Actinomycetes bacterium (assembly GCA_046565705.1). Classification (GTDB taxonomy): domain Bacteria; phylum Actinomycetota; class Actinomycetes; order Mycobacteriales; family SCTD01; genus DATLGD01. The sequence goes on from JBKHYE010000071.1 coordinate 16, forward strand.
CGACCGTGCGGCCGGTCAGGCCTCCGCGAGGTCGAACACCCGGCGCAGGCCGGTCAGCGACAGCAGCCGCAGCACCCGCGGTGAGCAACCGCGCAGGGTGAGGATCCCGCCGGCGCGCCAGGCGCGGCGGTGGACGTCGAGCAGCATCGTGAGCGCGCACGCGTCGACGAACGGGCAGTTCGTCAGGTCGACGACCAGCCGCGCCGGCCGCACCGACAGCGCGTCGTGCAGCGTGTCGCGCACCCGGCCGACGCTCGAGATGTCCAGCTCGCCCTCGACGACCACCTCGACGACGGCGGGCCGCGCGAGCCCCTCGTCGTCCCGCGGCACCGCCGTCGTCGTCAGGGCGTCACTGGTGAGCGTCATCCCGCATCCCGTCCTGTCCTGCCGCGAACCCGCGGCTCTCCGACCTCCACAGACACTCGGTGGGTGAGGTGGCGGTTCCTCGGATCGTTCGGTGACGGTCCGGTGACTGTTTGCCGGGAGCTCCCCGTCGTCGCCCGTCCGAAGACGTGACGTTGCGGGTCCTGTCGCGAGCAGCGGGCGGCCGGGGGCATCATGGCCGGGTGGCCCGCCTCCTGATCGTCGAGGACGACGATCGCATCCGCCTGTCCCTGAAGATGGCCCTCGAGGACGAGGGCTACACGGTCAAGGACGTCCCCACCGCGGAGGAGGGGCTGGCCGAGCACGCGGCCAACCCCGCCGACCTGGTGCTCGTCGACCTGATGCTCCCCGGGATGGACGGATTCGACTGCATCCGCTCCCTGCGCAAGCTCGGCGACGTCCCGATCGTCGTCGTCAGCGCGCGCGACGACACCCACGACGTCGTCGCGGCGCTGGAGGCCGGTGCCGACGACTACGTCGTCAAGCCGGTCGCGGTGAAGGAGCTGTCGGCCCGGCTGCGCGCGCTCAAGCGGCGCGCCCGCGGCAGCGGCGGCGACGCGCCCAAGACCCTGAAGTTCGGCGAGATCGAGCTGCGGCCCGAAGCCGGCGAGGTCCAGCTCGGCGAGGACCCGGTGCACCTGACGCGCACCGAGTTCCGGCTGCTGTGCGAGCTCGCCGACCAGCAGGGCCGCGTGCTGTCGCGCCAGCAGCTGCTCGACCGCGTGTGGGGCTACGAGGTGTTCGGCGACGACCGGCTGGTCGACGTCCACGTCGGCCGCCTGCGGCGCAAGATCGAGCGCGACCCCGCCAACCCGAAGCACCTCCTGACGGTGCGCGGGCTCGGCTACAAGCTGCAGGCGTGACCCGAGCGTGAAGCGGCTGGGCCTGCGGGCCCGCGTCACCGCTGTCTTCGCGCTGGGGGCGCTGGCTCTGTCGGCGGCACTGGCCGGCGTCGCGTACCAGATCACCCGGCAGAACCTGCTGGAGGAGCGGGAACGCACCCTGGTGCGGTCGGCCTACTTCGACGCCGTCGTCGTCCGCGAGGGGTTGCGCGCGGAGAACCCCGCCATCAGCGACGTCCTGCGCGGTCTCGACACCGGCGAGACGCGGCGGCCGGTGCTGCGGCGCGAGGGCCAGTGGTTCTCCCGCAGCGCCGACACCGGCATCACCGACTCGATCCCGTCGGAGCTGCAGCGGCTGGTCAGCGAGGGCACCCCGGGCACGCAGCGGGTGGACCTCGACGGCGAGCCGGCCTTCGTCGTCGGCGTGCCGCTCGACGAGGTCGACACCGGGTTCTACGAGGTGACGACGCTCGCCGAGCTGGAACGCACGCTCAACGTGCTGGCGACGGTGCTGGGCGTGGCCGCGCTCTGCACGACGCTGGCCGGCGCGGCGCTCGGCGTCTACGCCAGCCGGCGGGTGCTCGAGCCGCTCACCGGCGTCGCCCGCGCGGCCGACGAGATCGCCAGCGGCGACATCACCGCCCGCGTGGCGCGCGACTCCGACCCCGACCTCGACCGGCTCGCGGTCGCGTTCAACTCCATGGTCGACGCCGTGCACGCCAAGGCCGACGCCGACCGCCGGTTCGCCGCCGACGTGAGCCACGAGCTGCGCTCGCCGCTGCAGACGCTGTCTGCCGCGACGTCGGTGCTGGCACGGCGCCGCGAGACGCTGGAGCCCCGCACCGCGGCCGCGGTCGACCTGCTCACCGAGGAGGTCACCCGGTTCGAGCAGCTGGTGAGCGACCTGCTCGTGCTGTCCCGGTCCGACCTGCCCGCCGAGCGGCGGCCGACCGACGTCGTCAACCTGGTCCGCGGCATCGCGCTGCAGCGGGGTCTCGCGGAGGAGCAGATCGAGGTGACCGGCGACGGCAGCCGGCCGCAGGTCGACCAGCGCCGGTTCGAGCAGATCCTCGTGAACCTGCTCGACAACGCCGACCGGCACGGTGGCGGGGCGGTGCGGGTGGCCATCTGCACCGACCCGACGCTCGTCCGGCTCGAGGTCGACGACGAGGGCCCCGGCGTGCCGCCCGACGAGCGCGAGCTCGTCTTCGACCGCTTCGCGCGCGGCCGCGCAGCGAGTGCCCGTGGGGACACCGACGGCACCGGCCTCGGCCTGGCGCTGGTGAAGCAGCACGCGCTGGCGCACCGCGGGTCGGTGCAGATCGTCGACCGCCCGGGCGGCGGGGCGCGGTTCGTCGTCGAGCTGCCGGCGCAGGAGCCGCGGTGAAGCGGCTGCTGCTCGCGGTGCTCTCAGCGGTCGCGCTCGTCGCGGGCTGCGGCGTCCCTGAGGACGACGCGCCGACGGCGCTGGACCGCGACACCGCGCCGTTCCGCGTGTTCGAGCGCGACGTCGCACCGCCGCCGCAGGGCGACCTCGCCGTCGAGCTGTGGTTCGTGCGCGGAGACCGCCTCGTGCCGGTGGCGCGCGCCGTCGATCTGCCGGGTACGCCGCAGCGCGTCCTGAGCACGCTGTTCGACGGCGTCACCGAGACCGAGCGCCGGGCCGGGCTGTCCAGCTCCATCCCGACCGCCGTGTCGCTGGAGCGGCTCGAGGTGCAGAACGGCATCGCCGTCGTCACCCTCGACGGGCTCAACGAGCAGGTGCAGGTGCAGGCGTTCGCGCAGATCGTCGCGACGCTCACCGGGCGCCCCGAGATCGACGGTGTCCGCTTCCGGGCCGACGGCCGCGACGTGCAGGTGCCGCGCGGCGACAGCTCACTCACCGAGGCGCCGGTCGACCGGGACGACTACGTCGAGCTGCTCGGCGTGGCGCGCCGGACGCCCGTCCCGCCCGCGCCGACGACGTCGCCGACCGGCTGACGCCGAGCCACGCGTCGGGCGCCGACGGCAGACGCCGTAACGTGCCCGCCGTGCCCGACGTTGCCGTCCTCGACCGGCTCGCGCCGCCCGACGTCGAGGCGGTGCGGAGCCTGGTCGACCGTGTCACGCAGGCCGACGGCGTCGGCCCGCTGTCGGAGCACGTGCTGCTGCACCTGCCCGGCGGCGGCGACGTCGGCGTCCACCACGTGCTCGTCCGGGACGGCGGCGAGCTCGTCGGCTACGCGCACCTCGACGTCACCGACCGCGTCGCCGGCTCGAGCGCCGAGCTCGCCGTCGACCCGGCCGCCCGCGGCCGCGGGCACGGACGCCGGCTGGTCGAGGCGCTGGTCGAGCGCACGCCCGACGGCCGGCTGAGGCTGTGGGCCCACGGCGACCTGCCGGCCGCGGGCGCGCTGGCCGAGCACCTCGGGTTCGCGCGGACGCGGGTGCTGCGGCAGATGCGCCGCTCCCTCGCCGAGCCGCTGCCCGACGTCGAGCTGCCGGCGGGCGTGCGGGTGCGCACCTTCGAGATCGGCCGCGACGAGGACCGCTGGCTGGAGGTGAACGCCCGCGCCTTCGCCGACCACCCCGAGCAAGGCCGCTGGACGCGCAAGGAGCTCGACCTCCGGCTGGCCGAGCCCTGGTTCGACCCGACCGGGTTCTTCCTCGCGGAGCGGGCCGGTGAGCACGGCGCGCCGCGGCTGGTCGGGTTCCACTGGACGAAGGTGCACGGCGGACGCCGGCGCGCCGACGTGCCCGATGGCCGCGAGCACGGGCACGAGCCGGTCGGCGAGGTCTACGTCGTCGGCGTCGACCCGTCGGAGCAGGGCCGCGGCCTCGGGCGGGCGCTCACGCTGCTCGGACTGCACTCGCTGCGCGACCGGCGGCTGCGCGAGGTGATCCTCTACGTCGACGACAGCAACGAGGCGGCCGTGAAGACCTACACCCGGCTGGGGTTCGAGACCGCGCTGACCGACGTCTGCTACGCCCGCGCCTGACCCGGCCCCCTATCCGCCCGGAGGGCTCCCGACGGTTCCGGGCGCGCTCGAAACCGTGGGGAGGGCTCCGGCCGGTTGCCGGCGAACCCCGCCCGGAGGGCTCCCGACGGTTCCGGGCGCGCTCGAAACCGTGGGGAGGGCTCCGGCCGGTCAGAGGTGGAGCGGGTCAGCGGCGGCAGCGGGTCAGCGGCGGCGGCGGGCGAGCAGGGCGACGCCGACGGCGAGGGCCGCGCCGGCGGCCGGGAGGAGCAGGACCGGGCCGGTCTCGGCCAGCTCGCGCGCCGCGGTCGTCGGCTCGGCCGGGCCAGCGTCCGGCGCTGAGGCGGACGTCGACGCGCCCTCGACACACACCTGCTCCGGCTGCTCGGCGAACGCCTCGCTGAGCACCCGTCCGTCGAAGCCGGCGTCGGGCTCGTCGATGCCCATGAGCCACGCGACGGTCGGCGCGACGTCGACGTTCTCGGCCTGGTCGGCCGCGCGGACCTCGGGGTCGTCCGAGCCGGTGACCCGCTGCTGCACGACCGGCAGCCCGCCCGACACGATCATCGGGATGCGGACGGTCGACGCCATGCCGTGGTTGCCGGGGATCGGGTTGCTGAAGACCTCCGGCTCGGTCATCCGGCGGCCGTCCTCCGCGGTGACGACGAGGTCTCCGGACCGGGGATGCGTCTGGTGCCAGTCCGGGTGGACGGCGCCGACCCAGTGCGCGCTGCCGCCGTCGAGCGGGTTCGGCAACCGGTAGAGCGCCTCGTCGACGCCGTCGGTCGCCACCGCGATCTCGCGCATGCGAGCCAGCCGTGCCGCGGCCTGTGGGGAGTCGCGGTCGAGCAGCGAGTACAGCGCGGCGCCGCCGTTCTGCGCGAAGACCACCTGGTCCGCGAGCAGCGGGTCGGCCTGGAACTGGTCGAACAGCGACACCGTCGACGTCGGCAGCGACCAGTCCATCGAGTGGTCGGCGGTGACGAGAAGCGCGCTGTTCTCCCACCGCCCGGTCTGCTTGAGCACCTCGACGAAGGTGCGGAGGTAGGTGTCGGTGTTCGTGCGTTGGACGTCGCGCGCCACGGGCCGGCTGCCGGTCGGCGTCGTGACGCCGCCGACGACGTCTGCGTGGCCCACGCGGTCCACCGCGCCGAGGTTGACGAACAGGAAGTCGGGGTCCCGCTCGTCGACGACCCGCAGCGCCTCGGCGATGGTGCGCTCGTCCGGGGTCAGGCCGGCCACGGGGATGAACGTGGGGTCGTCGACATTGGCGAAGTTGTAGTCCGCGTCGACCTCGCCGTCACCGGTGCGGTCGTGATCCATCACCGAGTACAGGTAGTCCTTGCTGGTGACGGCCGCCGTCTCGAGCTGCGGGCACTGCCGCTCCACCAGGGTGAACAGCGAGTCGGCCTCGAGCAGCTCCGGCCGGCCGTTCTCGGCTGCCTCGCCCGTCTCGACATCCGGGTAGTCGTTGCCGACGATGCCGTTCTTGTCGGGGTAGGTGCCGGTGACCATCGCGACGTGGTTCGGCGTGGTCTCGGCGATCATCACCGCGCGCGCCTCGGTGTAGAAGGTGCCCCCCGCGGCCAGCGAGGCGAGGAACGGCATGGTCGCGCCCGAGGGCGGCGTGCCGTCGACCTCCTCGATGTTCAGCCCGTCGACGACGACGACGTACACGCGCAGGCGGTCGGCGTCGGCGTCCTGGGCGGAGGCGGGAAGCGGCACGATCGCAGCGAGCGCGACGAGGCCGAGAGCCGGGACCAGCGCCCGCAGGCGGCGGCTCACTGGGGCCGCGGGCCGGTCTGCTGATCAGGACGACGCACGGCTCGCAAGCCTAGGGCGGACGCCGCGACGACGGCGACGGCGGCGGTCGCGGCGGCCGCACCGGCACCGGTCTCGGGCAGCGTGCGCGCGGCCGTCGTCGGCGCGGCCACGGTCGGCGACGCCGGCGCCGACGCCGTGCGCGGGACGTCCGACCGGTCGCCGACCGGACCGGCTGCCTGCGTGACCTGCCGACTCCCGGCCATCGACTGCCAGGCGCTGGCGAACACCAGGCTCGCCTGCGGGTCGGTGCGGTCGCTGATGAACCAGAAGTCGCTCTGCACGCGGTCGGGCGTCACGTCGAGCACCGAGAAGCCGTGCCCGATGCCGTCGAGGTACCGGATGTGCTGGTTGGTGGCCTGCAGGCCGGTCGTCGCCGCCTGCGCCTGCGCGTCGCCACCGAGGACCTCGGTGAACCCGTCACTCGTCACCGACGGACAGACGAACTCGACGCCGACGCTGTTGTTGAGCGGCCCGACCGGTGCGTAGCTGCCGGGGTCGATCGGCAGGTCGTTCGCCCACGACGAGTGGATGTCACCGGTCAGCACGACGGGGTCACCGCCGGCGGCGGCCATCGCCTGCAGCAGCTCGAGCTGGTCGTTCGCGTAGCCGTCCCACTGGTCGGTGTTGAAGGACGCCGTCGACAGCCCGAGCGACACGAGCTGCTCGCGGCCGGGCAGGTCCTCCGGGATCGCTACGCGGGTGAACACCGTCTGGTTGCCGATGAGGTGCCACTGCGCGCCGTCGTCGGCCAGCGCCGCCTTGAGCGCCTCCATCTGACCCGGCTCCATGAGGATCCGGTCCGGGTCGGCCACGGACGGGTCGACGCCGAACAGCGCCCCCGCGAGGCCAGGCGCCTGCTGGGTGCGGTTCTGCCGGGTGTCGACGACGAACAGGTCGGCCAGCGGGCCGAACGAGAACGACCGCCAGAACCGCAGCCCTCGGCTCGGCGGGCCCTGCTGCGGCAGGCGGATCGGCATCCACTCGAGGTAGGCCTTGTACGCGGCGTTGCGCCGCATCACGAAGTCGCCCTCGGTCTCGGGCTGGTGGTTCTCCGCGCCGGTGTCGTAGGTGTCGTTGGTGACCTCGTGGTCGTCGAAGATGACGATCCACGGGAACGCCGCGTGGGCGGCCTGCAGGTCCGGGTCGCTCTTGTAGTTGGCATGCCGCTGCCGGTAGTCGGCGAGCGTCACCATCTCGGTGTCCGGCACGTGGTCGCGCACGCCGGCCAGCTCGGCCGGGCCGTACCGGTCGTCGCCGTTGCCGTACTCGTACACGTAGTCGCCGAGGTGCAGCACCAGGTCGAGGTCGTCGCGCTGGGCGAGGTAGCGGTAGGGCGTGAAGTACCCGCCGGTGTAGTTGCTGCAGCTGACGAAGCCGATCCGCAGCGCGTGCACGGCGCCGTCGTCACCGGCGGTCTGCGTGCGGCCGACCGGGCTGGTCTGCCCGAGCGCCCTGAAGCGGTAGGCGTAGCGGGTGTACGGCGCCAGGTCCGTCACGTCGACGTGCACGGTGTAGTCGCGCTC
>JBKHYE010000072.1:0-16576 GCA_046565705.1 Actinomycetes bacterium
ACGAACACGACCCGGTCGGCCAGCTCCACGAGGTCGCCGAGCAGGTGGCTCGACACGACCACCGCGGTGCCGCTGCGCGCCAGGTGCCGCAGCAGGTCGCGGAGCTCCACGCGGCTGCGGGGGTCGAGACCCGACGCCGGCTCGTCGAGCAGCAGCACCTCCGGGTCGTGCACCAGGGCGCGCGCCAGCCCGAGCCGCTGCTTCTGCCCGCGCGAGAGCGTGTGCACCGGCCGGTCGGCGTGCTCCACCAGCCGGGCGAGCTCGAGCAGCTCCACCGCTCGCCGCGCGGACGCCGGCCCGCTCAGCCGGTACGCCTCGCCGACGAACCGCAGGTACTCCCGCGCGGTCAGGTTGTCGTAGAGCCCGAAGACGTCCGGCGACCAGCCCATGCGGGCGCGGACGGCGTCGGGCTCGGTGACGGGGTCGAACCCGGCCACGCGCACGTCGCCGGCGTCCGGCACGAGCAGCGTCGCCAGCACGAGCAGCAGCGTGGTCTTGCCGGCGCCGTTCGGGCCGACCAGCGCCGTCACCTCGCCCGGCCGTGCCGTCAGGTCGATGCCGCGCACCGCCTCGACGTCGCCGAACGTGCGCCGCACGCCGCTCGCGACCACGCCGCTGCCGGCGTGCGCGAGCCGCGCCGGACCTCCGGGTGCGGTGCCGACCTCGTCCGCCACCCGCGCACCGTAGGCCCTGCTCACACCACGCGGGCGCAGGCAGGCACCCAGCGGTCGCGTGCCGGTTCCCAGCGGTCGCTCTCGCTAGACTCGGCGGCCATGGGCCTGGTGGTGCAGAAGTACGGAGGGTCCTCCGTCAGCGACGCCGAGCGCATCAAGCGCGTGGCCGAGCGCATCGTCGCCACCAAGAAGGACGGGCACGACGTCTGCGTCGTCGTCAGCGCGATGGGTGACACGACCGACGAGCTGCTCGACCTGGCGCAGCAGGTCTCGCCGCTGCCGCCGGGCCGCGAGCTCGACATGCTGCTCACCGCGGGGGAGCGCATCGCGATGGCGCTGCTCGCCATGGCGATCCAGAACCTGGGCGCCAGCGCACGCTCGTTCACCGGCTCGCAGGCCGGCGTCATCACCGACTCCTCGCACGGCAAGGCACGCATCATCGACGTCACGCCGGGGCGCATCACCACCGCGCTCGGCGAGGGGCACATCGCGATCGTCGCGGGGTTCCAGGGCGTGAGCCAGGACACCAAGGACATCACCACGCTCGGCCGCGGCGGGTCGGACACGACCGCCGTCGCGCTCGCGGCCGCGCTGTCCGCCGACGTCTGCGAGATCTACTCCGACGTCGACGGCGTCTACAGCGCCGACCCGCGGATCGTGAAGGACGCCCGGCACCTGCCGACCGTCAGCTACGAGGAGATGCTCGAGCTGGCGGCGTCGGGCGCGAAGATCCTGCATCTGCGTTGCGTCGAGTACGCCCGGCGCTACGGCGTGCCGCTCGTGGTGCGCTCGTCGTTCAGCAGCAGGCCCGGCACGTTGATCACAGAGGAGCCGGACGTGGAAGCAGCCATCATCAGCGGCGTCGCGCACGACCTGTCGGAGGCCCGCGTCACGGTCGTCGGCGTGCCCGACAAGCCCGGCGAGGCGACGCGCATCTTCCGCGCGGTGGCCGACGCCGAGGTCAACATCGACATGATCGTGCAGAACGTGTCGGGCGCCACCGACCGCACCGACATCTCCTTCACGCTGCCGAAGAGCGACCTGCAGACGGCGATGACGGCGCTGGTGAAGGTGCAGGCGGAGGTCGGCTTCGAGAACCTGCTCTCCGACGAGCTCATCGGCAAGGTGTCGCTCGTCGGTGCCGGCATGAAGTCGCATCCAGGCGTCACGGCGACGTTCTTCGAGGCGCTGTCGACGGCCGGCATCAACGCCGAGGCCATCAGCACCTCCGAGATCCGCATCAGCGTCGTGTGCCGCGACACCGACGTGCCCGCCGCGGTCAAGGCGGTGCACGCCGCCTTCGACCTCGGCGACGCCGACACCGAGGCGACCGTCTACGCAGGGACCGGGCGATGAACCCGCCCACCCACCGGGCCACGAGCGGACTGCGCGTCGGCATCGTCGGCGCCACCGGGCAGGTGGGCGCCGTGATGCGGAAGATGCTGCAGGACAGGGGCTTTCCCGTCGCCGAGATGCGGTACTTCGCCAGCGCCCGCAGCGCCGGGACCGCGCTGCCGTGGGGCGGCACCGAGGTCGTCGTGGAGGACGCCGCCACGGCCGACGTGAGCGGCCTCGATCTCGCGCTTTTCAGCGCCGGGGCGACGACGTCGCGGGCGCAGGCGCCGCGGTTCGCCGACGCGGGCGCCGTCGTCATCGACAACTCGAGCGCCTTCCGCATGGACGACGACGTGCCGTTGGTGGTCAGCGAGGTGAACCCGCACGCGGTCGCGCAGCGGCCCCGCGGCATCATCGCGAACCCCAACTGCACGACCATGGCGGCGATGCCGGTGCTGAAGCCGCTGCACGTCGAGGCCCAGCTCGTGCGCATGGTCGCCAGCACCTACCAGGCGGTCAGCGGCAGCGGCCTGGCCGGCGTGGAGGAGCTCGACGAGCAGGTCCGCAAGACCGTCGACCACGCCACGGAGCTCGTGCACGACGGCAGCGCGGTCGACTTCCCGGAGCCGAAGAAGTACGTCGCGCCGATCGCCTTCAACGTGCTGCCGATGGCGGGCACCGTCGTCGACGACGGCACGTTCGAGACCGACGAGGAGAAGAAGCTCCGCAACGAGAGCCGCAAGATCCTCGAGATCCCGGACCTGCGGGTGACGGGCACGTGCGTGCGCGTGCCCGTGTTCACGGGCCACTCGCTGTCGCTCAACGTCGAGTTCGCGCGCCCGCTGTCGGTCGCGCGCGCCACCGAGGTGCTGCGCGACGCCGCCGGCGTCGGGCTGGTCGACGTGCCGACCCCGCTGCTCGCGGCCGGCCGCGACCCGAGCTACGTCGGGCGGCTGCGGCAGGACGGCGAGAACGGGCTGGCGCTGTTCGTCAGCAACGACAACCTGCGCAAGGGCGCAGCGCTGAACGCGGTGCAGATCGCCGAGCTCGTCGCCGCCGAGATCGCCGCCGAGAAGGGACTGTCGTGACCGACCCGACGCAGGCGCTCGGCGGTGGCGACCGGCAGGTCGTCGGCGGCCGCTACGAGCTGCAGGCGCTGCTCGGCCGCGGCGGCTCGGCCGAGGTGTGGCGCGCACGCGACACCAGCCTCGACCGCGAGGTGGCGCTCAAGCTCGTCACGGCGCCGCACGACGACAGCACCGCGAGGGCGGCGGACGAGGCGCGCACGCTGGCGCGGCTCAACCACCCCGGCCTGGTCCCGGTCTACGACGCCGGCACCGACGACGAGGGCCGCCCGTGGGTCGTCATGGAGCTCGTCGAGGGCGAGACGCTGGGCGACACGCTGCGCCGCGGCGCGCTCGACTCGGCCCGCACCGCGCAGATCGGGCGCTCGGTGGCCGAGGCCCTCGAGTACGTGCACGGCAAGGGCCTGGTGCACCGCGACGTGAAGCCCGCGAACGTGCTCGTCGGCACCGACGGGCGGTCGCGGCTCACCGACTTCGGCATCGCGCGGCTCATCGACTCCGCCAAGGTCACGGCCACCGGGATGATGGTCGGCACCGCCTCCTACCTCGCGCCCGAGCAGGTCGCGGGCGAGCCGGTCGGCCCGCCCGCCGACGTGTACGCGCTCGGGCTGGTGCTGCTCGAGTGCCTTACCGGTCGGCGCGAGTACGAGGGCGGCACGGTGGAGGTCGCGCTCGCGCGGCTCAACCGTGCCCCCGACGTCCCCGAGGACCTGCCGCAGGGCTGGCCGGCGCTGCTCACCGCGATGACCGACCGCGACCCGGCCCGCCGTCCCTCGCCGGGCGAGGTCGCCCAGCAGCTGGCGGTCGTGGCCGCCGGCGGCGAGGCGACGACGACGGTGCTGCCGGCCGCCGCGCCGGCGTCGCGCACGCAGGTGCTCCCGCGCACCACCGTCGCACCGGCACCCCCGGTCGCGACGGCGCGCACCGCGCGCCCGGCGCCGCCGCCCGCGCGGCCAGCGCCGAGGCCCTCCTCCCGGTCGGCGACGCCCTGGGTGCTGCTGCTGCTCGCCGTCATCGCCGCGATGGTCGTCGGCGGCCTGCTGTGGGACCAGAGCCGCACCGCCGAGCCGGGCGAGCTGCCGCAGATCAGCCCTGAGCTGCCGGCTGAGGTCCGCGACCCCCTGCAGGAGCTGCAGGACGCGGTGGACCAGTGACGCTCGCCCGCCCGGTCGCGATCAGCGGCTCGGTGCTCTCCGCGCTGCTGCTCGCCGGCTGCGCCGAGGACCCGCGCGGCGAGATCCGCGCCCTCGTCGAGGACGTCACCGTCGAGGCGAACGAGCGCGACGCCGACGGCGTCCGCACCGCGGTCGACGAGCTCGTCGTCACCGTCGACTCCGCCGTGGCGGCGGGCGACCTGCCGGAGTCCGAGGCCGCGGTCATCCGGTCGGCCGCCCTGGCCGTGCAGGAGGGCGCCGACGAGATCGACCCCGACGTCATCGCCCGGCGTGAGGCGGAGGCCGAGGCCGAGGAGGCGCGGCAGCAGCTCGAGGCCGAGCGCCGGGCCGCTGAGGAGGACCGACAGCGGGCCGAGCGCGAGGCCGAGGAGCAGGCCGAGAAGGAGGCCGAGGAGGAGCGCAAGCGCCTCGAGGAGGAGCGCGGCAAGGGCGAGGAGCCGGAGCGGAAGGACGACGACGAGGAGGGTGACGGATGAGCCGCCGCCGTCTCGCTGCGCTGACGCCGCTCGTGGTGGGCGCGCTCCTGGTCAGCGGCTGCTCGGTCGACGCGCGCGACGAGATCCGCGGCACCGTCGAGGACATCACCATCGACGCCAACGCCCGCGACGCCGACGCCGTGCGGCGTGGCGTCGCGGAGCTGCTCGACCAGCTCGACCGCGCGGTGCGCGAGGGCGACCTGACGTCGGCCGAGGCGGCGCGGATCGCGGAGATCGCGCAGCGGCTGGCGGCGGCGGCGGAGGCGCTCGAGCCCGAGCCCGAGCCCGAGCCCACGACCACGTCGCCGAGCCCGGAGCCGACCACCGAGGAGCCGACGCCCGAGCCGACCACCGAGGAGCCGACGCCCGAGCCCACGACCGAGGAGCCGACGCCGGAGCCGACGGAGCCGCCCCTGCTGCCCACCGCGGCGCCCGGCTCGCCCGAGCCCACGGATGAGGCTCCGCCGGACGACGACTGACGGCTGTCAGCTCAGCACGCCTCGGCCCGCAGGCGGGTCACCACGCCCTCGGCGTCGAACAGGTCCGTGACTCCAGCACCCAGGTCGGACTCGACGTCCAACGCGATGTCGGTCTGTCCCTTGTCGAGGATGGACCGGGTGGGAGCCAGGAGCGCGCAGTCCGCGACCGTCACCCGGCGCTCGCGCACGCCGGCGTCGGTGACGGCGCGGACGACGACTGGCGGCGCCGGCTCGGCCCCCCCGACGCCTCCAGCAGCCGGAGCGGCCGGAGCAGACGATGCGTCGCTCGGCCTCGCCGATCGTGTCGCCGGGCAGCGACTCGAGCTGCCACCCGGGGCCGCCCTCGATCGTCACGGGCGGCGGTGGACGGATCTCCACGGCCGGACGGCACGGCGCGCCGACCGCTGCGGGAAGGGCTCAGTCGGGCGGTGCCAGCCCGAGGTGCCGCGCTGCGAACGCCAGCTCGGCGCGCATCTGCCGGACCCGCTCGTCGACGACGAGGGAGCCGTGGCCGGCGTCGAACCGGTACACCTCGTGCGGCACGCCACGTTCTGCCAGCGCGGCCAGGTAGTTCTCGATCTGCCGCAACGGGCAGCGCGGGTCGCTCGCGCCGGCCAGGACGAGCACCGGCGCCCGCACCCGGTCGACGTAGGTCACCGGCGACGACGCGCGGTACCGCTCCGGCACCTCGTCGGGCGAACCGCCGAACAGTGAGCGGTCGAAGGCCCGCAGCGGCTCCATCTCGTCCTCGTAGGCGGCGAGGTAGTCCGCGACGGGCACCGCGGCGACGCCGGCCGCCCAGCGTTCCGGCGACGTCCCGAGCGCCAGCAGCGTCAGGTAGCCGCCCCACGACCCGCCCGCCACGACGCAGCGCCCCGGGTCGGTGAGCCCCTCGGCCACGAGCCGGTCGTGCACCGCGACGACGTCCTCGAGCTCGGTGAGCCCCGGCCGGCCGGTGATGGCGTCGCGCCAGGCGGAGCCGTAGCCGGTTGAGCCCCGGTAGTTGACGTGCACGACCGCGCAGCCGAGGTCGACCCACGCCGCCCGGTCGGCGGCGAAGCTGTCGCTGTCGTGGTGCGTCGGCCCGCCGTGGAGCAGGAAGACGGTGGGGAACGGGCGCTCGCCATCGGGCGTCGCGACCAGCGCGTGCACCGGGCCGCCAGGCCCGTCGACGACGACGTCGGCGAGCGGCACCGACGGGGGCGGCGGCGGGCCCGGCGGCGTCAGGACGACGGCACCGGTCGACGAGCGCACCACCGGCGGCTCGGCGGCGGACGACCACGAGAACTCGACCGTGCCGTCGGGGCGGGCCGTCGCGTCGCCGACCGTGCCCGTCGGCGTGGGCAGCGCGCGAACCGTGAGCGCCGGCAGCTCGACCCGGTGCAACGTGCTGCGGCCCTGGGCGTCCGAGCGGACCAGCAGGGCCGAGCCGTCGGGGTACCAGTCGGCGTCGAGGTCGCCGGGCAGGTCGAGGTCGACGCGCTGCTCCTGGCCGGTCACCGGGTCCCACAGCAACGGCGCCGGGCGGCCGTCGCGCTCGTGGAGGCACAGCACCCGCGGGTCGCCGGGCACCGGCGAGAAGCCGACTGCGTGCAGGCCGAGGCCGGCGCCGTCCCACAGGTCACCCGCGACGGTGCCGTCGGTGCGGAGCGCGCGGAGCGCGCGGTGGCGCGAGTCGCCGTGCTCGGAGTGCTCGACGACGACGAGCCGCTCGTCCCGGCTGAGATCGGCGACGTCGGCGTCGTGCTCGCTGCGGTACAGCACGGTCGGGGCGGCGTCGCCGGTGCGGATCCACACCGTGGAGCCGTCGTCGTCGGAGCAGCCGACCACGACGATCTGGTGCCCGAGAGCCAGGCCGGCCGAGTAGGCGGCGGGCACGACCGGGACGGCCTCGACGTGCTCGCCGCCGTCGAACGGCTGTCGCCGCCACACGCCGAACTCGTCTCCGGCGGAGTCGTCGAACCACCAGACGTGCTCGCCGTCCGGCGGCAGCGCGCCGTCGTGCGTGCCGTGCGGCCGGTCGGTCACCTGCCGCGTGGTGCCGCGCTCGCGGTCCCACGCGAACAGCTCCCAGGTGCCGGTCGGGTTGCCGACGTGGAGGCACCGGTGCGGCGCGTCGAGCGCCCACTCGGGCAGCGAGACGCGGGCGGCGCGGAAGCGCTGCTCCCACGCGGGCACGGCATCGGCAGGCACCTCCGCGAGGCTAGCCGTGAGACACCCGTGCCGGTCAGCCGTCCTCGGCGGGACACGCGGCGGACTCGAGCGCTGCCAGCAGCGGGTAGCGCGAGCCGAAGAACGCACCGCCGGGCTCGTCGGCCAGCCGCAGCTCGACCAGCGTGCCGCCCGTCCACGCCCGCCCCTCGGGCGTGAGCCGGGTGCAGTCGGTGACCGACAGCTCGCCGACCAGCGCACGGCGTCCCGGAGGCAGCACCAGCGGCAGCGCGAGCGGTGACCCGTCCGGAGCGCGCAGCTGCGCCGCCAGACCGGGCGAGGGCTGCACCGCCTCGACCGTGACAGCGCCGCCGGAGGCGTTCACGGCCTCGAGCCCCACCACGGCGACGCCGTCGTCGACCTCGTAGCCGGTGACCCGGACCTCGACGCCGTCGGCGCGGTACACGGGGGCGGCCGGGACCGGCCGGGCGCGCAGCCCGTCCCGGTCGCGTTCTACGCGCACCTGGACCGGGACGGCTCCGTCCCGCGTCGCGGCGCGGCTGCGCACGTCGGCGAGCAGCGCGGCCAGCCCCGCGGCCACGAGCAGCCCGACCAGGACCAGGACGACGCGGCGGACTGCGACGGCGTCGGGGTCGACGTCGACGAGCGCGTCCGCCGGTGGCCCGTCGAGCTGCCAGCCGGAGCCGCCCTCGATGGTCACCGGCGGCGGAGGCCGGTGCTCCACCGCGTCAGCGTACGGCGGTCGTGGCGTCCGTGCGGGCGCCCTGCGCGACTGCCCGCCAACCGGTCGCCAGCCGGTGCCGACACGACGAGAGGCCGCCCGCGGGCGGCCTCTCGTCCTGCTGTCGGGGTGACAGGATTTGAACCTGCGACCTCTGCGTCCCGAACGCAGCGCGCTACCAAGCTGCGCCACACCCCGCTCGGTGCAGCGAGACTACCGGACCGGGCGGGCCGCCGGACGGTCGTCGTCCGACGCAGCCACCAGCTCGAGCAGCGTCGCCTCGGGGCGGCAGCACAGCCGAACCGGCAGCCAGGGCGAGGTCCCGAGACCGGCGCAGACGTGCAGCCAGCCGCGGTCGTCGCGGGTCAGCCCGCGCGCACGCCACCGCGGCAGGTCGCAGTTGGTGACGACGGCTCCGGCGCCCGGTACGCGCAGCTGACCGCCGTGCGTGTGACCGGCCAGCACGAGGCCGTGCCCGTCGCCGGCGAGCGCCTCCAGCAGCCGCCGCGCGGGGGTGTGCGTGACGCCGATGCCCAGCGCCCCGCGGTCGACCGGCCCGACGACCTGCGCGTACCGGTCGCGGCGCAGGTGCGCGTCGTCGGTGCCGGTGAGCACGACCGTCGTCCCGGCCAGCACGTGCGACGTCCGCCGGTGCGTGAGGTCGGTCCAGCCCGCGTCGGTGAGCGCCGCGGCGACCTCGTGCCACGGCAGGTCCGGAGGGCGGCGCGTCGGCGGCCGGCCGAGCAGGTACGCGAGCGGCGACGGCGGCACCGGCAGGTAGTAGTCGTTGTTGCCCGGCACGAAGACGCCGACGGCCCCGTCGGCGATCAGCGCTCGCAGGCTCTCCACCAGCAGGGAGGTGGCGTCGGGCGACGAGACGTGGTCGCCGGTCGAGACGACCAGGTCCGGCTGCAGCCGGGCGAGGCCGCGCAGCCACGCCGCCCGGCGCGCGTGCCGGGGCAGCAGGTGCAGGTCGGACACGTGGAGCACCCGCAGCGGCCGCGCTCCGTCGCGCAGCACGGGCACGCGCGCGTGCCGCAGGACCGGCAGGTGCGGCTCGACGAACGGCCAGGCTGCGGCGCCGGCGACCGCCGCGGCGGCGAGGCCGACGACGGCGCCCCGCGCCGGGTGCGGCGTCACGCGGTCGGCCCGGAGCACCGGGCCAGGGTAGGCGTGCCCCGCGCGTAGGGTGCGGCGCGTGGCAGCGCTGAAGGACCGACTGCAGGCCGACCTCACGGCGGCGATGAAGGCCCGCGACGAGGTGAAGACCGCGACGCTCCGGATGCTGCTGACGGCGGTCGGCACCGAGGAGGTCGCCGGCAAGGCGGCGCGGGAGCTGTCCGACGACGAGGTCCTCAAGGTCGTCGCCCGCGAGGCCAAGAAGCGGCGGGAGGCGGCCACCGCCTTCCGCGACGGCGGGCGCCCCGACCGCGCCGAGCGCGAGCTCGCCGAGGAGCAGGTGCTCGCGTCCTACCTGCCGGCGCAGCTGTCTGACGAGGAGCTCGCGGGCCTGGTGCGCGACGCCGTCGCCGAGACCGGCGCGAGCGGCCCGCGCGACATGGGCGCGGTCATGAAGGTGGTCGTGCCGCGGGTGGCCGGCCGGGCCGACGGGTCGCGGGTGTCGGCGGCCGTGAAGGCGGCGCTGGCCGGCTGAGCCGGCCGGTCAGCCGTCGGTGGGCGGGCCCTGCCCCTGACCGTTGCCCGGTCCGTCGCCGGCGTCCGGCGCCGGGTCGGTCGTGGTGCCGTCGGCCGGTGGTGCGCCCGGCTGATCGAGCCCACCGCCACCGGCGGTGTCGCCCACCGGCTGCTGCGCAGGTGCCTCGTCCCCGCCGTTCGACAGGAACAGGACCACCGTCGACCCGGCCTCGACGGGCGTGCCTGCGGCGGGTGACGTGTACGCGACCGACCCCTCCGGGACCCCGGCCGCCGGCACGCGGCCGCCGGTGCTGACCGAGAACCCGGCCGCCCGCAGCGTTGCCCGGGCGTCGCTGGCCGCCAGCCCGCGCACGTCGGGCACGGCGAGGTCGTCGGAGTCCTCGGTGGGCGGCAGGAAGCCCTCGACCGGGAACAGCTCCATGGCGTCGGCCATGACGTCCTGCCAGATCGCCGCGGGCAGCGTGCCGCCGTAGACCTGCGCGTAGTACCGGCCGCCGATGCGGATGTACTTCAGCTCCTCCGGCTGCGGCTTGCCGACCCACACCGCCGCCGCCAGCTGCGGCGTGTAGCCGATGAACCAGGCCGCCTTCGAGCCGTTGGTGCTCCCGGTCTTGCCGGCGGCCGGCCGGCCGATCGACGCGGCCCGGCCCGTGCGCCCGCGCGTCGAGCCGTCGATGACGCCCTGCAGGATGTCGTTGACGTCGTCGGCGACGTCCTGCTCGATCACCTGCTGGCACGGCGGCGTCGGCAGCCCGATCTTGGTTCCGTTGGCGTCCGTCACCTCGGCGATCGGCGTCGGCGGGCAGTACAGGCCCCGGGCGGCGAACGCGGCGTAGGCGCCGGCCATCGCCAGCGGGCTGACCTCGTTGGTGCCGAGCGTGAACGAGCCGCTGCGCAGCAGCGGGGCCTGCGGCTTGCCGTCCTGGAACTGGCGCAGCCCCAGCGACTCGGCGATCGCGGCCGGGCGCTCGACGCCGGTGCGCTCCTGCAGCTGGACGTAGAAGGTGTTGACCGAGCCGTGCGTGCCGCTCTCCAGGTTGTAGGTGCCGGACTGCGAGTCGCCCGCGTTCGAGACGCGGTACGGCACCTTGCGGCCGTCCTTGTAGTCGACGAAGACGTCGGAGGAGTAGGTCTGCGGCGAGCGGATGGAGAGCCGGCGCGGGATGTCCATCTGCAGCGCGCGGGCCAGTACGAACGGCTTGAAGGTCGAGCCGGCCTGGAAGCCGCTCGAGCCACCGATCGCCAGGTTGACCTTCGTGGTGCCGACGCCCTCCTCGCCGAAGTGCCGGTTGACCGCCATCGCCCGCACCGCGCCGGTGCCGGGCTCCACGATGTTCACGGCGGACGCGACGCCGGACGGGTCGTCGCGCGGCACCCGCTCGTCGACGGTCTGCTGGGCGACGGCCTGCAGGCGCGGGTCGAGCGTGGTGCGGATGGTGAGGCCGCCCGACAGCAGCCGCTGCTGGCGCTCCTCACGCGTGCGGCCGAGCACCGCGCCGAGCTCGGAGTCCTCGAGCACCCGGCGCACGTAGTCGCAGAAGAACGGCGCCGTCACCTCGGGCGCCTCGCATCCGCTGCCCACGGGCGAGAGCCGCAGCGCCGGCTGCTCGGCCGTCGCGGCGGCCAGCTGCGCGGCGTCGATGAAGCCGACCTCGGCCATCCGGTTGAGCACGACGTTGCGCCGCTCGAGCGCGGCGGGCATGTTCGCGACGGGGTCCCACCGGCCCGGGCTCTGGACGATCCCGGCCAGCAGCGCACCCTCGGCGACGGTGAGCTCCTGCACCGGCTTGCCGTAGTAGTAGTTGGCGGCGGTGCCGATGCCGTACACGCCGTTGCCGAAGTAGGCGATGTTCAGGTAGCGCTCGAGGATCTCGTCCTTCGACAGCTGCCGCTCGATGGCGAGGGCATAGCGCGCCTCGCGCACCTTGCGGTCGATCGTCGTCTCGCGGGCCGCCTTGAGCTGCTCCTTGGTGGTGGCGGCCTGGATGAGCGCGTTCTTGACGTACTGCTGGGTCAGCGTGCTGCCGCCCTGCGTGACGGCGTCGGCCTTGGCGTTGGCGACCGCGGCGCGCAAGGTGCCCTTCACGTCGACGCCGTTGTGCGCGTAGAAGCGGGCGTCCTCGATGGCGAGCACCGCCTTGCGGGCCGTCTCCGGGACGTCGGTGAGCCGGACGACGACGCGGTTCTCGCTGTAGAGGGAGGCGATCAGGCTGCCGTCGGAGGCGAGGATCCGGCTGCGCTGGGCCAGCGGCGCCGTCTCGAGCGACGCCGGCAGCACGAGGAACTCGTCGGCCTGCGACTTGGCGGCCAGTCCGACGCCGCCGATGACCGGCAGCACGAGCGCGGCGACGAGCAGCCCGACGAGCGCGCTGGTCAGCGCTGCCTTGCCGAGCTGCGAGAGCGCCGACTGCGGCGGCGGAGGGGGTCGACGCACGACGACCAGCGTACGTGGGAGGGGTGCTCCGGGCCCGCTGCCGGACGCCGGCCCGCGCGCCGTCCGCCGCCGGCGGCCTGGCCGGTGCCACGCCGTCGAGCGCGGCGGCACGCCCGCGAGCCAGTTCCGCAGGCCCGGCTTCCAGCCTTTCGCCCCGCATGTGCCCAGAGTCCGACTAGCCCACGAGGACTACCCAGAACCGTCCCCTTGGGGGCTGCCGCCCGAGTCGCCCTTTTCCTACGTTCGTCCAGTCGGCGCACTGCGGGCCGGCACCCCCTCGCCGCTCACCCCCTCGCGCAAGGACCGACCGTCATGGCTGCCCTCACCACACTCCCCGGCCCGATCTTCGCCGACACGCTCCAGGACTGGACCGCGCGCTCGGCGTGCAAGGGCGCCGACCCCGACGAGCTGTTCGTCACCGGCGCGGCCCAGAACCGTGCCAAGGCGGTCTGCATGGGGTGCCCGGTGCGCACCGAGTGCCTCGCCGACGCGCTGGACAACCGCGTCGAGTTCGGCGTCTGGGGTGGCATGACCGAGCGCGAGCGCCGCGCCCTGCTGCGTCGCCGGCCGGAGGTCGCGTCGTGGCGCGGCCTGCTGATGCAGGCGCGTGCCGAGCACCTGGCCGGGGCGACCCAGGAGCGCCGGGCCGGCTGACGCCGGCTGCCGGGTCAGACGGCGGGGACAGCGGCCTCGGTGCCGCCGGCGAGGTCGGCACCGATGCGGCGCAGGCCCTCGAGGTCGTGCACGTCGCCGGCCAGCGCCGCGACCTCGGTCACCGGCACCCCCGGGTGGGCGTAGGTGAACCGCTCGCGCAGCCGCTTCTCGCGGGCGGCGACCGTCATGCGGTCGGCGTGCAGCCGCAGGACGCCCGAGGCGAGCACGTCGTCATCAGAAGGGCCACCGTCCTCGCGGCCGTCGCCCGCCATCGCCTGCAGCTCCTCCGCCGCGGCCAGCGCGCGCTCCGCCGACAGCGCCGTCGCCGCCGACCGGTGCACCCGGTTCACGACGAGGCCGGCCAGCGGCATCTTCTCCTCGGCCAGCCGCTCGACGAAGTACGACGCCTCGCGCAGCGCGTCGCGCTCGGGCGCCGCGACGACGACGAAGGACGTGCCGTCGCTCTTCAGCAGGTCGTAGGTCGCCTGCGCCCGTTCCCGGAACCCGCCGAACATCGTCTCGAGCGCCGCGACGAACTGCGAGACGTCCTGCAGCACCTGCGCGCCGATGATCCGGGTGATCGCGCTGGTGAAGACGTTGAACCCGGCGGTGACGACCTTCAGGTACGCCTTGCCGCCGGCCTTGGCGGGCGCGAGCAGGATGCGGACCATCCGCCCGTCCATGAGCGTCGTCATGCGCTCCGGTGCGTCGAGGAAGTCCAGCGCCGAACGGGTGGGCGGGGTGTCGACGACGATGAGGTCGTGCTGGCCGGCGGCCTTCAGCTGCGCCAGCTTCTCCATCGCCATGTACTCCTGCGTGCCGGCGAAGGAGGACGAGAGCGCTTGGTAGAAGGGGTTCGCGAAGATCTGCTCCGCCTTCTCGGCGTCGGCGTGCGCGAGGACGATCTCGTCGAACGTCCGCTTCATGTCGAGCATCATCGCGTCGAGCGAGCCGCCCGCCGAGGTGTCGACACCGGCGACCGGGCGCGGGGTGTTGTCGAGCTCGGACAGCCCCATCGACTGCGCCAGCCGCCGGGCCGGGTCGATGGTCAGCACGACCGTCCGGCGACCGCGCTCGGCGGCGCGGACGGCGAGCGCGGCAGCGGTCGTCGTCTTGCCCACGCCGCCCGAGCCGCAGCACACGACGATCGCGGCGGTGTCGAGCAGGCCGTCGACGTCGAGCGGCGGCGGCGGGGGGTGCGGCACGTGCGCCGGCGGATGCTGTCGCCCCGTGGTCATGACCCGGCCTTCGGGGTCCCCGCGGCGCCGTGAGCGGAGCGAGCGACGTCGGGGGGTGTGGCCATGCCTTGCTGGTGGAGCATCTCGGCCATCTCGTAGAGGCTGTCGAGCGCGACGGCGTCGGTCATCCGCGGCAGCTCGTACGTCGGTCGCGCGAGGTGGGCCAGCGCGTCGCGGCCGCGCTCCTCGAGCTCGACGCGCTCGGCGTGCTCGGCGACCTCGGTCAGCAGCGCCTCGACGACGTCGGGCGAGGTCTCCAGCCCGGCCTTCTTCAGCGCGCCGGCGACCCGGCCCGCGTCGAGCCGGCCCTCGCGGGCGGCGGCCAGCTCGTCGGGCGGCAGCGCCGGCGTCCGGACGTTGTTGACGACGACGCCGCCGACCGGCAGCCCGACCGACTGCAGCTCCGCGACGCCGTCGATCGTCTCCTGGACCGGCATCTCCTCGAGCAGCGTCACGAGGTGCACCGCCGTCGCGTCCGACCGGAAGGTCGCCATGACGCTGTCGGACTGGGTCTTGATCGGGCCGACCTTGGCCAGTCCGCCCACCTCGTGCGAGATGTTGAGGAAGCGCGCGATCCGGCCGGTGGGCGGGCCGTCGAGCACGACGGCGTCGTAGGTGTGCCGGCCGGGTGCGCCCTTGCGGCCCTGCTCGCGGCGGACGGCGGCCTCCTTGACCTTGCCGGTGAGCAGGACGTCGCGCAGGCCGGGCGCGATGGTGGTGGCGAAGTCGATGGCGCCCATGCGGCGCAGCGTGCGGGCGGGGATCCCGGTCGGCGCGAGCTTGTAGAACATGTGCAGGTAGTCGAGCAGCGCCTGCTCCGGGTCGATCGCCAGCGCGAAGACGTCGCCGCCGCCGGGCGCGACCGCGACCTTGCGCTCCTCGTAGGGCAGCGGCGGGGTGTCGAACAGCTGCGCGATGCCCTGGCGGCCCTCGACCTCGGTCAGCAGCACCTTCCGGCCGCCGGACGCGAGCGCCAGGGCGAGGGCGGCGGCCACGGTGGTCTTGCCGGTGCCGCCCTTGCCGGTGACGACGTGCAGGCGCACGTCCGCGAAGTCGGCCACGGCGACCAGGGTAGGCGCTAGACCCGTTGCGGAGGCCGGCAGGAGATCGCGGACGGGGGTCGAACACCTCCCCCCGAGAGCAGCGGGCAGCCGTCCGCGGGGCCCGCCGACCACGGAGGACGTCGATGCACACCCCTCGACTGGCCGCTGACCGGATGCTCGACCCCGGCTGGCGGGCGGCCGCGGCCTGCCGCACCAAGAACGCCGTCCACTTCTTCGCGCCGGCGCACTTCGAGCGCAAGCCGGAGAAGGACGCCCGCGAGGGCGCGGCGCGCGCGCTGTGCCGCACGTGCCCGGTGCAGCCGCAGTGCCTCGAGTACTCCCTCGCGGTGCAGGAGCCGCACGGCATCTGGGGCGGGCTCAACGAGCTCGAGCGCCGGCGGCTGCTCCGCAAGCGCGCGGCCCAGCAGCAGCAGAGCGCCTGACGGCGCCGACCGTCTCGCTCGTCGGCCCGTCTCGGCGGTCGGCGGAGCGCTCGTTACCCTCGCGGCATGAGCACCGACCGCACGCGCTGGGAGTACCTCACCGCTCCGCTGCTGATCCACAACACCAAGGCGATCCTCGACAACTTCGGCGCCGACGGCTGGGAGCTCGTGCAAGTGGTGCCGGGACCGCAGGGCGGCGACACCCTCGTCGGCTACTTCAAGCGACCGGTCACGGGCGGGGCCGGCGCGGCATGAGCGCGATTGCGCGGCTGGCCGAGCTGGGCCTGGAGCTGCCGCCGGTCGTCCCGCCGGTCGCGGCGTACGTGCCGGCCGTCCGCTCGGGCGACCTCGTCTTCACCAGCGGCCAGCTGCCGGTGGTCGAGGGCCGCATGGCGGTCACCGGCAAGGTCGGTGCGCTCGTGACGCCGGAGCAGGCCAAGGACATTGCCCGCACCTGCGCGCTCAACGCGCTGGCCGCGATCGACGCGCTGGTCGGTCTCGACGCCGTCGAGCGCGTGGTCAAGGTCGTGGGCTTCGTCGCCTCGGCCCCCGACTTCACCGGCCAGCCCGGTGTCGTCAACGGGGCCTCCGAGCTGCTCGGCGACGTCTTCGGCGGCGGCGAGGACGGGGCCGGCCAGCACGCTCGCTCCGCCGTCGGAGTCGCCAGCCTGCCGCTCGACGCGCCGGTCGAGGTGGAGCTCGTCGTGCAGCTCGCGGCGGGGTCCTGACCGGAGGAGGATCGCACGTGGCCGGCGAGCCGCCTCCCGACCTGCTCGAGCGGGCCCGCGCGCTGCGCGACGGCGGGTGGACGCCAGCGGCGCCGCGCGACGCCGCCACCATCGCGCTGCTGCGCGACGCGCCGGGCGGACCGCAGGTGTACCTGCTGCGCCGCGTCGTCGGCATGGTGTTCGGCGGGATGCACGTGTTCCCAGGCGGTTCCGTCGACCAGGACGACGCGCGCTCGTCCGTCGCGTGGGCCGGCCCGCCGCCG
>JBKHYE010000073.1:0-22326 GCA_046565705.1 Actinomycetes bacterium
CCTACCCTCTTTCCCTACCCGACGCTCTTCCGATCTGTCGACGTTCTCGAGCAGCCACTGCAGCTTGCCACCGGCGAAGTACGTAGCCGGCGGCAGGCCGGCCCGTCCGGCGGTCCCACACCACCGTCGTCTCGCGCTGGTTGGTGATGCCGACCGCAGCCAGGTCGGCAGGCCCGATCCGCAGCCGGTTCATCACCGTGCGGATGACGGTCTCGGTGCGCTCCCAGATCTCGACCGGGTTGTGCTCGACCCAGCCGGCCCGCGGCAGCACCTGCTCGTGCTCGAGCTGGTGGCGCGCGACGTCGCGGCCCGAGCGGTCGAACAGCATGAAGCGCGTGCTCGTCGTGCCCTGGTCGACGGCGCCGACGAAGTCCGGCATGGGCAACGCTCCTCAGCTCGGCATGGTGCGGGACCGGTGTCCGTCCGGGTGTCGGTCCTGGGCCACGGTGCCAGACCCGACCACCCACCCGTCCGGAGCCCTCCCCACGGTTCCCGCGCCACCCGAAACCGTCGGGAGGGCTCCAGCCAGCACGAGTGGAGCCCTCCCCACGGTTTCCGAGTCGCCCGAAACCGTCGGGAGGGCTCCAGCCACCCGGGCGGGCGGCTGCCACCGCTCGAGCGCAGTCGTCAGCAGACCGCTCGCCGCGACCGCCCAGCGCCGCTCGGGCCAGGTCGCCGACAGCTCGCCGACAGCTCGCCGGTCACGCGTCGGTCGGCTGTGCTCGGTCGATCCGGACGACAGCCGCCCGCTCGCGCCGCTGCCTGTACAGGTCGGCGTCCGCGCGCTCGACGACGGCGTCGACGTCGTCGGCGCAGAACGCCAGCGCGAAGCCGGCGGTGAAGCGCGCGCCGGGCCAGCGCCGGTCGAGCTCGCGGGCGACGTCGGCCATGCGGACCCGCGCCTCGGTCGTCTGCAGACCCGGCAGGCCGCACACGAACTCGTCGCCGCCGAAGCGCAGGACGACGTCGTAGCTGCGCAGGCACTCCTTCAGCGCGGCGCCGACGGCGCGCAGCAGGCCATCACCGGCGAGGTGACCCCGCGTGTCGTTGACCTGCTTGAGCCCGTCGACGTCGAGGAACACGACCACCAGATCGGTCTGCTGACGCCCGGCGCGGTCGAGCTCCTGCCGCAGCTGCTCGAGGCCGCTGTCGCGCGACAGGCACCCGGTGAGTCCGTCGCGGTGCGCCCGCAGCACCGCGGTGCCGGCCTCGAGCGCGAGCGACGCCGCCTCCATGCGGTCCAGGGCGACCTTCACCCGCTCGGTCGCCAGCGCTGCCCGGATCTCGTCGAAATCGCGGCCGCCGATGCGCCGCACCGCACGTGCCTCCCGGCACGCGACGACGAGGGCGTGGGACGCCTCGGCCTTGTTGCGCTTCAGTTCGGCGAGGTCAGGGACGGCCACGGGCGACGGCCGCACGGTGTCGCGCTCGAACGTCGACGGGTGGCCGACGGACCTCGCCCGTCGACGCGCCACCTCGTCCGGTCGTGCCACCGGCTGCCTCGCTTCGCCGCAGAAGACCGCGGCCGGAGGTTGCGGGTGTCTGGACAGCGCCCGGCACTTGTCGACTCGGACAGTACGACCCGTCGCGACACGAAACAAGATGCCGAAGAGGGGCGTAGTGTCGGCCACGACCTCGACGGCGACCGCGGCGTGCGCTGCGCAGTCTGCGGGCCGAGCCTCGAGGTGGTGCAAGAGTGCAGGACCACGGCCGTGGCTCCCCCCACTGGGACCGGCTTGCGAGGCATGTCGAGGACATGCTCACTCGGTGCGTTCTGGCGGCGGGCGTCGACGGCGGCGGGGTCGCGCTCGTGACGGCCCAGGGGCACCGGGCGACCGTGTGCGCCACCGACGAGGTCGCCGCACTGGTCGAGGACCTGCAGTTCCTCGTGGGCGAGGGCCCCTGCGTCGACGCGACCGCGAACCGCTCACCCGTCCTCGTCAGCGACGTCGAGGACCGCAGCGAAGGCGTGCAGGACCGGTGGCCCGCGTTCCTGGACGGCGCCGCCGGAGCGGGGGTGCGCGCGGTGTTCGGGTTCCCGCTCACCATCGGCGCCGTACCGCTGGGCGCCATGGACCTGTACCGCCGCACGCCCGGACCGCTGGACCCGGACGAGCTCCGAGCGGCGCTGCTCACCGCAGACAGCGCGACGGCCGTGCTGCTGGACCTCGCCACCGGCGCGCCGGCCGGGAACGCGGCCTGGCTGCAGCCTGGGCTGCGGTTCAAGGTGCACGGCGCGGCGGGCATGGTGAGTGCCCAGCTCGGCGCGAGCATCGAGCAGGCGCTCGTGCAGCTGCGTGCCGTGGCCTTCGCTGACGGGCGTTCGGTAGAGGAGGTCGCCGACGACGTCATCGCCGGCAAGCTCACGTTCCCGCGGGAGGACGCATGACGACACCGGGCGCTCGAGGCGGTCGCGACGCGGACGTCGCCGAGGCGCTGGTGACCCTGGCCGACACGCTCGTCGCGGACTACGACGTCGTCGACCTGATGGACCGGCTCGTGACCACCGCGATGCACCTGCTCGACGGCGCTGCGGGCGGCGTCCTGCTGCGCGACCAGCGCGGCGGGTTGCAGCTGGTGGCGTCCTCGACCGAGGAGATGCGCCTGCTCGAGCTGTTCCAGCTGCAGAACCACGAGGGACCCTGCCTCGACTGCATCGCGCAGGACACGACGATCTCGGTCGACGACCTCGCGGAGGCGGCTTCGCGCTGGCCCCGCTTCACCGCCGAGGCCCGGCGCGCAGGCTTCCGTTCGGTGCACGCCGTGCCCATGCGGCTGCGCGACGAGGTCATCGGCGGCCTCAACCTCTTCCAGACCGACCAGCGACCGCTCGGTCCGCGAGAGAAGCGGGTGGCGCAGGCGCTCGCGGACATCGCGACGATCGGCGTGCTGCAGCAGCGGTCGGTCCACCGCGCCGCGCTGCTCGCCGAGCAGCTGCAGAGCGCGCTGGACACCCGCATCGCGATCGAGCAGGCCAAGGGGGTCGTCGCGGTCGTCGCGGGCGTCGACATGGACACCGCGTACCGGCGCATCCGGCGGTACGCGCGCGACCACAACCTCACGATGGGCGCGGTGTCCGCGGCGGTGGTGAACGGCGACGACGTCGTGCGCGCCGTCGCCGACCTGCCCGACTGAGCCCTACTGCCCGAGCCCTACTGCCCGCGCGACGGACCCTCGACGACGTCCCAGTCGGTGAAGCACTCCCCCGCGCCGACCGCTCGCAGCCCGCGCAGGTCGCCCGGCCCGTAGCCGGGCTGGTCGGCGTGCAGCGGCGCGAGCAGCGCGTCCGGGTCGTCGACGTGGCCCAGCCCGACCACGTGAGCCAGCTCGTGCAGCAGCACGGCCCGCACCCGGGCGCGACCGTCGTGCCCGTCGAGCGTCTCCATCAGCTGCTCGGCGTCCAGCAGCAGGTGCCCGGTGACGTAGCGGCGGGAGTCGACGCCGCCGCCGTCGAGCCACTGCCCGCCGGCGATGCCCGCGACCAGCCCGCGCAGAGCCGGCCAGCCGTCCTCGTCGGTCCACGCGACGAGCACCGGGACGATGCCGGGCCCGTAGCGGTCGGGCTGCACCAGCGACCGGTCCTTCGACGGCGTCTCGTCGGTGTCGGGCAGCCGCTCGAACACCAGGCCCGTTGCCGCCGCGACCTGCGCGACCGCCTCCTCGAGCAGGGCGTCTCCGCCCGGGATCTCGCCGTCGCGGCGCACGGCCCACCGCACCGGGCGGCACGGGTCGAACGCGACCGGGCGCGAGGTGTCGTGCGGCTGCACGGCCGCGAAGGCGAACCCGCCCGATCCTGCGACGGCGGGCGGCAGCGGCGACAGGCGCGCCGGCGGCACCGGCGCGTGCACCACGCCGACCGCGCGCGGCCGCTCCGTCACGGGCTCGGCCGGCCGGTCGGTCTCCGACAGCGTCGCGACGCCGACCGCGGTGAGCACCGCGACCGCGACGGCCGTCCGCACGCCGCTCAGTCGGCGAGCCCCTGCTCGAGCGCGTAGCGCACCAGCTGCGCGCGGTTGTGCAGCTGCAGCTTGGTCAGGGTGTTCTGCACGTGGTTCTCGACGGTGCGGTGGCTGAGCACCAGCCGCTCGGCGACCTGCTTGGCGGTCAGCCCCTTGGCGACCAGCCGGAGCACCTCGGTCTCGCGGTCGGTGAGCCGCGGCGCGTCCGAGGCCGGCTCGGCCGCCATCCGCCGGAACTCCCCCAGCACCAGGCCGGCCAGCCCGGCGGTGAACACCGCCTCGCCTTCCGCCGTGCGCCGCACCGCCTCGACCAGCTCGGGCGTGCTCGCCGACTTCACGAGGTAGCCGGTGGCTCCGGCCTTGACGGCGTCGAGCACGTCCTGCTGCTCGCCGCTCGCCGACAGCACCAGCACCCGCGTGCCGTGCTGCACGACCTCGGCCGTCACCTCGACCCCCGAGCGCCCGGGCATCTGCAGGTCGCAGACGAGCACCGTCGGCCGGGTGGCGGCGCAGACCCGCACCGCCTTGTCGCCGTCGCCCGCGGTTCCGACGACGGTCAGCCCGGCGGCGGCGAGGTCGCGCTCGACGGCGTCGCGCCAGATCGGGTGGTCGTCCGCGACGACGACGGTGACGCGTGTCGGCTCCTCATCGAGGTACACGCAGCTCCACCTCCGTCCCGCGCCCGGGCGCGCTGTCGACGACGACGGTGCCACCCAGGTCGGCCACTCGTCCGCGGATCGAGCGCGCCACGCCGAGGCGACCCTGCTCCTCGGCCTCCTCGAGCCGGCCGGGGGCGATGCCGGGGCCGTCATCACGCACGGAGACCGTGACGGCGTCGGGCTCGTCCTCGAGCAGCAGCCAGGCCCGGCCGCCGCCGTGCCTGCGCGCGTTGCGCACCGCCTCGCCGACCGCGGCGGCGAGCTCGTGCGCCACGGCGGTCGGCAGGAGCACCGGCGACGCCGGGGCGGCGAGCTCGACGCCGCCGTCCGACGGAAGCAGGGCACGCAGGTCGGTCTCGCCGGCCGCTGCCGCGCTCGCCACGTCGGCGGGTCGCGCGATCATCGCGCGCAATGACCGCTCCTGCTCGGCCGCGACGCGGGCGAGCTCGGCGTCGTCGGACCGGCCGGCGGCGAGCGCCAGCACCTGCAGCACGCCGTCGTGCACGCGGCGGCTGAGCCGCTCGCGCTCCGCCGCAGCGGCTTGCAGCTCCACCGCCCGCGCGTACGCCGTCTCGGCCTGCCGCGCCAGCGCCACCACGTAGCCGACGACGGCGCCCACCAGCAGGAGCAGCACGATGCTGTTGACGCTCGCCTGCGACGGCGTGCCGCCCCGCTCGGCGACGACCGCAGCGCTCACGCACGCCGCCGCGACGACGCCGCCGACCCAGCCACCGCGCACCGCCCACGCCAGCACCGGAGCGGCGCTCCAGCTGACGGTGACGGTCGGGTCGCCGGCGTCGATGCGCTCGGCGGTCAGCACCAGCACCGACGACATCAGCGCGGCCAGCGTCAGCGCGAGGTCGAGCGCCAGCACCGGCCAGGTGCGGCGCCTGGGGTCGGCGTACAGCCACGCCGACACCGCGGTCCAGACGGCCATCGCCCCGAGCACCGCCCAGCCCAGGCGAGGGCGCGCGTAGGTGTCGGTGAACGCGGCCATCGAGCCGGCGGCGTAGAGCAGCGCCGCCACCCGGAAGACGGCGATCGCCCGCCACAGCGCGGTGTCGAGCCGCACCTCGGGCCGGCCGGCTAGGTGGCTCGGCGGGCGGGCACCGGGGCGTCGCTGACCATCGCCTCGCGCGCCGCGCGGCGCGCCTCCTCGATGTCGGCCTTGGCCTTGGTGGCGTACTGGTCGATGTACTCCTGGCCCGACAGCAGCATGAGCTCGTACATGATCTCGTCGGTGAAGGACCGCAGGACGAAGCGGTCGCCCTCCCTGCCCTTGTAACGGCTGAAGTCGAGCGGCTTGCCGACGCGCACCTCGACCTTGCCGATCTTCGGGATCGTGCGCCCGGCCGGCTGCAGCTCGTACAGGCCGACCAGGCCGACCGGCACCACCGGGACCCCGGCCTCCAGGGCCATGCGGGCCACGCCGGTCTTGCCGCGGTAGAGCCGGCCGTCCGGTGAACGGGTGCCCTCGGGGTACAGCCCGAGCAGCCGGCCGCTCTCGAGCACCTTGAGACCGGTGCGGAGCGCGCCCTCACTGGCGGCGCCACCGGACCGGTCGATCGGGATCTGCCCGGCGCTGCGGAAGAACAGCGCCTGCAGCCGGCCCTTGAGCCCGCGGCCGGTGAAGTAGTCGCTCTTGGCGAGGAACGTGACCCGTCGCGGCACGACGAGCGGGATGATGAAGTTGTCGAGGAACGAGGTGTGGTTGCCGGCCAGGATCGCGGCCCCCTCGAGCGGGATGTTCTCCGGGTTCACGACCGTCGGCCGGAACATCACCCGGAGGATCGGCGCGAGGACGGCCTTGATGAACCAGTAGCCCATGCCGTCCTCCTCTCCGTCGCAGGGATGCCCGACCCTAGGGCCGTCGGCCCGGCGGGGGCAACGGCACCGACCTGTGGAAGTCACCACTCGGCAGCAGGGAGGCGGTGCCGCTGTCGGCCGGGTGATCTGTCGGGCCGGCTGCGCCGTCCGGCCTACCCCGGATCGCGAACGGCGTACCGGCAGCGACCGCCAGGTTCGCCCGTTCGGAGTCGTCGGGCGTGCCGGCGGACCGCCTCCGGTCGGCGCCCCGCGCGTGCGACGATGCTGGCCGGTCCCGCCCCGAGCCCCCGAGAGGTCCACCCGTGCCCGTGCCCGCCGGCAGCAGTGCCCCCGTGATGCCCGGTGCCGAGCCGGTCGACCTGCCCGGCGGCGACGTCGGCGTGCTCCTCAGCCACGGCTTCACGGGCACGCCCCAGAGCATGCGGCCGTGGGCCGAGTACCTGAACGCGGCCGGGCTCACCGTCCGGTGCCCGCTGCTGCCCGGCCACGGGACGCGCTGGCAGGACATGAACGCGACGACGTGGGACGACTGGTACGGCGCGGTCGAGGCGGCGTTCGACGACCTCCGCAGCCGGTGCTCCACGGTGTTCGCGATGGGCCTGTCGATGGGCGGGACGCTCGTGCTGCGGCTCGCCGAGCTGCGGGGTGACGAGGTCGCCGGCGTCGTGGTCGTCAACACGAGCCTCGCGACCCAGCGCAAGGACGCCAAGCTGCTGCCGGTGGCCAAGCGGCTGGTCGGCTCCTTCCCCGGCATCGGCAGCGACATCAAGAAGCCGGGCGTCAAGGAGCTGGCCTACGACCGGCTGCCGCTCAAGGCGGTGCACTCGTTGCAGTCCGCGTGGCCCGTCGTCTGCGCCGACCTGCCGCGCATCACCGCGCCCGTGCTCGTCTTCCGCAGCACCACCGACCACGTGGTCGAGCCGATCAGCGGCATCAAGCTGCTTCAGGGTTTGCAGGGCCACGCGTCGGTCCGCGAGCGGCTGCTCGAGAACAGCTACCACGTCGCCACGCTCGACAACGACGCGCCGACGATCTTCGAGGAGTCGCTCGCCTTCGTCCGCGAGCACGCCCCGGCCGACCGGGCCGGCTGAGCCGGGCGCGAGCCGGTGCACCCTCCGCTCCCCCCGGCAGGCGGGCCAGAGCCCGCCGAGCCGTCGCGTGGCCGCCGCGGCAACGGGCTCTCCGCCGGCGAGTGGGGCGCGCTCGTCGACATCGACCCGCGGCTGTCCGACCAGCTGCTGGAGCGGCTGGCCGCGGAAGGCGTCGCCGCGCACGTCGAGCCGGCCGGCGCCACGACCGACCCGGTGTCGCGTGCCGGCACGATGCCGGTGCGCCCGCTCGAGCGGCTCTGGGTCGACGTCGCGCGCGCCGACGTCGCGCGGGCCGTCGTCGAGGCCGCCGCCGACGAGGTGGTGCAGGCGCTGCCGGACGTGGGCGGCGTCGAGCAGTTCCTGCACGCGGTGCCGCGCGGGGCGTCGGGGCGGGTGCTCAAGCCGCCGCCGCGCCTCGAGCGCCCGGCACCCGCGGCGCCCGCCGCACCCGCCGCCGACGACGACGCCGCCTGGCGCGCGATCGTCGAGGGCTTCGAGCGGGCCCCCGAGCAGCCGGTGCCGCCGTGGCCGGTCGAGGAGGACGTCGACCCGTCGCCGCCCGCCGCCGAGCGGCCGGTCGCGCCGGCGGAGCGCCCGCGGCGCCGTCGCGACGACCGGCCGTCCGCCGACCTGCCCGGCTGGGTCGAGCCCGACGCGCTGCCCGACGACGGCCACTACGTGCCGCCGCCTCCCCCGCCGCCGCCGCGGATCTCGCCGCGCACCCTGGCCGCCCTCGGCGCGATCGTGCTGGGGATCCTGCTGCTGTTCGCGCCGTCGCTGCTCGACGTCGCGGCGGGCAGCGGCAGCTACCTGCTCGGCATGCTGCTGACGGCCGGGGGCGCCGGGGCGCTCGTGTACTGGATGCGCGATGCTCCGGGCGCCGACGACGGGCCCGACGACGGCGCCGTCGTCTGAGCCCGTCGCACCGCCGAGGAAGGACTGCTGTGGCCGTCACCGAGACCGTCGAGGTCAGCGGGCACCTCATGGACTCGGGCGTGCTCGCACTGGTGCTCGACGACGTCCTGAACTACGGCGGCGACTACCGCATCGACCGGCTCGACGTCGGCCGCGCGCACGACGACGAGTCGTACGCCCGCATCACCGTCACCGGCGACGACGACGAGGCGCTGCAGCGGCTGCTCATGCGCATCCAGACGCACGGCGTCAACCAGGTCGACCCGGGCGAGGCCGTGCTCCGCGCGTGCGACAAG
Organism: Actinomycetes bacterium; assembly: GCA_046565705.1. GTDB lineage: Bacteria > Actinomycetota > Actinomycetes > Mycobacteriales > SCTD01 > DATLGD01. Next base: position 8,748 of record JBKHYE010000073.1, read on the forward strand.
GACGGCGTGTTCCCGGACGACTTCTACAGCACCACCAACCTCGAGACGGTGGTGCGGCTCGGCGGGCAGTGGGTGCCGGTCGAGCACCCGGAGATGGACTGCGGGCTGGTGGTCGACGGCAACCGGGTGCGGACCGTGCCGGTGTCGGACGTGAAGGCGGGCGACCGGATCGTCTGCGGCGCCTCGGGCGTCAAGGTGGTGCTGCCGCCGCGCGAGCACTCGGCCGACGCGTTCGAGTTCATGTCGTCCGCGGTGTCGAGCGAGAAGCCGCAGGCGGTGCTGGTCCGGCAGATCGCCGAGCGGATGCGCGAGGTGCGCGGCGACGGCGGGCGGATCCTGTGGGTCGGCGGCCCGGCGGTCGTCCACACCGGGGCCGCGCCGGCGATGGTCGCGCTGGTCGAGCACGGCTGGGTGGACGTGCTGTTCGCCGGCAACGCGCTCGCGACCCACGACGTCGAGTCGGCGCTCTACGGCACGTCGCTCGGCGTCGACCTGTCGCACGGCAAGGGCGTCGAGCACGGCCACGAGCACCACATCCGCGCCATCAACACCATCCGGCGCGCGGGCTCGATCGCCGCGGCGGTGGAGCAGGGCGTGCTCACCAGCGGCGTCATGCACGCGATGGTCAAGGCCGGCAAGCGGTTCGTGCTCGTGGGGTCCGTGCGCGACGACGGGCCGCTGCCCGACGTCATCACCGACGTCATCGACGGCCAGCGCGCCATGCGCGCCGAGCTCGAGGGCGTCGGGTTCGCGATCATGGTCGCGACGATGCTGCACTCGATCGCGACCGGGAACCTGCTGCCGGCGTCGGTGCCGCTGGTGTCGGTGGACATCAACCCGGCGACGGTCACCAAACTGGCCGACCGCGGCTCCTCGCAGGCGGTCGGCATCGTGACCGACATCGGCCTGTTCCTCGAGCAGCTCGCCCGCGAGCTGGTGCCCGGCTACGTCACGCCGGGCTGACCGTGGCCCGGAGCGACGTGCCGGGCTGGCTGGTCGCCGTCCAGGTCTTCGAGTGGGCGGCGCTCGCCGTCGGCGCGCTGCTGGTCATCACCGGCGTCGCGCCGCAGCTCGGGATCGCCGTTGCGGCGGTCAGCCTCGTCGTCGCCGTGCTCACCTCGATCTACCGCTCGCGCCTGACCGGCTCGTGACCGCGGGCTCGCAGTTCGTGTGCTGACCCGGGTCCCTGGCGGCGGCGTCGGCACACGAAGTGCCGTGCAGGCGCGGCGATCGTCCCCATGTGTCCGGTTGGCCGGGCGACTTCGTGTGCTGGCCAGCACACGAAGTCGGGTGGACAGCCGGGTGCCTTGTCGCTGCAGATGGCAGCTCGCCGTGCCGGACACCGACCGGCGGGGCAGGCTGGATCGGGTGAGCACCGTCCGGCGGCTGGTCGAGCGCGACGGCCCGCGGTGCTGGCTGTGCGGCAACGACGTCGACCTGGCGGCGTCGGCCCGCGCGCCCGCCTCCCCGAGCGTCGACCATGTCGTCCCGCGAGCACGCGGCGGCGGCAACGAGCCGGCAAACCTGCGCCTGGCGCACCGGGCGTGCAACGGCCGCCGCGGCTCGCGGGTCCCCGAGCTCGACTGGCCGCGCGACGTGCCGGTGGTCGACCACACCGACATCTGGGCGGCCGTGCGGCGGGCCCTCCGGCGACCCGGCGAGCCGGAGGTCGTCGGCATCGTCGTCGGCGACGACGCCGTCCGCGTCGCGCGCGCCTGGTTGGACGCCGCCGTCCACGACGTGCTCGGCGGCGACTGGGAGGTCGGCGTGCGTCCTGTCGGCTCGGGGTTGCACGCCCTGCTGCTCGCCGCCGCGGACCCGGCGCCGCGGCAGCGCGGCCGCCGCGCGTCCTAGGGTCGGCCGGCATGGACCTCCGGCTGGCCGGCCTGCGGGCCCTCGTGACCGGCGGCACCCGCGGCATCGGACGCGGCGTCGTCGACCGGCTGGTCGACGAGGGCTGCGCCGTGGCGATCTGCGCGCGCGACGCCGACGCCGTCGCATCGACCGTCGAGGAGCTGCGTGCCCGCGGAGCCACGGCGTGGGGCAGCGCGGTCGACGTCACCGACGACGCCGCGCTCGAGCGGTTCGTCGACGCCGCGGCCGGTGAGCTCGGCGGCCTCGACCTGGTGGTCGCCAACGCCGGCGGGTCGGCCGGCGCACCGGCACTGGCAGACACGGGCGGCGACGACTGGCGGCGCACCTTCGACCTCAACGCCGTGCACGCCGCCGTGCTCGTCCGCGCGGCGCTGCCGCACCTGCGCCGGTCGAGGGCGGCGTCGGTGCTCGTGGTCGCCTCGGTGTCGGGCTCCCGGCCGCAGCCCAGGGCGCAGTACGCGGCGGCCAAGGCGGCGGAGATCTCGCTGGCCGCCTCGCTGGGGCGCGAGCTCGGGCCGGACGGCGTGCGCGTGAACAGCCTGTCGCCCGGCTCGATCCTGTTCGAAGGCGGCAGCTGGGACCGCCGTCAGCGGGACGACCCGGCCGCCTTCGCCGCCTTCGTGGAGCGCGAGTTCCCGCGCGGGCGGCTCGGCACGGTGGACGAGGTGGCCGACGTCGCCGCCTTCCTGCTCAGCCCGCGCGCGGCCTGGGTGAGCGGCACGGACGTCGTCGTCGACGGCGCGCAGAACGCGCCGGGGATGGCCGGCTACTGAGCCGACGGGCCGTCGCGCAGTTCGCGCTCGAACGGCTCGAGGTTCGGCGAGCCGACCGTCGAGCGCGCCTCGACCGCCTGCGCCAGCGCCGCCGCGGCCCGGGCGTCCCGCAGCTCGAACAGCGCCGTGCCCAGCGCGGTGCGGACGACGTCGCGCCACGCGATGGGGCGTCCCCACGGGTCGACGGCCACGAGGCCGCCCAGCCCGCGCCGCAGCCGCTCGACCATCTCCTCGACGACCGGGTCGTCGTCGCGCCGCTCACGCAGCCGGGGGTCGAAGTCGGGCAGCTCGAGCGTGACCGCCCGGAACCCCCGGGCGGCGCCGTCCTTGGCGTGCATGACCGTGCTCCTCGCGTCGTCGTCCCCCGGCGTGCTGCTCAACGAGCGAGCCTCCGTTTGGTCACGCAGAGTGACGACGGGCTACGGGCGCGCGAGGTCGGCGGCGCCCACGAGGCCGGCCTCGTTGCCGAGCGCGGCGAGCCGGATCTCGGCGTGCGGCCGCGACCTGCCGCCGGTCAGCCGCTCGGCGAAGGTCCGGCGGGCGGGTTCCAGCAACAGCTCGCCCGCGTCGGCGACGCCGCCACCGATGACGAACAGCCCGGGGTCAAGCACGGCGGCCAGCACCGCGAGCCCGTGGCCCAGCCACCCGCCGATCTCGTCGAAGCAGTCGAGGGCCGCCCGGTCGCCCTCGCGCGCCGCCGCCGTCACCTCGGGCGCCTCGATGCCCTCCGGGCGCCCGCCACCGAGCTCGAGCAGCCGCCGGCCGTAGCCGGGCTGCACGTCGGCGATCTCGCGGGCCTCGTGCAGCAGCGCCCGACCGCTGCAGTACTGCTCCCAGCAGCCGTGCTGCCCGCACCCGCACCGCCGGCCCGACTGCGACAGCTGCATGTGCCCGAACTCCGCGGCGATCCCCCACCGACCACGCTGCAGCACGCCGCCGGTGACGATGCCACCGCCGATGCCGGTGCCCACGGTGACGACGACGAGGTGGTCCTCGCCGCGGCCGGCCCCGAAGCGGTGCTCGGCCCATGCAGCCGCGTTGGCGTCGTTCTCGACGGACACGGGCAGCCGGACGCGCTTGGCGACGTCATCGCGCAGCGGCTCGTCGCGCCAGGCGAGGTTCGGCGCGGTCAGCACCACACCGCGGTCGTGGTCGATGAAGCCGGCGGCGCCGATGCCCACGGCGACGACGTCGTGCTCGTGCCGCAGCTCCGCCACGGCCTCGGCGATGACGTCCTCGACCGCCTGGGGGTCCGACGACGGCGTCGGGTGCCGCGTGCGCGCCAGCACCCGGCCCTGCTCGTCGACGACCCCGGCGGCCACCTTGGTGCCACCGATGTCGACCCCGATCGTGAGCGCCACTCAGCCCTCCGAGACGTCGATGCGTTCGACCCGCGGCGCACGGGGCGGCCCGTCGGTGGGAGCGGCCGTAGTCGCGCGCAGCGCCGCGACGACCGACGCGGCGGCGTCGAGCAGGTGCTCCACCGCCTCCGGCCGGACGTGACGAAGCGCGCCGATCGCCTGGCAGACGGGGCAGACGCGGCACTCGGCAGAGCCGGTGGCGAGGTGCTCGTCGTCGAGCGCCGACCCGGCCCGGGTCCTGGCCCACTCCTCCAGCGCGGCGAACAGGCGGGCGGCCTCCTCGGCGGCGCTGCCGACCTCGCGGGTCACCGGCCGCCTCGCAGCGACGACGGCCACTGCTCGAGGTCGGGTTCGAACCGGATGCGCAGCCGGCCGGCCGACAGGGTCGCGCCGACGACCGTGCACCGCCTCAACGCGCTCGGGAGCGCGAGCACGCGGCGGTGGCCGCCGACGGTGACGACGAGGTCGTCGCCGGTGCGCGCGAGGGCGACGTCCTCGAGCCGGGCCAGTGGCAGGGCCAGCGAGAGCGCGAAGCCGTCCGTGGTGCGCTCGACGGCGAGCAGCTCCTCCGGCTCGGGGCCGGTCGCCAGCGGGTCGTCGTCGCCGTAGAGCGCCTCGCCGAGCGCGACGAGCGCGGGCAGGCCCACCGGCTCGGCCGGCAGGTAGGGCGACAGGCGCAGCGGCAGCGCCGGCGCGTCGCGACGGACGCCGTCGAGCTGCTCGGTCTGGGCCGCGACCCAGCCGGCGCGCCAGGGGTCGTCGGCGTCGCCCGGGAAGACCCGGTTGGCGACCAGGCCGTCGACGCGGTAGCCGTAGAGAGCGAGCGAGGTCAGCGTGCGGCGCGCCTCGGCGACGACGACGGCCTCCGGCGTCAGCACCAGCCGCACCGACGTCTCGGGCGCGGTCAGCACGCGTCGGACGTCGACCAGCTGCGCGTGCAGCCGCTCGACGGCGTCGAACACGCCGTCCTGCGGCACGACCGGGCCCGACACGCGGTGCAGCAGCGGGCGGACGGCGCGAAGCGCGCGGCGCTGCGCGGGGAACACCTTCTCGACGTACCAGGTCAGCGCGTCGGGCAGCGCGAGCAGCCGCAGCGTCTCGCCGGTCGGCGCGCAGTCGACGACGACGGTGTCCCACACCCCGCTCGCCACCTGCTCGCGCACGGCGAGCAGCGCCAGGACCTCCTCGGCGCCCGGGAGCACCGTGAGCTCCTCGGCCTGCAGCGCGTCGACGCCGGCGCGCGCGAGCACGTCGACGAGGTAGGCCTGGATGTCGCGCCAGGTGCGCTCGAAGGCGGTCTGCGCGTCGACCTGCATGCCGTAGAGGCCGGTGTCGACCTCGGTCGGGTCCGGGCCCAGCGGCACGTCGAGCGCGTCGGCGAGCGAGTGCGCGGGGTCGGTCGAGAGCACCAGCGTCTTGCGGCCGCGCGAGGCCGCGAGCGCCGCCGTCGCGGCCGACGCCGTCGTCTTGCCCACGCCACCCTTGCCGGTGAACAGCAGCACGCGCACGAGGGGGCCTCCGAGCGGTCGGAGCGGGCGGGGTCCGGCGGGGGGCCGAGCGGGCAGGCTACCGGCGGCCCGGGCGGGTCAGCCCTGGGACTCCACGCGCTTCTTGAGCTCCTTGAGCGCCGAGTCCATGATCATCTTCTCGGCCTTGCGCTTGAACATGCCCAGCATCGGCATGGCGATGTCGACCGTGAGCCGGTAGGTGACCTCGGTCTTGCCGCCCTTGTCGGCCAGCGTGTACGAGCCGTTCTGCGACTTCTGCACCGAGCTCTTGCCGACGAGCTCCCACGAGACCTTCGTGTCGCTCCAGTCGTACTCGAGCGTGTACTCGTCCTTGAGCACGCCGGCGTCCATGACGAACTTCGCCTGCTCGGGGCGGCCGTCGGCTCCCGTCTTGAGGACCTCGGCGCTCTTGATCTGGCCGGTCCACTCGGGGTAGCTCTCGATGTCGGCGATGACCGACAGCACGTCGTCGAGCGGTGCGTCGATCGTGATCGTCGAGCTCGCCTGGTCGGCCACAGGTCCTCCCTCGTCCCGACGGCGAGGCTAGTACCGGGTCACAGCTCGAGGACGAAGGGGCGACCGGTGCCGCGGAAGTGGCCGACGTTCACGCACTCCGTGCGCCCGATCCGGGTGCGGGCGCGCAGCGGGTTGTGCACGTGCCCGAACAGCACCAGCTCCGGCGAGGTGTCGCGGACGGCGTCGAGCACCGCGGCGCTCCCGCGCTCGAACCGGCGCGCCTCGACGTCGTAGAGCAGGCCCGGCACGTCCGGCGGGATGTGGCAGGCCAGCACGTCGACCGGGCCGAGGGCGGCGACCTTCTCGGCGTAGACGTCGTCGTCGAGCTCGTTCGGCGTGCGCATCGGCGTGCGGAGCCCGCCGCCGACGAAGCCCCAGGTGCGGCCGCCGATCTCCGCTGTCTCACCGTCGAGGACGCGGTGCCCCGGCCGCAGGTGCTCAGCCCAGAGCGCCGGCACGTCGACGTTGCCGTAGGTGAGGTAGGCCCGCTCGGGCATGGCGGCGAACAGGGCGGCGTACTGCTCGCCGACCTTCTCGACGAGCACCTCGCGCGGGTCACGGCCCAGGCCGGCCCACAGCGCGTGCGAGAGCTCCCGCGCCTCGTCGAACCGCCTGGCCGTCCGCAAGGCGATCAGCTCGGCGGCGGCCTGCGCGCCGAACAGTTCGGCGAAGATGCCGGAGCCGGCGTCCTCGTAGTCGAGGAAGAGGATGAGGTCGCCGAGGCACACGAAGGCGTCGGCGCGGTCGCCGGCTGTGCGCAGCGCGTCGACGCTGCCGTGGACGTCGCTGACGACGTGGACCCGCACGGCCGCGAGCGTAGGTCGAGGCGGCGGCCGGCCAGCCAGGTGATCAAGGTGCAGGCGGCGTGCTCGGCCTCGGCGCTGGCTGCACCCTGATCGGCCGCTCGGGACGGCGCTCGCGTGATCAAGGTGCAGGCAGCGCGCTCACCTACGGCCCGCCTTGCACCATGATCACCCGGCGGGTGCGGCGCGAGCCGGAGCCGGCGCCGCGACCGGTCAGCCGAGCAGGCCCATCAGCGCGACGAGCACCATGAACAGCAGCGCGGCGCCGCCGGCGACGGCCAGCCGCTGCGCCCGCGAGACCCTGGCGAGGTCACCGAGGCCGGGCACGACCAGGGCCGGCTCGGCATCGCGCACACCGGCCAGGAAGCCGCTGCCGCACTCGGTGCAGGCGTCGAGCTCGATCGCGTTCACCGCCTGGCACACCGTGCAGGGCCAGCCGCCGAGGCCGCGCTTGACGGGGGCTGACGCCGCGGTGTCGGGCGCCGCGATCTCGACCGCGGGCGCCGCGACCGGCTCGGCCGGCGGCTCGGCGGCCCGCGGCTCCGGCGGCGCGGGGCGAAGATCTGTCCAGCACTGGGTGCACCAGGGCGCGTCCGGGCGGACGAGCCCGCGGCACTGCGGGCAGCGGTCGGTCATCGCGCTGTCGTCCGGGGACGCCGCGAAGCCGGGCAGCGAGGCATGCGTGTCGGGTGCCACGGGGCAGGGATCGGCAGCACGTGGCGCTCCCTGAAGCCGCCGGGCGGGCGCTGCACGCTGGCACCGCTCGCCCGATAGGTGCCCGCCGGGGAAGAGCGGGATAGGTTGCAGGGCAGATGCGGTCACCGGTCGCCGCCGCCGCAGGACCGGTCGCGAACCCCACGCGACGCCCGAGGAGAGGGACCACCGTGCAGGAGTACTCCACCCCGAAGATCGTCGATCTGCCGGCCGAGGCGACGCTCATCGACGCCGTGGCCGAACGCGCCTCCAGCAACCCCGACCACGTCGTGTTCACGCGCAAGGTCGACGGCCGCTGGGCGCCGGTCACCGCCAAGGAGTTCGCCACCGAGGTGTCGGCGCTCGCGGCGGGCCTCATCGCGAGCGGCGTCCAGGCCGGCGACCGGGTCGGCCTGATGGGCAAGACCCGCTACGAGTGGACCCTCTGCGACTACGCGATCTGGACCGCGGGTGCGGTCACCGTCCCGATCTACGAGACCAGCTCGGCGGAGCAGGTGCAGTGGAACCTCGGTGACTCCGGCGCCGTCGCGGCCATCGTCGAGAGCGAGGCCCACGAGGCGACGTACCGCGAGGTCGCTGGCCAGCTGCCCGACGTCAAGAGCTGCTGGACGATCGACTCCGGGGGTCTGGAGGAGCTCGCCGCCGCCGGTCGCGACGTGCCGGCCTCCGAGCTGGAGGCGCGCCGCGCCACCCTGAAGGCCGACAACCTCGCCACGATCATCTACACCTCGGGCACCACGGGTCGGCCGAAGGGCTGCGAGCTCACTCACCACAACCTGCTCGGCGTCGGCCGCTCCTGCGAGCTGGTCATGCCGCAGGTGTTCAACCCGCAGGGCTCCACGCTGATGTTCCTGCCGTTGGCGCACGTGTTCGGCCGCTTCGTGCAGATCGCCTGCGTCGAGAGCGGTGCGCGGATGGGCCACACCGCGGACATCAAGAATCTGCTGCCCGACCTGGCCGGCTTCCAGCCGACGTTCCTGCTCTCCGTGCCGCGGGTCTTCGAGAAGGTCTACAACAGCGCCAAGTCCAAGGCGCACGCCGACGGCAAGGGCAAGATCTTCGACGCCGCGGAGGCCACGGCGATCGCCTACTCGCAGGCGCTCGACAGCGGTGGCGCCGGTCCGCTCCTGAAGCTCAAGCACGGGCTGTTCGACAAGCTCGTCTACAGCAAGCTGCGCGCCGCGCTCGGCGGCAAGGTCGAGTACTCGTTCTCCGGCGGCGCGCCGCTCGGCGCCCGGCTCGGCCACTTCTTCCGCGGCATCGGCGTGACGATCCTGGAGGGCTACGGCCTCACGGAGACCAGCGCGCCGGCGACGATCAGCACGCCCGACAACATGAAGATCGGCACCGTGGGGCGCCCCGGGCCGGGCGTCGCCGTCCGGATCGCCGAGGACGGCGAGATCCTCATCAAGGGCGAGAACGTCTTCCGCGGCTACTGGCACAACCCGGACGCCACCAAGGAGGTGCTCACCGACGACGGCTGGTTCCACACCGGCGACATCGGCGAGCTCGACGAGGACGGCTACCTCAAGATCACCGGCCGCAAGAAGGAGCTCATCGTCACCGCTGGCGGCAAGAACGTCGCGCCGGCCGTCCTCGAGGACCGGCTGCGGGCGCACGCGCTCGTCGGCCAGTGCATGGTCGTCGGCGACCAGCGCCCGTTCATCGCCTGCCTCGTGACGCTCGACGCGGAGGCGCTGCCGACATGGGCGAAGGCGAACGGCAAGCCCGAGGACCTGACGGTCGAGCAGGCCGCGCAGGACGACGACGTCAGAGCCGAGATCCAGAAGGCCGTCGACGAGGCCAACAAGGCGGTGTCGAAGGCGGAGGCGATCCGGAAGTTCACGATCCTGCCGGTCGACTGGACCGAGGAGGGCGGCCAGATGACGCCGTCGCTGAAGCTCAAGCGGTCGGTCGTCATGAAGGAGTTCGCGGACGAGATCGACGCGCTGTACGGCGGGCCGGTCAGCTAGCCCGAAGGTCCGCCGCCTCCATCGCCGAGCCCGCCGTGGCGGACGCGGCCGCACCTGACGGCAACGCGCACGGGCCCGGGTCGCCCCTGGCCGTGCGGCAGCCCGTCGCCGCGTTCCGGGCGGTGCTGCTGCTGCTGTGCGTCGTCCTGGCCCTGATACCTGAGGGCGTCAACACCGCGGCGCTGGCCCGCATCGCCGTGCTCGCCGTCGTCGCGGCCGTGATCACCCGCTTCGCGTGGCGCCGGCGGGCCGCCCTGCCGGCGGGCCTGCTCGAGTGCGTCCTGACCGGTGCGTTCGTCGACTCGTCAGGCGGGACCACGAGCCCGCTGCTGCCGTACCTGCTGGCCTCCGGGCTCGCGCTCGGGCTGGCGAGCGGGTGGCAGGCAGCGGTGGGCGGTGGTGTTGCGGCGACGGTCGTCGCGACGCTGCTCCGGCTGCCCGGCGGTGACGAGACCAGCGAGAGCATCGGTGACTACATCGGTGTCGTCGGCACCTGGGCGCTGCTCGGCGCCGCGGTCGGCATCCTCGCCTCGGCGGCCCTGGCGATGAGCACGCCGGCACCCACGCGCGCCGACCGCTACGCGGAGGCGCACGCGCTGCTGCAGCAGCTGCGGTCGGTCTCGGCCCGGCTGCCTGGCGGCCTGGACGCGCCCTCGGCGGCGTCCGCGCTGCTGCGGCGGTGCGGCGGCATCGTGCCGCTGTCCCGCTCGGCCGTGCTCGTGCAGCGCGGCGGCGAGCAGCTCGTCCCGATCGCGGTGCAGGGCACCCGACGCGTGCCGTGGCGCGCACCGCTGACCGCCCCGGGACCGCTCCGCGACGCGTGGGAGTCGCGCGCGTCGGTGGTCGACATCCGCAAGGCCGACCGCGCCGGCCGGCGCAGGGGCAGCGCCCTCGCCGCGGTGCCGCTGGTGAACGAGGGCACGCCGTTCGGCCTCGTGGTGCTCGAGTCGCTCGACCTCGATGCCTTCGCCGGCGAGTGGCTCGAGCAGGTCACGGAGGTGACCGACGAGAGCGCCCTGCAGATCGAGACCGCGCTGCTGTTCGAAGAGGTGCGTGCGACCGCCACGCTCGAGGAGCGGGACCGGCTCGCCCGCCAGATGCACGACGGGATGGCGCAGGACATCGCCTTCCTCGGCTATCAGCTGGACGCGCTGCGCTCCAAAGCCGCCGCGGTCGACCCCGAACTCGAGGCCGGACTGCTGGACGTCCGCGGCCGGCTGACGTCGCTCATCAGCGACATCCGGCTGTCGATCACGGACCTGCGGACCTCGGTGGACACCGAGCGCGGCCTCGGCGGTGCGATCTCCAGCTACGTCCGAGCGATCGGCGCCGGCAAGGACACCGCCGTGCACCTGTCGCTGCAGGAGTCGACCTTCCGGCTCGCGGGCGACGCCGAGGTGCTGCTGTTCCGGGTCGTCCAGGCCGTCGCGCAGGACATGCGCCGGAACTCTGCCACGCACCTGTGGGTCACGCTCGTCACCGACCCGCCGTCGGCCCGCGTGCTCGCCGAGCACGACGGTCCCATGTCGGACGAGAAGGCGCTCGGCCTGCAGGAGCACGCCGCTTCCGTGACGAAGTACGGCGGGAGCCTTACCGTGTCCCCCGGTCGGTCGGGTGGTCCGTGCGTGGTCGTGGAGCTCGGAGGTGGCGAGGGTGCCGGTCACGGTGCTGCTGGTCGATGACCACGCGCTGATCCGCGAGGGGCTGCGCAGGGCGTTCGAGCAGACCGACGACCTTCAGGTGGTCGGCGAGGCGTCGAGCGTGGACGAGGCGGCAGCGATGGTGCGGGCGACCACGCCCGACGTCGCCGTGGTCGACGTCAACCTCGGCGACGGCAACGGCATCGACCTCGTGCGCCGGCTGCGTGCCGAGTACCCGCGCATGGGGCTGGTCGTCTGCACGATGTACGAGGGCGACGATCACATGCTCGGCGCGCTCGAGGCCGGTGCGTCGGGCTTCGTGCTGAAGAGCGCTCCTGCCGACGACGTCGTCTCCGCCGCTCGGCAGGCCGCCGTCTCCCCCACCTCCTTCACCGCCAACGACCTCGCCGGCGCGATGCGCCGGCGGATGCTCGAGCCGCGTGTGCGGCTGACCCCGCGCGAGAACGAGATCCTCCAGCACCTCGCCGACGGCGTCTCCGTCGCCGTGCTCGCGCAGCGGCTCTACATCAGCCAGTCGACGGCGAAGACGCACATGAGCAAGCTCTACGAGAAGCTCGGCGCGCAGAACCGCACGCAGGCGATCATGGCGGCGGTGCGGCTCGGTCTCGTCAAGGCCGACGCGGCGCCTAGCGGCTCGACCGCCCGAGGTCAATAGGTCAGGCGGTCCGAACTCCGGGACGCGCGACCGATCCCGCCCGGAACGTCCGGACGGCACGCTGAGGCCGACCCGCGGACAGCCGTGCCTGCGGAGATCTCGGGGAGCAGTTCATGCGGAGCGGAGACGCCGGCCGTCGGTCGGGTGCAGCATCGCTCCAGACGGTCCTGCTGCTCGTCGGCGCGGTCGCCGTCGCGGTATTGATCGCGGTGGCGCTCACTGCCTGGTTCGGAAGGCTCTCGTGAAGCTGCGCAAGCGCGACACCCCTGCCCAGAGGTCCGCCGAGACGCAAATCGCCCGCGCGGCGGCTCCGGCGCCGTCAACCGCCGCGACCGCCACGCCCCTGCCGCGACCCGCCGGTGCGCTGCCGCTGGGCGAGCTGCTGCTCGAGCGCGAGGTCGTCACGAAGTCCCAGCTGAACGAGGCGCTGCTTCAGCAGTCGGCGTCGGGCCAGCGGGTCGGGTCGCTGCTCGTCGAGCTCGGTGCCATCGACGAGCGGGAGCTCGCCGAGGTCCTCGCCGAGCAGCTGCACCTGGCGCTCGTCGACCTCGGCGTCGACTCGCCGGAAGCCGACGCCGTCGAGCTGGTTCCCGAGTCGATCGCTCGCGCGCACACGTGCATCCCGATGTTCGTCACGGACAAGACGCTCGTCATCGCCGTGGCCGACCCGACGCACGAGGTCCTGCAGCAGCTCCAGGCGGCCACAGGTCGCCACGTCACCCTCGTCGTCGGGCCGGCGAGCGACATCCAGCGCGCGATCGACACGTCCTACCGGTCCCTGACCGGCATCGACCAGTTCGTCCAGGCCTTCGAGAAGACGAACGTCGCCCGCAAGGCCGAGACGCTCACGTCCGAGTCGGCTCAGGACGACGCTCCGGTCGTCCAGGTGGTCAACAAGATCATCACACAGGCACTGCGGGACCGCGCATCGGACGTGCACATCGAGCCGCAGGACAACCGCCTTCGGATCCGCTTCCGCATCGACGGCGCGCTGCACGACGTCCTCGCTCTGCCCCAGGCGATGGGACCGGCCCTCACCAGCCGCCTGAAGATCATGGCGGGCATGAACATCGTCGAACGCCGTCGGCCGCAGGACGGCCAGATCGCCATGGACGTCGACGGCCGGTCCGTCGACATCCGCGTGGCCACGACCGGTGTCATCTGGGGCGAGAAGGTCGTGCTCCGGATCCTCGACAAGAGCCGGCCGCTGTTCAAGCTCGGCGAACTCGGCATGCCGCCCGACACGCACGAGACGTTCTCGAAGCTCGTGCACGCGCCCTTCGGCATGGTGCTCTGCGCGGGCCCAACCGGGTCCGGCAAGACCACGACGCTCTACGCGACGATGAGTGAGATCAACGAGTCGCAGCGCAACATCATGACGATCGAGGACCCCGTCGAGTACGTCTTTCCCTCGATCAACCAAATCTCGACGAACGAGCAGGCCGGCCTGACGTTCGCCACCGGGCTGAAGTCGATCCTGCGGCAGGACCCCGATGTCATCCTCGTCGGCGAGATCCGCGACGTCGACACAGCGCGCATCGCGACGCAGTCGGCGCTCACCGGCCACTTCGTCCTCTCGTCGCTGCACGCCACGGACTCGGTCGCAGCGCTGCACCGCTTCCTCGACATGGGCATCGAGAGCGTCCTCATCGCCTCGTCCGTGCTCGGCGTCGTCGGCCAGCGCCTGCTGCGCCGCAACTGCGAGAAGTGCCTCAAGGCCTACAAGCCGTCCGTCGAGGA
>JBKHYE010000074.1:0-26850 GCA_046565705.1 Actinomycetes bacterium
CCCGCGGCGCCCGCCGCTGCTCAGTAGGGAGCCGGCTGTGACAGTTCACGATTCTGGGGCGACGTCCGTCGAGTACGCGCTGATGGTCACCCTCATCGCTGGCGTGATCGTTCCGGGGGTCCTCGTCTTCGGCCAGGCGGTGCTGGGCCTCTTCCAGCCGGCGGTGGACTTCTTCTCGTCCCTCAGCCCGTGACTCACGAGATCGAGAACCACATGCCACGAATCGGGAGGTCGGACGACGGCGCAGCTGCCGTCGAGATGGCCCTCGTCCTGCCAGTCCTGCTCCTGGTCCTCTGCGGCATCATCGACTTCGGACGCGCCTACAACGCGAAAGTGACACTGACTCACGCGGCGCGCGAGGGCGTTCGCGTATGGGCGCTCACGGCCCCCTCTGACCCGGCGACGGCCAGCGCGAACGCTGAGGCGACCACGCAAGCAGCCGCCACCGGACTGACCGGAGTGACAGTCACGACGCCGGCCGATTGCACTTTCGGAACCGCGACCACGCTGACGGCGACGGCCGACTTCAGCTACATAACCCCGCTCATCGCCGATCTGGCGCCCGGCACGACAACTCTCACCGCTGAAGGAGTCATGAGATGCGGCGGCTGAACGATGACTCCGGCGCGATCGCCGTCATCGTCGCGCTGTCCTCGGTCCTGCTCGTGTCGTTCGGTGCGATTGTCATCGACGTTGGTGCGCTGTACGCGGAACGGCGCGACCTGCAGAACGGCACAGACGCCGCCGCGTTCGCGGTTGCGCAGGCCTGTGCAGGCGGGAGCTGCGGCGCCTTCGACTCCGATGCTGAGTTGTTCGCCGACGGAAACGCATCGGATGACGCGTCCGACGTCACCGAGGTCTGCGGCGCCGGCGTGCCCGAACTGCCCGTCTGCACCGACGCACCCACCGGCCTGTCGGGCAACGGGTACGTCCGCGTCACTGCGAGGACCGAGGAACTCGATGGCGGCAACCTCGTTCCGCCGTTCCTGGCGCAGGTGCTCGACCCGTCGTACACCGGCACCGAGGTCACGACCGACTCGACGGTCGTCTGGGGTGTTCCCAGCAGCTACGGGGCCGAGCTGGCCATCACCTTCTCGCTCTGCGAGTACAACAACATGCTGGCGAGCTACGGGACTATCGGGGATCCCCCACAGCAGCGGTACGCCACCGAGCCCTATGACGCCACGCTCGAGCGGACGATCTACTTCCACAAGGACACCAGCCCCTGCGGCGCTGGTCCCAGCGGCGCAGACCTCCCCGGCGGCTTCGGCTGGCTCGACGCCGACGGCACCTGCGCCGCGACGGTCGAGGACGGTTGGGCCAGCGCCGACCCCGGCGCCTCGGCGACACAGGACTGCAAGGCTGCTCTTGAGGCTCTGCTCGGGAAGACGCTTCTCATCCCGATCTTCGACGAGCTCAACGACGCAACAGGGACGAACGGCGGCTACCACCTGACCTCGCCGGCAGGATTCGTCCTGACGGGGTGGAGATTCCCCGGCACCACCCAGAAGTCGTCCTACCAGCCGCCGTCCAGCTCGAACCCGTGCAAGAGCCCGCTCACGTGCATCAGCGGCTTCTTCGTCAAGGTCACCGGTGGCAGCGGCGTCGTCGGCAGCGGTCCGAACCGCGGCGTGACCGTCACGCAGATGGTCCCCTGACCCCTCACCCCGGAAGGCACCATGTCTCGTCGATTCGGCCTCCTCTCGGTCGCCATCCTCGTCGCGCTCCTGGGCACGGCGGCCGTTTTCAGCTACGTCAGCAAGGTAGAGGCAAAGACGCTGGCGGGAGCTGAGCCGGTGGACGTGCTCGTCGCCGCACAGCAGCTCCCGTCTGGGACATCGGCGGACGCGCTCGCGGCAAGCAAGCTGCTGGAGGTGCGCTCGGTGCCTCGAAAGGCCGTTCCAGAAGGCGCGCTGACGACGCTGGAGGGCATCGGCGCGCAGACGCTCGTCAGCGACGTCTACGCCGGGGAGATGCTGCTGCGCGCCAAGTTCGCCGACTCGACCGCGCGGACCGGTGCGCTCACCATCCCGAAGGACAGGATCGCGGTCGCTGTCGAGCTTGGTGACCCGCAGCGCGTCGCCGGCTTCGTCGTGCCCGGCGCTGAGGTCGCTGTGTTCAACACGACGGAGGAGAGCACGCGGCTGCTGCTCCCCCGGGCGTCCGTCATCGCTGTCGGCGCCGCCACGCTGCGGCCCGTCGCCGAGACCGACGGCGAGCCGGCTGAGGGCGCCGAGCCGGTCGCGACGGCGATCATGACCCTCGCTCTCACGCAGGCCGAGGCCGAAAAGATCGTCCACGCCACCTCGACCGGTTCCCTGTACTTCGGGCTCCTGTCGGCCGACTCGGTCACCGCGCCGTCCGCCGGGGTCACGACCGCCAACCTCTACGGCTGAACCGGAGCACCCTGATGGCGATCCTGCTCGAGACCGATCGCCTGCTCGCCGAGAGCATGGCACCGGCCGTCTCCCCCGAGACCCTCGTCGTGGGCGACGTCGTCGCCCTGCGGCGGGCGCTCGTGGACGACCCGCGGCACGACCTCGTCGTGTTCGGACCCGAGGTCGAGATGTCAGCCGTCTCCGACTTCGCAGCCGAGCAGCGCGTTGCACGACCGGCGCTCGGTGTCGTCCTCGTCCGCCGCCGGCTCGACACGGTGCTGCTCAAGGACGCCATGCGGGTCGGCGTCCGGGAGGTCGTGAAGCTCGACGACCTCACGGGACTTACGTCGGCCTGCCGGGAGTCGCGCGTCCTGTCGCGGCAGATCCGCGGTGAGAGCGAGTCGACCGAGCGCGCCGGCGCCGGGCTCGGCCGGCTGGTCACCGTCTTCTCCGCCAAGGGGGGCTGCGGCAAGACGACGATCGCGACGAACTTCGCCACGCTGGCTGCCAAGGCCGGCCGACGCACGTGCCTCGTCGACCTGGACCTGGCCTTCGGCGACGTCGCCATCTCGCTGCAGCTGTTCCCGGAGCGCAGCATGGCCGACCTCGTCGCGCTCGACGGCGGTATCGATCGCAAGGCGGTCTCGAGCGTTGTGACGGCGCACAGCGCGCGTCTCGACACCGTGCTCGCGCCGGTCGAGCCCGGCATCGCGGAGCAGGTCACGGCCTCGACGGTCACCGATCTGCTGCAGGTGCTCAAGGGCTCGTATGACGTCGTCGTCGTCGACACACCACCTGCCTTCACCGACCACGTCCTGGCGGCGTTCGACGCCAGCGACCACCTGGCTCTGGTCACGACGCTCGACATCCCGGCGTTGAAGAACCTGAAGCTGACGCTCGAGACGCTGGACCTGCTGGGGTACTCCAAGGAGCGTTGGCACGTCGTCCTCAACCGGGCCGACTCCAAGGTGGGCCTCGACGTGTCCGACGTCCAGAAGACACTGGGCTCCCCCATCGCTGTGCAGCTACCGTCCAGCCGCGCCGTTCCCGCCGCGGTCAACCGCGGTGTCGCGCTCGCGGCGGAGTCGCCCGGTCATCCGGTCAGCTCGGCGCTCCGGAAGTTCGCCGAGAAGCTGCTCGGTGAGCCCGTGCCCGTGGCGGAATCTGCGGGCGGGGGCTCGGCGGCGCCGGCCGCGAAACGCCGCCGCAGTCTCCTGCGCCGCAAGTCCGGCGA
Organism: Actinomycetes bacterium; assembly: GCA_046565705.1. Taxonomy (GTDB): domain Bacteria; phylum Actinomycetota; class Actinomycetes; order Mycobacteriales; family SCTD01; genus DATLGD01. The sequence continues at coordinate 3,613 of JBKHYE010000074.1, forward strand.
GGTGACAGCATGACGCTGGGGACGCGCCTCGCGCAGGCCCGCAAGGCTCAGGAGCCGATGGCCGTCGCGACACCGGACGAGAAGGCGGCGCACGTCGAGGGGGCTACGCGCACCAAGGCGTCTCGCAAAGATCCCTTCGCTGACGTCAAGCGCAGCGTGCACAACGAACTGCTGGCCAGCCTCGGCCCGAAGCTCTACGACCCGCACATGTCGCAGACCGAGCTCGAGCAGCAGGTGCGACAGACACTGCAGACGGTCGTTGACGGCCAGCAGACGCCGCTGTCGAACGCCGACCGCGCCCGTATAGCGCAGGAGGTCGCCGACGACATCCTCGGCTACGGCCCGCTGGAGCCGCTGCTGCGCGACCCGGACATCACTGAGGTCATGGTCAACGGCGCCGGCTCCATCTACGTCGAGCAGTCGGGAAAGTTGCAGTTGAGCCCTGCCACCTTCGCCAACGAGGCGCACCTGCGGCGCACCATCGACAAGATCGTCGCTCGGGTCGGTCGTCGCGTTGACGAGGCGAGCCCGATGGTCGACGCCCGCCTTCCCGACGGCAGTCGCGTGAACGCCGTCGTCCCGCCGATCGCGCTCGACGGATCGACGCTGACCATCCGGAAGTTCGCGGCCGACCCGTTCCAAGCCGATGACCTGATCTCGTTCGGCACGCTGACGGCGCCTACGTGGGGCTTCCTCGAGGCCTGCGTGCGCGGCCGGCTCAACATCCTCGTCAGCGGAGGCACGGGCTCAGGCAAGACAACCACGCTGAACGTCCTCTCGTCGGCGATCCCCGGCGACGAGCGCATCGTCACCATCGAGGACGCCGCCGAGCTGCAGCTGCACCAGGATCACGTGCTGCGTCTGGAGTCGCGGCCGCCGAACATCGAGGGTCGCGGCCAGATCGCCATTCGCGACCTCGTCCGCAACTCGCTGCGCATGCGCCCCGACCGCATCGTCGTGGGTGAGGTCCGCGACGGCGCCGCGCTGGACATGCTGCAGGCAATGAATACGGGCCACGACGGCTCGCTGTCCACCGTCCACGCCAACACGCCGCGCGACGCCCTCGCCCGGCTCGAGACGATGGTGCTCATGGCGGGCGTCGACCTGCCGGTCCGCGCCATCCGCGAGCAGGTCAGCAGCGCCGTGGACCTCATCGTGCAGCAGGCGCGCCTGAAGGACGGGTCGCGCCGCATTGTCGCCATCTCCGAGGTCATCGGCATGGAGGGCGACGTCATCACCATGCAGGACATCTTCCTGTTCGACTACGCCATGGGCCTCGACGCCCGCGGTCGCTACCAGGGCACGCTGAAGTCGACGGGCCTTCGTCCGCGCGTGCTCGACGCGATGGCCGATCGCGGCGTCCATGTCGACCCGACGCTGTTCGCCGCCGACCGGTTCGCAAAGCGATGACCAGCCGGCCCCGCCGTGTCGTCCCGGCGCTCTGCGCGGCGACGGCAGTGGTGCTCGCCGCTGCGGCTCCGGCAGGCGCCGCGGCGGCGATCGAGGTCGGGGAGGTCAGCGTCGACGCATCGCTGCGGTCGGTCGACCTGCGAGTCACGGGGGCGGGGCTGCCCGACGGCGAAGGCCTCGACCCCGCCGCCGTGACCGTCTCCGTCGACGGCCGGACGCTCCCGACGACCGCCGTGGTGGCCGAGCAGACGGCGGCCGTGACGGCGCCGATGGTGCTGCTCGTGGTCGACACGAGCGGCTCCATGCTCGGGACACCCATGTCGGAGGCCAAGGCGGCGATCAGCGCGTTCGCCTCGCAGGCGGCGCCGCAGGTGGCCATCGGCCTGATGACGTTCTCGACGTCACCGACCCTGGTCGTGCCACCGACCATTGACCGCAGCCGGCTGCTGGGCGCGGTGACGGCCATGCAGGCGCAGGGCGAGACGGCGCTGTACGACGCCACCATTGCAGGCGCACACGCCCTGGGGACCGACGGCGACCGCCGGCTGGTGATCCTCAGCGACGGCGGTGACACGCGCAGTAGGACCGCGCTCGACCAGGTGCTGGCGGAGGTCTCGCGCAGCGGCGTCTCGGCGGAGGCCATCGGCTTCCGCACCGACGAGTCGGTGAGCGGGACGCTCGAGAAGATCGCTGCAGCCGGACGTGGACGGGTCCACGCCGCATTGACGGCGGCCGAGCTGTCGGCGGCGCTGGCCGCGACGTCACGGCCGCTCGTGCAGGCGTTGACGTTGCACGTCCTCGTGCCCGAGGACGTGCGCGGCGAACGCATGCTGGAGGTCGTCGTCGGCTCGACATCGGGCGCGCTGCGTGCGACCGCCGAGGTGCCGTTGGGTGCCGACGCGACGGCGACCCCGAAGGCGCACGGGTGGTGGGGCAGCCGCGACGCGCTGCTCGCCGGTCTCGCGGCGATCGCCGGGGCGCTGCTGCTCGGCACCGCGGCGCTGCTCGGCAGCGGACGCGACCGGCGCAAGGTCCACGCCGTGCTCGACCGGTACACGACCGCACCCGCGCCGGCGAAGCACGATCTCAAGACGACCAGCTCCCTGACGCGCACCGCGCTCGACATCGCGGACAAGGTGGCGACGTCGCGCAACTTGCAGGACCGCCTGACTGCGAAGCTCGAACGCGCAGCGGTGGCTCTGTCGCCCGCCGAGTGGCTGTTGATGCAGGCAGGCGTCGCCTTCATGGTCGCGCTGCTGCTCGTCCTGCTCGGGTGGAACCTGCTCGTCGCACTGCTTGTCGGAGCGCTCGTGGGCTGGTTCGTCCCGCGGACGTACCTGGGTAGGAAGGGGGCGCGGCGGCAGAAGGCGTTCGAGGAGCGGCTCCCCGATGCGCTGCAGATGGTGGCGGGCAGCCTGTCGGCCGGGTACTCGCTGGCCCAGGCGCTCGACGGTGTGGTGCGCGAGGGCACTGAACCACTCGCCACGGAGTTCGGCCGGGCGCTCGCCGAGTCCCGGCTCGGCGTGCCCATCGAAACGACGCTGCAGGGGGTCGCCGAGCGGATGGGTAGCCGGGACTTCGGCTGGGTCGTCATGTCGATCCGTGTCCAGCGAGAGGTGGGCGGGAATCTCGCCGGCATCCTCACGACCGTGACCGCGACCATGCGGGAACGGGCCGGGCTGAAGAGACACGTCAAGGCGTTGTCGGCCGAAGGTCGCCTGTCGGCATACATCTTGCTGGGGATGCCGCTCGTCTTGGCGATCTACCTGCTCGCCCTCCGCGGCGAGTACATCCAGCCCCTGTACACCACCTTCTTGGGCATCGTGCTCATTGTCGTTGCGGGCGTGCTGATGGCCGTGGGTTCTTTCGTCATGAGCCGCATGGTCAAGGTGGAGGCGTGACCATGGATGCCGTCCTCACGGCCGGCCTCGCGGCGCTCGCGGGCGGCATGGCCCTCGGCCTGGCGACGCTGGCCAGCGGTGCCGATGACCGGCAGCGGGTCCAGCGCCAGCTCGCCGCAATCGCTGCGACCCGCGTCGGCGGCGCCCAGGTGCTCACGCCCGAAGAGGTGTCCTTCGCGGACCGCGTGATCGGACCGGTGTTCTCCATGGCCGCCAGGCTCGCGTCTCGGCTGACGCCGTCGGGCTTTGTCGGCCAGCTGCAGCACAAGTTGGACATCGCCGGCAACCCGGCGTCCTTCACGCCTCAGCGGGTCTTGAGCCTCAAGGGCTTCGGACTCGCCATCGGCGGCGTTCTTGGACTGCTCTACGGGTCGGGAGTGCTGGCGGTGTTGCTCGCCGTAGCGGGCGGTGCGGCGGGCTTCTACATCCCCGACCTGCTCGTGTACAACGCCGGCCTCAAGCGCCAGCAGGACATGGGTAAGGCGCTTCCGGACGCCATGGACCTGCTGACCATCAGCGTCGAGGCTGGGCTGGGCTTCGACGCGGCGCTCTCGCAGGTCGCGAGGAACACCGAAGGACCTCTGGCCGGCGAGTTCATGCGCGTCCTGCAGGAGATGCAGATCGGCAAGTCTCGCGGCGACGCCTTCCGAGCCCTGGCCGATCGGACGAGCGTGCCGGAGCTCAAGGCGTTCGTCAGCTCCCTGACGCAGGCAGACGCCTTCGGCATCCCAGTGGCAAATGTTCTCCGTGAGCAGTCGAAGGAGTTGCGCGTCAAGCGCCGCCAGAAGGCGGAGGAAAAGGCTCAGAAGGTACCGGTGAAGATCATGGTGCCGCTCGTCTTGTTCATCTTCCCGGTCATCTTCATCGTCATTCTCGGTCCGGCAGCCGCCGGATGGTTCGCGAGATAGGAGGTGACGCGATGGACGACGACATGCGCACGGCAGTGGTCCGCTTGACCCTGGTCGTGGCGCTGCTCACCGCCTGGCTGACCACCCCCGCTGCCGCGGCAGTCCTGGCGCAGTAGATCAGCCGCCGCCGACCCGGTCGTCGACCAGGTGCTCGAGCACCTCGCCCCCCAGCGGGTCGAAGTGGCCACGGTCGAACGCCGTGCGGAACTCGAGGTCGATGCCGTCCTTGCCGCCGCGGATCTTCTCGATCGAGACGACGACGTACTCCTGGAACTTCTCGACGTTGGTCGTGCTGAACGCCAGGTGGTGCTGAGCCACCGCTCGGTACTTGTTGTTCAGCATCAGAGCGACGTCTGCCTCGTACGCGAGCGCGGACGAGCCCCGCAGGTGGTGAAGGCGGACGCGTCCGGTGGCGATGCCTGACGACTCCGCGGCCACGACCGCCAGCACCGGCACACCCGCTCGCAGGGCGAGGTCCTTCAGCCCCTCGACGACGCGCGTCACCTGTTCAGCCTCGTCGCGCGACGGCGTCGAGGTCGCCACCTTCTGCAGGTAGTCGACCGCGACCATCGGACGCGGGTCGATGTCGAGCACCAGCTTCGCCAAGGCGTCGAGAGCGAGCGGGTTGCCGCTCGCGCCCAGCACGGTGAACCCGCCGCGGTCGGCGAGCACGTCGACGACCTCCGAGCCGTCGCCGAGTGCGGCGAGCCGTTCGCTCAGCCCGCCCGGTGTCGGGCCGGCAGCGTCGAGTACGCCGCGCAGCTCGCCGAGACGGAAGGCGCCCGGGCCGGCGACGAGGCCGGCCTCCATCCCGAGCAGCCGCGCGAGCACGTCGTCCTCGGGGTGCTCGTACGAGACGTAGAGCACCGGCAAGCCGACCGCGGCAGCGTTGCGTGCCGCCTGCAGCACGAAGGTCGTCTTGCCCTGCCCTTGTGCCCCGCTGACGAGCGTCAGCTCACCGGCGCGCAGACCGCCGCCGAGGTGGTCGTCCAGCGGCGTGAACCCGGTCGGCCATCGCTGACCGCCGTAGGCGCTGCCTCGCCGCGCCGCGGCGTCAGCATCGGCGACGAGGTCGGCGAGCGACCGCGGTCGCGCTCGTCCATTCGCGGCCACAGCGCTCCTCCTCTGCTCTTGCGTTCCCGAGACGTCGAGTGCTGGCGCCGTCATGATGCCGCTACCGAGGGGGAGGAGCGGCATCGTGTCGAAGCCGCAGAGCGAGGACAAGGTCAGTGCGGCTGCCTTCCTCGTCGAGACACGCAAGCGCGAGGAGGCCAACCGCCGAGCGGCCAGCCTGCCGCAGCCGCAAGAGGCCGCGCCGCCGGACGAGGACGCACAGCTGCGCGCTGCAGCCGCGCTCGTCGCGAACCGCGCCCAGCGCGAGGCGACCGAGCGCGTCGCGGGCCGTCTTCGACCGGGAGAGAGCGCCAACAGGGCAAGGTGAGCACCAACGCCGCCGACGCGAGGGAGAACGCCGTGGCCGTCACCGCCGACCTGTCCAAGTACCTCGACAAGAAGTACGAGGACTCCTCGCTCGAGGAGATCCTCGCCGCGCCCGTGTCGGCGCTCGCCGGCGTCACCGACGACGACGCGGAGGCGCTCCGCCGCGCCTTCCGGATCCGCAACGTGGGCGACCTCGGCAAGAACACGTACTTCGTCGTGGCGCAGGCGCTGGCGCAGCTCGGGAAGTAGTCGCATGACGGACGTGTGACAGAGCGCACCGCCCGCCAAGGGTGCTTGCAGGAGTGCGCACCCCCCGAGTCGGGCAGAACGGACGTCGCGGCCCCTCAGCGGCCGCACCCCCCGAGACGTCTGGAGCGCACCAAGCATGTCCGAGAGCACCGCAGACCAGGCACGTTCCGGCCTGCTCGGCTCCCTCGCCGGCAAGGCCAAGGAAGTCGCCGGCGCCGTGACCGGCAACGACTCGCTCGCCGCCGAGGGCCAGCTGCAGCAGGCCGAGGCGCAGAGCCGCAAGCAGGCCTCCGCCGAGGAGGCGGTCGCCCAGGCCGAGGCCAAGGAGGCCGCTCAGCAGATCGCCGAGGAGCGCGCCGAGGCCGCTCGCGAGCGCGCCGCCGTCGAGCAGCAGACCCAGGCCCACCAGAGCGCCGCTGAGCGCGAGGCACAGGCCGAGAAGGCCCGCATCGCCGCTGAGACGGACCGCAAGGAGGCTGTCGGCGAGGCCGTCGCCGAAGCACGCGCCGACCTGCAGGCCGAGCAGGCCCAGCGCGAGGCCGCCGCTCAGGCCGCCGCCGCCTCGGCCAGCGAGACCCAGGCCGAGCGCGAGCACCGGGAGGCCATCGAGAGCGCCCGCGCCGCCGAGGAGGCCGCCCGCCGCGCCCGTGCCGACGCCGACCGGCTGGCCAAGCAGGCCGACCTTCCCCAGTCCTGACGACCACCCTCCATAGGAGCCACCGATGAGCCCGCTCACCCTGCCCCGCAAGGCGGCCGGCCTGCAGTACAAGCTGGCCCGCCTCCCCTACACCCTGATCGAGAGCCAGGTCGTCGCCCGGCTGCTCGCCGACGACAGCCGGCTGCGGCTGGCCTACGAGCGCGCGCTCGGCTCGGTCGACGAGCACGCCGGTCGGCTGCTCCAGGACGAGACGCTCGAGCAGCGCGGCGCGGCGCTACGCCGTCGCTCCGACGTGCTCGGCAAGGCCGCTGCTCTCGAGGCGAAGGCGCAGGCCCGCAAGGAGGCTGCGACCCGCACGCTCAAGGCCGAGAAGGAGCGCGCGCAGCAGCAGCGCGAGCAGGCCGTGAAGGGCCGCGCCGAGGGCGTGCAGAAGGCCCGCGAGGCCGAGCGCGCCGAGAAGGAGCGCATCGCCCGCGAGACGGCCGCGCGTGAGACGGCCGAGAAGGAGCGCGTCGAGCGCAAGGCCGCGCAGCGCAAGCAGCAGGCGCGCCAGTCCGCCGAGGCCGAGAAGAAGCGCATCGCCGCCGAGGAGAAGGCAGACACCGCCGCGCCGAAGGCGCAGCTGCAGGACGCCGCCGAGCTCGCCCAGGACGCCACGAAGAAGCGCGCGCAGGCCGAGCGGCTGGGTGAGCTGGCCGACGTCGAGAAGGAGTCGCGCCAGGCCGAGCGAGAGGCCGCCCGCACCGGCAGCTGACCGCCAGCAGACCCGACGGCCCGTCGTCCCGCAGAGGGACGGCGGGCCGTCGGTCTGCCTGCTGCGTTGCGTCCGCGTACGGCCGCCTGCGTAGTGACCACATGGGCGGACGTTGCGCCCCGATGCTGAACCAGGGACGTCCGCCTGCGGGCGCCACCGACGTGATCACGTGGGCGGACGTTGCGCGGTCCTCAGACGCGGGCGAGAACTCCCGCGACGTCGACGCCCTTCGGCAGCGTCCCGAACGCGTGCCCCCAATCGCCCGCCAGCCGCGTCGCGCAGAACGCGTCCGCCACCGCAGCGGGCGCATGCCGAACGAGCAGCGACCCCTGCAGCGCCAGCGCCATCCGCTCCACCAGCCGGCGCGCGCGCAGCTCGGCGTCCTCCAGGTCGGCCAACCCGGCCTTGAGCCCGATCACGGCGTCGTCGAGACGCGGGTCGGCACCGCGGGCGCGGTCGAGCTCGGCGAAGAACGCCTCGACCGACGCCGGCTCGCGCACCATCGCCCGGAGCACGTCGAGCGCCTGCACGTTGCCCGAGCCCTCCCAGATGGAGTTCAGCGGCGCCTCGCGGTACAGCCGCGGCATGCCGCTGTCCTCGACGTAGCCGTTGCCGCCCAGGCACTCCAGCGCCTCTACCACGACGGACGGCTGGCGCTTGGTCACCCAGTACTTGCCGACGGCGACGGCGAGCCGCTTGAACGCCTGCTCCTCGGCGTCGCCGCGCGACGCACGGTCGACGGCTCCGGCAAGCCGCATCGCCAGCGTCGTCGCGGCCTCGCTCTCCAGGTGCAGGTCCGCGAGCACGTTCTGCATGAGCGGCTTGTCGACGAGCAGCCCGCCGAACGCCGACCGGTGCCGCGCGTGGTGCACCGCCTGCACGACGGCGGCGCGCATGCCGGCCGACGAGCCGAGCACGCAGTCGAGCCGCGTCATCGCGACCATCTCGATGATGGTGCGGACGCCGCGCCCCTCCTCGCCGACGAGCCACGCCACCGTGCCGTCGAACTCGGGCTCCGAGGACGCGTTCGAGCGGTTGCCGAGCTTGTCCTTGAGCCGCTGGATCCGGAACACGTTGCGCGTGCCGTCCGGCAGGACGCGCGGCACCAGGAAGCACGACAGCCCGGCCGGCGCCTGCGCCAGCACGAGGAACACGTCGCACATCGGCGCGCTGGTGAACCACTTGTGACCGCGCAGCCGCCAGGTGCCGTCGCCCGCGTCTGTCGCGACGGTGGTGTTCGCGCGCACGTCGGAGCCGCCCTGCTTCTCAGTCATCCCCATGCCGGCGAGCAGGCCGCGCTTGCCGAGCGGCGCGCGCAGACCGGGGTCGTAGACGCGCGAGGTCAGCAGCGGCTCGTACTGGGCCGACAGCTCGGCGTTCGCGCGCAGCGCAGGCACGACGGCGTACGTCATCGACACCGGGCAGCCGTGGCCGGCCTCGACCTGCCCCCAGGTGTAGAAGCCGGCGGCGCGCGCGACGTGCGCACCGGGCCGGTCGTCCGCCCACGGCGCGCCGGCGAGCCCCTCGGCCACCGCGACGTCGAGCAGCCGGTGCCACGCCGGGTGGAACTCCACCTCGTCGATGCGGTGGCCGTACCGGTCGTGTGTGCGCAGCTCCGGCTCGAACCGGTTGGCCTGCTCGCCCCACTGCTGCGCCTCGGCCGACCCGGCCCGGCGTCCGACGCGGTGCAGGTCGTCGAGGTACCACCCGGCCCCTTCGCGCTCCACGCCTTCGAGCAGCGCAGCGTCGTCTGCGACGTCGTGGTCGACCAGCGGTGGCACCTGGTTGACGACGTCGTGCGTGTCGGGACCGGTGCGGGCGGCGGTCTGGTCGAGCAGCGTCATGCGCCCCATTGTCCCCCGTGCGTCCGGCGGCGTCAGCGTGACGGGTGTGCTGCCAGACGGACGCAACGCAGGAGGACCTAGCGTCGGGGCCCGTGACGACGCCCGAACCGCTGCAGCTGACCGTCGGACCGCACGTCTTCGACGCCCTCGCCGTCGGTCCGTCCGACGGCCGGCTCCTGCTGCTGCTGCACGGCTTCCCGCAGACGTCGTGGTCGTGGCGGCTGGTCTGGCCGGCGCTCGTCGACGCCGGCTACCGCGTCGTCGCTCCCGACCAGCGCGGCTACTCCCCCGGCGCCCGGCCGGACGGCGTCGAGGCCTACCGCGCCGTCGAGCTGGTCGCCGACGCCGTCGGCATGCTCGACGCGCTGGGCGCGGAACGGGCCGACGTCGTCGGCCACGACTGGGGGGCGTCCGTCGCCTGGCAGCTCGCCGGTCGCCACCCCGAGCGGGTCCGCACGCTGACGACCGTCTCCGTGCCGCACCCCCGCGCGTTCGGCGAGGCGCTGCGGGCAGGCGACGACCAGAAGCAGCGCTCGCTGTACATGCTCGACTTCGCGAAGCCCGGCTACGAGAACGTGCTGCTCGCCGACGACGCCGCCGCACTGCGCTCGGCGTTCGGCGGCATCCCGCAGGTCGACGTCGACCACGTCGTCGAGCGGCTCGGCACGCCGGAGGTGCTGCGCCGCTGCCTCGACTGGTACGCCGCGATGTCGCGCGCCGACCTCGACGGCCTCGGCCCGATCACCGCGCCGACGATGCACGTCTGGAGCGACGGCGACGTCGCGCTCGGCCGCGAGGGCGCCGAGCGCACGGCAGCGCACGTCGAGGGGCCGTACCGGTTCGAGGTTCTCGAGGGCGTCAGCCACTGGGTGCCCGAGGAGGCCGCGGACCGCCTGGCCGCCCTCTTGCTCGACTACCTCGCCGCCCACCCCGCCTGACACGCTCGCCGCCCACCCCACCTGACCGAGCACCGCCGCTGGAGCCCTCCCCACGGTTTCGGGCGGCTCCCAAACCGTGGGGAGGGTTCCGGCGGCGGGGGGGTGGAGGGGCCGGCGCGGTTGCGGGTGGCCGCGGAACCGTCGGGAGGGCTCCGGGCGGTCATCGGGGCCTCCGGGCGGGAACGGGTCGGAGGGCGCGGACGACGGCGCGGGGCTACGGTGCGGCCGGTGCGGCTGGCGACGTTCAACCTCCTCAACGGCACGTCGCTGTCCGACGGCCGGGTCGAGGTGGCCCGGCTGCACGAGGCGGTGCGGACGCTCGACGCCGACGTCGTCGGGCTGCAGGAGGTCGACCGGGGGCAGTCGCGCTCGCACGGGCTGGACCTGACCGCGGAGGTCGCCGACGCCTGCGGCGCGCAGCACTTCCGGTTCCAGCCCGCGCTGGTCGGCACGCCCGGCGGCGACTGGCGCGCCGCGCACGACGACGACACGCACGACGTCGACGCCGCGCACTACGGCGTCGGGCTGGTGTCGCGCTGGCCGGTGCGCGAGTGGCACGTCGTCCGGCTGCCCGCCGCACCGGTGCGCTCGCCGGTGATGCTGCCCGGGACGCGCAACGTGATCTGGCTGCGCGACGAGCCGCGCGTCGGCCTCGCCGCCGTCGTCGACGGCCCGGCGGGCCCGATGACGGTCGCGACGACGCACCTGTCGTTCGTACCGGTCTGGAACGGCGTGCAGCTGCGCACGCTGGTCGCGGCGCTCGCCCGGCTGCCGGCGCCGCGGGTGCTACTGGGCGACCTCAACATGCCCGGCGGGCTGCCGCGCTGGCTCAGCCGCTGGCGCTCCCTCGCCCGGACGCCGACCTACCCGTCGTGGGAGCCGAAGATCCAGCTCGACCACGTGCTCGCGTCCGGCGACCTCCCGCCGGTCGAGGCGGTCGAGACGCCGGTGCTGCCCCTGTCGGACCACCGCGCGCTGCTCGTCCACCTCCGGCGATGATCAACGCGCTGCTCGTCCACCTCCGGCGATGATCAACAGGGATGCCACGCCGACAGCGCGCAGCCTCCATCGGCGTGGCGTTCCTGTTGATCACCGAAGGGGGGAGCGCGAGGGGGCGCGCGCTGCAGGACGGACGCACGATCGTCACGGGGACGACGCTGGACGAGCGGCGGAACCGGCTGACACTCTCCCTCCAGCGGCTCGCGCCGCGCACTGTGCGGGTGGAGGAGGAGGTCCGATGCTGCTGACCGACGTCCTGCGAGGCAAGGGCGACGGCGTGGTCACCGTCGCGCCCGAGACCGACGTGAGCGCGCTGCTCGGCGTGCTCGCCGAGCACGGCATCGGCGCCGCGGTCGTGAGCAGCGACGGGCGCGCGGTCGAGGGCATCGTCAGCGAGCGCGACGTCGTGCGCGCGATCGCCGAGCGCGGCGCCGGCGTGCTGCAGGAGCACGTCCGGGCCATCTGCACCACGGACGTGCACACCTGCGGCCCCGACGCGCGCATCGACGACCTGATGCGCGTCATGACCGACCGGCGCATCCGGCACGTGCCGGTCGTGTCCGACGGCGCCCTCGTCGGGATCGTCAGCATCGGCGACGTCGTCAAGCGGCGCATGGAGGAGCTCGAGCAGGAGCGCGCCGCGCTGACCAACTACATCACCGGCTGACCGACACCCGTCTGACCGTCACCGCCTGACAGCGGCACGGCGCGCACCACCGCCGCGACGTCGGGCAGCTGCTCCGGCCGCACCGTGACGCCCTCGCGCACGTGGTGGAAACCCGCGCGCACCTTCTCGAGCGGCACGCCGGTGAGGCGGTGCCAGGCCAGTCGGTAGGCCGCGAGCTGCACCGCCGCGGCGTCGGCGGCCGCCCCCGCCGGCGGCGGACCGGTCTTCCAGTCGACGACGTCCCACGTGCCGTCGTCGTCGAGGAACACGGCGTCGATGCGGCCGCGGACGAGCAGGCCCTCGACGTCGGTCTCGAACGGCACCTCGATCTCGACCGGCGTGCGGCCCCACCACGCGCTCGCGCGGAAGGCCTCCTGCAGGTCGGCGAGGTCGGGCGCGGACGGAGCGGTCTCGTCGGCGGCACCGGGCAGGTCGCTCTCGTCGAGCAGCTGCGGCGCGCGGTAGACGTCGTGCTCGAGCCAGGTGTGAAAGGCCGTGCCGCGGCGGGCGGACGGCGACGGCCGGCGCGGCACCGGCCGCACGATCGACCGTGCCAGCGCCGCAGGGTCGCGCCGCAGCTCCACGAGAGCGCTCACCGACAGCGTCGACGGCAGCACCGCGGTGCTGCGGCGAGCCGCCGCACGGCGCTGCTCGTCGGCCAGCCGGTGCAGGTCGTCGTCCCACGCCGCGACGACGCGGGCGGCCGACGGCGAGAGCGGCGGGTCAGCAGCGGGCACGCCGGAGGCCACCAGCGCACGCACCCGGTCGGCCGTCGCCTGCACCCGCTGACCCGCCGGCGGCGCGGCGGACGGCCACGCCACCACACGGTCGGCGGCGGTCACCGAGTTCTCCTCCGGCGGCACCTCCACCCACTCGACGACGTCGCCCGCGCCGCTCTCGCACGCGGCGCGCGCCTCGAGCAGGAACTCCGACGGCCCGACCGGCGACGCCCCCTCGCCCCAGTGGAAACCGCTGCACAGCAGCACCTTCTCGGCCCGCGTGCACGCGACGTAGAACAGCCGCCGCTCCTCGCGCGCGTCACGCGCGGCGTTCTCGGCAGCGAACGACGCCAGCTGCTCCTTCGCCAGCCCGGCCAGCCGGGGCAGCTCCGCGGCATCCCCACGCAACGGGAACGGCAGCAGCCGAGGGTTGGTCGTCCACGCGGTCGACTCCTTCGGCTTGGCCGGGAAGACGGCGCTCCCCCGACCGGCGCTGCGGGCAAGACCGGGGACGGCGACGACCGACCACTCGAGCCCCTTGGCCGCGTGCACGGTGAGCAGCTGCACGGTGTCGGCGCCGCTGCTGGTGCCGAGATCCAGCCCGTTCTCCTCCTCGCGCACCGCGACCAGGTGCGCCAGGAACGCCGACAGCACCGCCTCCCCCACGCCGTCCTGCGCTGTCATGCCAGAAGCGGCCCCGGCGAAAGACGCTGCGGCGTCGGCGAACGCGTCGAGATCGGCGCGGGCCGCCAGCGGGTCGGCGACACCCGTGCGCACCGCCACCTCGACGTCGAGGCCGAGGGTGCGCTCGACGTCGGCGACGAGGTCGGGCAGCGGCTGGTCGAGCCGCGCGCGCAGCGACCGAAGCTCGTCGCGCAGCGCCGTCAGCCGGCGCCGTCCCTCGTCGGACAGGCCAGCAGCCGGCAGGTCGTCGAGGGCGTCGACGAGCGAGCCGGCGCGCGCCTCGTCGACGCCGAGCACGACGCGCGCCACCGGGTCGTCGGGCTGCTCGCCCGGGCCGCGGGCCAGCGCCCGCGCCTGCCGGCCGAGGGCAACGAGGTCGCGCGGGCCGATCCGCCACCGCGGCCCGGTGAGCAGCCGCAACAGGGCGGCGTCGGCCGTCGGGTCGTCGAGCACCTGCAGCGTCGCCACCAGGTCGGCGACCTCCGGCACGTCGAGCAACCCGCCGAGCCCGACCACCTCGACCGGCACGCCGCGCCGCTCGAACGCCGCACGCAGCCGGGGGAAAAGCGTGCGCTTACGGCACAGCACCGCCGCCTGCGACCACAGCCGGCCGTCGTCGCGCGGCGGCAGCGCGCGTACCTCGCGCACCACCTGCTCTGCCACCCACTCGGCCTCGGCGTCGATGTCGGTCAGCAGCGCGCAGCGCACGCGCCCGTCGTCCTCACGACCCGGCGCCGCGGACAGCGCCGGCACGCGCACGCCCTGCGACCGCAGGTTCGTGCTGACGGCGTTCGCGAGCCGCAGCACCCGCCCGCCGTTGCGGTACGTGGTCGACAGCGTGAGCGGTTCGGCGACCCGCGCACCGAACCGCGACGGGAAGCGGCGCAGCGTGCCAGCACTCGCACCGCGCCAGCCGTAGATGCTCTGGCACGGGTCGCCGACGGCGGTGACGGCGCTGCCGGCGAACAGCGCCGACAGCAGCAGCTCCTGTGCCGCACCGGTGTCCTGGTACTCGTCGAGCAGCACCAGCGGGAACGCCGCGCGCTCGGCCTCGCCGACGGCCGGTGCGTCGCGGGCCAGCCGCGCGGCCAGCGCGACGACGTCGCCGAAGTCGAGCAGCGACCGGTCGCGCTTGGCCTGCGCGTACCGCTCGACCAGCGGCAGCAGCTGCTCGCGGGTGCGCTGGCACGCCAGCGCCTTGCGGCCGCCGTCGAGCAGCGTCTCGACGGCCTCGGCCGACCGCTGCAGCTCCTCGCCGACGCGCACGACGTCGGCAGCCTCCACGAGGTGCTCGGACAGCTCCCCGGCGAGGTGCAGCACGGCCGAGACGACGTTGGCCTCCGTCCACGTGACGGCGTCCATCGGGCCGTCGTAGCCGGCGACGGCACGGGCGGCCAGCTGCCAGCTCGTGGCCGGCGTGACGAGCCGCGCACCCGGCTCGACGCCGGCGCGCAGCCCGTGGTCGCGGACCAGGCGCGCGGCGTAGGCGTGGTAGGTCGACACGGTCGGCTCGAGGTCGGCCTGCTCGCGCGGGAGGTGCCCGGCCGCGGCGAGCCGGCGCAGCGCGGTGCGCACCCGTACGGCGAGCTCGTCGGCCGCCTTGGTCGTGAACGTCAGCCCGAGCACGCCGTCGGGAGGCACGAGCCCGCGCGCCACCAGCCACACGACCCGCGCGACCATCGTGGCCGTCTTGCCGCTGCCGGCACCGGCGACGACGACGCGCGGCTCCAGCGGCGCGGTCACGACCGCGGCCTGCTCGTCGCTGACCGGCGAGCGCAGCACGTGCTGCAGCTCGGCGAGGCCGAAGGCCGTCGCCACCGGCAGCGCGGTCACCGGACCACCCCCTGGCCCTCCGGCCAGGCCGGGCAGCTCGACCGCACGTCGCATCGGCCGCACAGGTCCCCGGCGGTCGCGTCGAACGACGAGCCGCCCATGCCCTCGACGACGCGCCCGACCAGCTCACGGGCCCAGCCGGGGTCGGCGTCGTCGGACAACGCCGGCTGCAGCTGCTCGCCGGCGCTCTTGGTGGCGCGCAGCTGCAGCAGCGCCGCACCGCCCGGGGAGGTGAGCCCGCGGTCGGCGAAGGCGCCGAGCTCGACGGCGAGCTGGTACACACCGAGCTGCGGGTGCCGCTCGACCTCGGCCGGCTTCGGCTTGCTCGTGCCGGTCTTGAGGTCGACGACGACGGCGCGCCCCTGCTCGTCGACCTCCAGCCGGTCGACTCTTCCTGTCAGCACGGCGTTCTCGCCGAACGGCACGGCCAGGCCGAGCTCCGTGCCGACCAGCTGCCGGGGGTTGTCGGCCGCCCACCGCACGAACCGGTCGAGCGCGTCGAGCGCCTCCTGCCGCCGGCGGACCACGGCCCAGGGCGCGCCGAGGTCGAGGCTCGGCAGCACGTCGTCGAGCCGGGCGCGCAGCGCGTCGCGGTCCAGCGCGTCCGGCCCACTCGCCAGCTCGGCCAGTGCGTGGACGAGGCTGCCCAGCACCTGCGCCGGGCCGCTGCCGCTGTCGACGCCGACGGCGCTGGTGAGGAACCAGCGCAGCGCGCAGGTGTCGAACGACTCGACCTTCGACGGCGAGACGCGCACCGTCTCCCCCGGCCCGACGACGGGGGCGTCGTCGGTCAGCGGCGCGAGCCCCCACCACCGGTCGGGGTCGGCGAGCGGCGTCGACGGCACGTCGAGCCCTGTCTCGGCACCGGCCAGCGCGGCGAGGCGGCGGGACGCGGCCTCGCGCAGCGCGGGGTCGTCGGAGCCCGCGGCCACCCGGCGCAGCTCGGCGACGAGAGCCGCCGTCGTGAGCGGACGCACCGGCGCCGGCCGCGCCGTCAGCTCGGCCTCGTCGAGCCCGAGCTCCTCGAGGAAGCGGCTCGGCCGGTCCTGGCCCGCGCCCGCGCCGTCGGCGCTCACCGCGGTGACGACCAGCCGCTCGGACGCACGGGTCACGGCGACGTAGAACAGCCGGCGCGCCTCGGCGAGCAGCTCGGCGCGACGCGCGGCGGGGTCGGCCGGTGCGCCGCCACGACCGCCGGCGACCTCGCTGAGCTCGTCGGCACCGAGCAGCGACCCGCGCACGCGCAGGTCCGGCCACACGCCCTCCTGCACACCCGCGACGACGACCACCCGCCACTGCAGGCCCTTGCTGGCGTGCGCGGTCAGCAGCCGGACGGCGTCACCCGACACCGCCTTCTGCGCGAGGGTGTCGGCCGGCACCTCCTGCGCTGCGACGTCGTCGGCGAAGCCGAGCGCCGAGGCCCCGGGCAGCCGGTCGACGTACCGAGCGGCGGCGTCGAGCAGGGCGATGACGGCATCCAGCGCGCGGTCGGCCGCGGCGCCGTGCGGACCGCCACGGGCGCTGAGCCGCTCGAGCCGGTCGCCCAGGCGCGACGCGGACCACGCGGCCCACAGCGCGTCCTCCGCCGTGCCGGACGACGCGGCGTCGCGGACGGCGTCGAGCACCCGGTGCGCGACGTCGAGCGGACCGCGGACGTGTCGCGGGAGCAGCAGCACCGCACGCGGATCGGTGACCGCCTCGACGAGCAGGTCGGCGGTCGTCGCCGACCCGCCGCCGGCGTGGTCGAGGTCGCGCAGGGCGCGCCGGAGCCGGCGGACGGCGAGCGCGTCGGCGCGCACGAGCGGCCCGGTGAGCAGCGCGAGCGCGGCAGCCTCGTCGACGCCCTGCGGGCGCAGCGCCACCTCGAGCGCGCCGAGCAGCCCCTGCACGACCGGCTCCTGCGCGAGCGGGACCTCGTCCCCCGGGACGGCGAGCGGCACGCCGGCGCTGAGCAGGCCGCGGCGCAGCACGCCCGACGAGCGCGCGCTCGACCGGACGACCACCGCCATGTCGGACCACGGCACGCCGTCGTGCAAGTGGGCGCGGCGCAGCACGTCCGCGACGACGGCGGCCTCTGCCGTGGCGGTCGCCGCGAGGCGGACGTCGACCCGGCCGGGGGCGACGCCGTCGGCCGGCACGAGGTCGCGGAAGCCCGGCGGCAGTGACCCCGCCGGCAGGCGCTGCGCGACCGCCCGGCTGGCCGCGAGCAGCACCGGACCGGCGCGCCGGCTCACCGACAGGGCGAGCACCGGAGCCGGCGCGCCACCGGCCGTGCGGAAGGTGTCGCGGAACCGCATCAGCTCGCGGACGTCGGCGCCGCGGAAGCCGTAGATGCTCTGGTCCGGGTCGCCGACGGCGACGAGGTCGCGCCCGCCGCCGGCCAGCGCCTGCAGCAGCCGGACCTGCGCCGGGTCGGTGTCCTGGAACTCGTCGACCAGCACGAGCGACCGGGCGGCGCGCTCGCGGTCGCGCAGGTCGTCGTCCTCCTCGAGCAGCGCCGCGGCGGTGCGCACCAACACGGCGTAGTCGAGGACGTCGGCACCCGGCTCGAGGTCGAAGCGCGCCTCGTAGTCGGCGAGGAAGGCACCGGCCGCGACCCACTCGGGTCGACCGCGGGCGTGCCCGAGCGCGACCAGCCGCTCGGGGCCGACGCCCCGCTCCTGGGCCCGCAGCAGCAGGTCGCGAAGCTCCTGCCGGAACCCACGCAGCCCGACGGCGGCGCGCAGCTCGGCCGGCCACCGCGGCGCGCCGTCCGCCAGCTCGCCCTCGAGCAGCCGCGCGACCTCGAGGTCGTGCTCCGGCCCCGACAGCAGCCGGACCCCGCGGCCCAGCTCGCGGCGCAGCAACGCGAAGGCGTAGGAGTGGAAGGTCATGGCGAGCGCGCCGCGGGTGGTGCGGCCGAGCCGGGCGGTGACGCGGTCGCGCAGCTCGCCGGCAGCCTTGCGGCTGAACGTCAGGACCAGCACCTGCTCCGGCGAGAGCCCGCGCTCGACCACCCGGTGCACCGCCGTCTCGACGAGCGTCGTCGTCTTGCCGGTGCCGGGGCCGGCGAGCACCAGCAGGGGACCGCCGGGGTGCTCGACCACCGCGCGCTGCGCGGCGTCGAGCTGAGGCGGGGCGGACCGGTGCGGCGTCGTGCGCAGCAGCGTCGGGGCGGTCACGCCGTCGATCCCAGCACGGACCACCGACACGCGACGGCGGGCGCGCGGGCGTGTCCGGTCAGCGGCCGTCCCAGCGCGCCGAGGCCATCACGACGCGCTCACCCGCGACGGGGCAGCCCTCCGCGCGGAGCAGGGCGAGCGCCTTGTCGACGTACGGCTCGGCCGGCCGGCCCGACGCCTGGACCACCCGGTGCCACGGCACCTCGCGGCCGTGGTCGCTCATCACCGCGCCCACCGTCCGCGCCGACCCGCGGCCGTGCAGCTCGGCCACCTCGCCGTAGCTCATGACCTTGCCGGGCGGGATGCGGTCGACGATGTCGAGCACCTCGCGGGCGTACTCGGTCGGTCCCGCGCCGGTGCTGCCGGGTCGCACACCGACCCCGGCCGACGCCGTCGCGGGTCGCTTCCTACGACTCGTCGAAGCTGCCACCCGACGAGTGTGCTCCGAGTCCGCACGCCGTCGACTGGCAGGACCTACAGTTCTGCCTTCGCTCCATGACCCCGAGGAGGCAGCCGCGCATGAGCTGCCAGCGCGTGCTGCCGGCGGCGCTGCCGGCCGGCGACGTGGTCGAGCGCAGCGACCACATGCACCTGCAGCCGGTGCCGCGGCTGGTGTCGTCGGCCCGCCGCTTCGTCCGCGAGCGGCTGCCGGAACGGCTCGACGACGAGGTCGTCGAGTCGACGCTGCTCATGACCAGCGAGCTCGTCACGAACGCGGTCATCCACGCGCGCACCCCCATCGAGCTCGGCGTCACGATCAGCCGGAAGAGCGTGCTCGTCACCGTGCACGACCTCGACCTCGCGCGCCCGGCGCAGCAGCCGTACAGCGACCGCGACGGGGGCCGCGGCCTCGACCTCGTGCGCGCGCTGTCCGACGCGTGCGCGGTGCAGCAGCACACCGAGGACGGCAGGTCGGACGGCAAGACGGCATGGTTCCGGGTACGGCGGGCGGACAGCTGACCGGCGCGAGCAGGTCGGTCCGAGGGGGGACGGGATGAGCGAACAGGACGGGGACGGCGAGCTGCGCACCGGCTCGGCGGTGCGCAACGCGCGCGCCGCCGACGCGATGGTGCACGGCACGGCCGACGTCTTCGGCAAGGGCAGCCTGCTCTCGGTCCCCAAGGTCGAGACCGGCATCCCGGGCTTCGACCACGTGACCATGGGCGGCCTACCGCGCCGCCGCGCCACCGTGCTCGCCGGCCAGGCCGGCAGCGCGAAGACCGTGTTCGCCGCGCAGTTCCTCGCCGAGGGCGTCCAGCGCGGGCAGCCCGGCGTCTTCGTCACGCTCGAGGAGCCGGCCGACGACCTCCGCGCGAACTTCACGACCCTCGGCTGGGCGGTCGAGGAGTGGGAGAAGGCGGGCGACTGGGCCTTCGTCGACGCCAGCCCGCTCATGCGCGACGACGGCACGGTTCACGACTTCGGCCTGTCGGTGCTGTCGGCGCAGATCGGCCACGCCGTCGACCGCACCGGGGCCGAGCGCGTCGTGGTCGACTCGCTGAACTCGGTGCTCAGCCTCGACGACCAGGGGGTCGCGCGGCAGCACCTGCGCGCGCTCATCGCCGACCTGCGCGGCATGGGGCTCACGACCATCCTGACCGTCGAGACGCAGGGCGACCCGGGCACGACCCTGTCGCGCCACGGCATCGAGGAGTTCGTCGCCGACAGCGTCGTGCTGCTCCGCAACATCCGCGAGGAGAAGGCGCGCCGCCGCACCGTCGAGGTGCTGAAGATGCGCGGCTCGATGCACCGCAAGGGCGACTACCCGTTCACGGTGCTGCCCGGCATGGGCGTCGTCGTGCTGCCGATGTCCGGGGTGCTGCTGTCGTCGGGGTCGTCCGACGTGCGCGTCAGCTCGGGCAACCCGGGCGTCGACGAGCTCTGCCACGGCGGCTTCTTCCGCGACTCCATCACCCTGGTCTCCGGCGCCACGGGCACCGGCAAGACGCTGCTGGCAACGGAGTTCCTCGCCGGTGGCGCGTCGGCGGGTGAGCGCGTGCTGCTGCTGGCCTACGAGGAGAGCCCCGACCAGATCTTCCGCAACGCCGCAGGCTGGGGCCACGACTTCGAGCGGTACGAGCGCGACGGCCTGCTCAAGGTCGTGGCGCTGTACCCGGAGGTCGCCTCGCTGGACGACCACCTGGTCGAGATCCGCGAGGTCATCGACGGCTTCCGCCCGACCCGCGTCGCGATCGACAGCCTGTCGGCGCTCGAGCGGGTGTCGTCGGGAGCCGGGTACCGCGAGTTCATCATCGGCCTGACGTCGTACGTGAAGCAGGAGCGCGTGACGACGCTGCTGACGGCGGCGACGCCGACCCTGCTCGGCGGCACGTCGATCACCGAGGGCCACATCAGCACGCTGACCGACGCCATCATCCTGCTGCGCTACGTCGAGATGTTCGGCTCGGTGAACCGCGGTCTCACCGTGCTGAAGATGCGCGGGTCGTCGCACGACCACGAGATCCGCCAGTACACGATCGACGGCAGCGGGATGCACATCGGCCAGCCGTTCCGGTCGGTGGGCGGCATCCTGTCCGGTCGCGTCGTGAACCACGGCAACCTGCCGTCGGCGTTCGACGACGTGCTGCCGCCGCCGGTCTAGCGGTCACTCGCGGCCGACGGCGTCCTCGCAGGCAGCCTCGGCGCGGTCGCGCTCGACGCCCTCCCCGACCGAGTGCTGCACGCACTGCTCGAACGACGACGTGCCGGCGCAGCCGACGAGCGCCGCGGCCGCCAGCGCGAGGGCGGCGGACCGGCACAGCACGTGCCCATCGTGCCCCGGCTGCCGGGCGGGGCGCTGCCCGGCGTGCGGTCGGGCTAGTACGTCGGCAGGCTCGGGTCGACCTGGTTCGCCCAGGCGATGACGCCGCCCTGCACGTGCACCGAGTTCTTGAGCCCCGCCTGCTTGAGCGCCGCGAGCACCTCCGCGGAGCGGACGCCGCTCTTGCAGTAGACGACGATCTCCTTGTCCTGCGGCAGCTGCGACAGCGCCGAGCCGTTGAGGATCTCGCCCTTCGGCATGAGCACGTTGCCCGGGATGCTGACGATCTCGTGCTCGGCCGGCTCGCGGACGTCGAGCAGGAAGACGTCGTCGCCTCGGTCGAGCTTGTCCCTGAGCTCGGTGGCCAGGATCGTCGAGCCGGCGGCCGCCTCCTGCGCGGCCTCGGAGACGGTGCCGCAGAAGGCCTCGTAGTCGACGAGCCCGGTGATGGTCGGGCTCTTGCCGCACAGCGGGCACTCCGGGTCCTTGCGGACCTTGATCTTGCGGTACTCCATCTCGAGGGCGTCGTAGACCATGAGCGAGCCGACCAGCGGCTCACCGATGCCGGTCAGCACCTTGATCGCCTCGGTCGTCTGGATCGAGCCGATGGTCGCGCAGAGCACGCCGAGCACCCCGCCCTCGGCGCAGCTCGGGACCATGCCGGGCGGCGGCGGCTCGGGGTAGAGGCAGCGGTAGCAGGGCGCGGTCTCGCTGCCGGTCGGCCAGAACACCGACGCCTGCCCGTCGAAGCGGTAGATCGACCCCCACACGTACGGCTTGCCGAGGAAGTACGCGGCGTCGTTGACCATGTACCGGGTCGCGAAGTTGTCGGTGCCGTCGACGATGAGGTCGTACTGGGCGAAGACGTCCATGACGTTCGAGGTGTCGAGCCGCTCCTCGTGCAGGACGACCTCGACCAGCGGGTTGATCTCGGCGATCGTGCGGGCGGCGCTCTGCGCCTTGGGCGTGCCGATGTCGCTCTGGCCGTGGATGACCTGGCGCTGCAGGTTGCTCTCGTCGACGACGTCGAAGTCGACGATGCCGAGCGTGCCGACGCCGGCCGCGGCCAGGTACATCAGGGTCGGCGAGCCGAGGCCGCCGGCGCCCACGGCCAGGACCTTGGCGTTCTTGAGTCGCTTCTGCCCGGCCGTCGCCACCTCCGGGATGATCAGGTGGCGGCTGTAGCGCATGACCTCGGTGCGCGACAGGTCGGCGGCGGGCTCCACCAGCGGCGGCAGCGGCACGGGCTCTCCTCGGGTCTGCGGGCACGACGGCACGGATCAGGACCGGCGCGTCCTCGTCTGTCTCCAAGCGTGCCAGGCCGGGCGTGATTCCGCGGCGCCGGTGTGACGCGATCGGCACGTCCGTGATCCGGGAGCCCGACGGGGTAGGACTCCGGGCAGTTCGCACCCGAGACGAGGAGGCACCATGGGCGCCGACGAGAAGTTCGACAACAAGGCGCAGGAGCTGGGCGGCAAGGGCAAGGAAGCCCTGGGCAAGGCCACCGGCAACGAGCAGTGGCAGGCCGAGGGCCAGGCCGACCAGACCAAGGGCAACCTCAAGCAGGCCGGCGAGAAGATCAAGGACGTCTTCAAGAAGTAGGCCGCCTCAGCACGCACGAGGGCCGCACCCCACCGGGGTGCGGCCCTCCTGCGTCTGCGGGCGTGCGTGCGGCGTCAGCCGCCCGGGCGCCACCACGGACGACGGCGCGGCGCGTCGTCACCGCCATCGTCCTCGTCGTCGTCCTCGTCGCTGTGCTCCCGGCGGGCGGTGAAGGAGTTCGCCGCCGCGGCGAAGCGCTGCTGGACCTCCGGCCGCGGGCGGACCGGCGGCGCGGTGCGCACCGGGGTGGTGGGAGGCTCGTCGTCGTCGGCGTCGGACGCCCGCGGCCGGGCGGACGGCGCGGGCCGGCCGGTCGGGACCTCGTCGTCGTCTCCGCCGAGGTCGGGGTCGTCGACCTCGAGGCCGAGGCCGCGCAGGCCGGAGCGCAGGGCGAGCGCGCCGGTGCGCTCCGACGGCGACTCGTCGTAGCCGTCGTCCTCGTCTACGGGCTCGTCCTCGACGTCGCCCTCGTCGTCGACGACGGCTGCCTCGTCGGCCGCTGCGTCGTCGTCGACCGCTGCGGCACCGGCGGAGGCGTCCGGCTCGTCCGGCTCGTCGGACCGCTCCACCGGCTCTGCCGCCTCGTCGGACGGCTCGTCGCCCGGCTCGTCGCCCGGCTCCTGGCTGACGGTGTCGCCTGCCGCCGCCTCGTCGTCGTCAGTGTCTTCGGCGGTGTCTTCGGCGGTGTCTTCGGCGGTGTCTTCGGCGGT
>JBKHYE010000075.1:0-11468 GCA_046565705.1 Actinomycetes bacterium
CGAGCTCGAGGTTCTCGTCCGGGCTGGCCGACTTGTCCACCGCGATCGACGGGTCCTGCAGCGTGGTCACGACCGCAGTGCCGTCGTCGGTCACCTCGGTGTCACCGAAGAACGCCGAGCCGTCGGCCGTGTTCGTCACCGAGCCGGCGTCGACATCGGCCTGCGTGATCGCGTAGGTGCAGGTGTAGGTCCACACCTCGCCGACCTGCAGCAGCTCGTCGCCGTCGTCACCCGACAGGTACACCGGGGTGCACAGCGGATCCGTCACCGTGACGTCGGACAGCGTGACGTCCCCGGAGTTCTCCACCGTCACCGTGTAGAGGACCGCGTCGTCCAGCTCGAGGTCCCCGTCCGGGCTGGCGGTCTTGTCGACGGAGATGGCCGGGTTCTGCAGGGTCGTGACCACGGCGGTGCCGTCGTCGGTCACCTCGGTGTCACCGAAGAACGCCGAGCCGTCCGCGGTGTTGACGACGGACCCGGCGTCCACGTCGACCTGCGTGATGACGTAGGTGCAGGTGTAGGTCCACACCTCGTCGACCTGCAGCAACTCGTCGCCGTCGTCACCCGACAGGTACACCGGCGTGCACAGCGGATCGGTCACCGTCACGTCCGACAGCGTCACGTTGCCGTCGTTGTCGACCGTCACGGTGTAGACGACCTCGTCGCCCAGCGCCAGGCCGCTTGTCGGCTCGGCCGACTTGTCCACCAGGATCGACGGCCCCTGCGGGATCGTCACCACGGCGGTCCCGTCGTCGGTCACCTCGGTGTCACCGAAGAACGCCGAGCCGTCGGCCGTGTTCGTCACCGAGCCGGCGTCCACGTCGGCCTGGGTGATCTCGTAGGTGCACTCGTAGGTCCACACCTCGTCGACCTGCAGCAGCTCGTCGCCGTCGTCACCCGAGACGTACACCGGCGTGCACAGCGGGTCGGTCACCGTCACGTCGGAGAGCGTCACGTTGCCGTCGTTCTCCACCGTCACCGTGTAGACGACCGGGTCTCCCAGCGCCAGGCCGCTGCTCGGGTCGGCCGACTTGTCCACCGCGATCGACGGGTCCTGCAACGTGGTCACCACGGCAGTGCCGTCGTCGGTGACCTCGGTGTCACCGAAGAACGCCAAGCCGTCGGCTGTGTTGCTCACCGAGCCGGCGTCGACGTCGGCCTGCGTGATCGCGTAGGTGCAGGTGTAGGTCCACACCTCGTCGACCTGCAGCAGCTCGTCGCCGTCGTCACCCGACAGGTACACCGGGGTGCACAGCGGGTCCGTCACCGTCACGTCGGAGAGCGTGACGTCCCCGGAGTTCTCCACCGTCACCGTGTAGAGGACCGCGTCGTCCAGCTCGAGGTCCTCGTCCGGGCTGGCGGTCTTGTCGACGGCGATGGCCGGGTTCTGCAGCGTCGTGACCACGGCAGTCCCGTCGTCGGTCACCTCCGTGTCACCGAAGAACGCCGAGCCGTCGGCCGTGTTCGTCACCGAGCCGGCGTCGACATCGGCCTGCGTGATGGCGTAGGTGCAGGTGTAGGTCCACACCTCGTCGACCTGCAGCAGCTCGTCGCCGTCGTCACCCGACAGGTACACCGGGGTGCACAGCGGATCCGTGACCGTGACGTCGGACAGCGTGACGTTGCCGTCGTTCTCCACCGTCACCGTGTACAGCACGTCGTCACCGACGACCAGGTCGGCGTCCGGGTCGGCCGTCTTGTCGACTGCGATCGACGGCTCCTGCAGCGTGGTCACCACAGCCGTGCCGTCGTCGGTGACCTCGGTGTCGCCGTAGTACGCCGAGCCGTCCGCGGTGTTGCTCACCGAGCCGGCGTCCACGTCGTCCTGGCTGATCTCGTACGTGCACTCGTAGGTCCACGTCTCGTCGACCTGCAGGACGTCGTCGCCGTCGTCACCCGAGACGTACACCGGGGTGCACAGCGGGTCGGTCACGGTGACGTCGGTGAGGTCGACGTTGCCCGTGTTCTCGACCGTGACGGTGTACAGCACATCGTCGTCGAGCAGCAGCTCGCTGTCCGGGTCGGCCGACTTGTCCACCGCGATGGACGGCTGCGCCTCGAAGTTCGTCACCGTGCACTCGGTGACCTCGCCGGCTGTCACCGAGAAGGCCTCGCCAGCTGTCACGTCTTGTCCGTCACAGACGATCGAGACGAGCTCCCACCCCGGCTGCGCGGTCTCGGCCAGCCGGAAGTCGGTGCCCGGGATGATGTCGACGAAGGAGTCGGTCTCGTCGGTCGCCAGCGTCAGCGAGGCGGACGTCTCGTCGTCGTAGTTGATGTCGGCGCCGCTCGTGCGGTCGAGCGTCACCTCGAAGCTGCCCTCTGCGTTCGCCTCCTTCGTGACCTCGACCGAGCCGCAGTTGGAGATGTGGGTGCCCTCGAAGGCGTTGAGGACCATGTCCTTGAGGTCCGCGGTCGGGCTGTTGCCGGTGCCCGTGAACGGCAGGACGTTGGCGATGGTCAGGCACGAGGTGGGACTCGGCGGGAACACCGTGGCGCTGAGGTTGACGGCCGCCTCGCCCCGGAAGAGGTCCGGGCTGTACCTCGCCTTGGCGGCGGTGTCGCTGAGGACCACGTCGTCGCCGAGCACGAGGCTGCCGTCCGACTTTGTCTCGAAGGTGCGCTTGACGATGGTCGTGGACGAGCCGGACCAGTCCCAGACGATGATGAAGTCGCCGGCCTGCCGGTTCTCCCACGGGTTGCAGTTCTCGATCAGCTCGGCTTCGGTGGCGGTGTCGTAGGCGCAGGCGACCGGCCTCGCAGCCTTCTGGAACTCGAACATGATCACGCCGCTGCCGTTGTTGAGCAGGCGCTCCCACGCGAAGTACAGCCAGGTGCCGTCGGTCTGGGTGGCAGTCTCAAGCCACACGTTCTTCAGGTCGGTCTGGTCGTTGGGGTTGGTCTCTGCGAGCATCGGCTTGGGCGCCGTGTGGATCTTCACCAGCTGCTGCGGCGATCCGTTCTCCGGACCGAGCTCGTCGGCCGCCCCGAACGGGTCGGGATAGGCGGTGAAGCCGGCGTCGGGCACGACGCCGTCGATGCTGAACCCGCCGTAGGTCGGGTCGGCGGCGTTGGCCGTCGACAGCGGCACGAAGACCGCCGCCACGCTGGCTGCGAGGGTGAACGCCGACAGCACTGCCAGCAGGCGGCGCCGACGACCTCCCTGGCGCAGCAGGATCGGACGGCCAGCCGTCGGTGGACGTGACATCTTCCCTACCCCCCGGGAGGCGCGCACGGGTGCGCTCCGCCCTCGGATCCTGCTCAGGTCGCAGGTGCTGGCGCACCTGGCGAAGGTCTTCGACGTCCTCCGGATGGGCCATGGGAGTGCAGTGCGCATGGGCCAGCCGGCGGCTCCGAGGCGCGTTGTCAGAACGCACGCCCGGCGCAGGATGATCGTGTCGCCGCGCGCCCGGCCAGGGCAGTGCCCGATCGGGCCATGCGGCGTTGAGATTTCTCGACGCCCGGACACCCGGGTGAAGTAGTCAGTCGGTCTGCGGCTCGAGCACGCGGACAGCCTCCTCGCGGCTGTCGACGCCCAGCTTGCGGAGCACGGCCGACACGTGCGTGCGCACGGTGCCCTGCGACACGAACAGCCGGGCGGCGATTCCCGCGGTGTCGAGGCCCTGGCGCAGGAGGTCGAGCACCTGCCACTCCCGGCTCGTCAGCGACGCCGTGGCGCCGGTTCCTCGCAGGGGGGCCCGCTCCCGACCCTGGAACTCCTCGACCAGCTTGGCCACCAGGCCGCGCGGCAGAGCGGCCTCTCCGTCGAGCACCCCCCGCAGCGCGTGAGGGAGCCGAGCGGGGTCGATGTCCTTCAGCAGGTAGCCGCGCGCACCGGCCCGCAGCGCCTGGAACAGGTCCTCGTCGTCTCGCGACACGGTGAGCATGACGACGGCGGCACCCGGCAGCTCGCGGATGATGGTGCGCGCCGCAGCGATGCCGCTCCCCGGCATGTGCACGTCGAGCAGGACGACGTCCGGCCGGTGCTCCATCACCGCGGTGACCGCGCCCGGTCCGGTGGCCGCCTCGGCGAGGACGACGAAACCGTCCTCTTCCAGGGCGAGCCGGACGCCGAGCCGCGTAGGGGCGTGGTCGTCGGCCACGACAACGCTCACCGTCACGGCAGGACCACCTCCACCCTCGTCCCACCGGGGGAACGACTGGCGAGGCTGAACGTACCGCCGAGCCCCTCGGCACGCTCTCGCATCGAGATCAGGCCGAACCGGCCGGACAGGTGACGCAAGTCGGAGGGGTCGAAGCCGGCGCCGTCGTCCTCGACGCACAGCCGTACCGGCGCCGGGCCGCTCAGGTGCACCGTCACCGACGTCGCACGGCCGTGGCGCACGGCGTTGGACACGGCCTCGCGCAGGATGCGCAGCAGCGCCTCGCGGGTGTCGGCGGACGCGGCGACGTCCGGTTGCACGTCGAGCACGAGCGCCGCGCCGAACCGGTCGCAGACCTCCTCGGCGCACTGAGCGACGGAGACCTCGAGCGGCTCGTCGAGGGGACGGGTCAGCGCTGCGATCGCGCGCCGTGACTCGTCGAGCGCGCGCTCTGCAGCGGCTGCGACCAGTCGCGCGCGTGTGGGGTGCTCGCTCCGGTCGGCGAGAGCGCGCGCCTGGGTGGCGGTGAAGGCGAGCTCCTGCGCGAGGCCGTCGTGGAGGTCGCGAGCGATGCGCCGCCGCTCCTCGAGCGCCGCGACCTCGGCCACCTTCTGCCAGTACCCGCGGATCTCGACGACGGACGACGCGACGAGCGTCAGGTAGAACGCCATGCGGAGCACGGTCGCCGCCGTCACCAACGCCGAGTCGGTGGACGACGCGATGGCGAAGCCGATGCGGGACGCGCCTCCGAAGACGGCAGCGACCGCCAGCGACCCGGCGATGCTGTCCCCGCGGACGGCCGGCCGGCACCAGCCGACGGCGGCGAGGAGGAAGGCCGATGCCGCCACGACCTGGGCAGCGCTGAGGAAGCCGTCGTTCGTGGCTCCGAACGTGTCAGCGGACGCCAGCCCGTCGCGCTCCAGCAGGATGCCGGCCCCGTAGGAGACCCCCAGCGCGGTGACCAGCAGCAGCGCCAACCGGTAGGGGGCCAGGCTGCGCTGCGCCTCGTCGACGACCGCCGGGCGCAGCCACACGGCGGCCGCGAACAGCCCGGCGGCGCACACGCCGGCGAACGCCGCGGCTGTCGACTGGCCGGTCGGCTCGCCGGCGACGACCGGGAGCACGGACAGGAGCGCGTTGCTGCCGCCCAGCACCAGCAGCGCCGCGCACAGCAGGAGGTCCCGCGACGAGTGGCTCTGCCGGAAGCGCCCGTACACGAGGAAGGCGAGCAGGAGACCGATGGTCGCGGCCACGCTGTCGAGAGCGACGTGCGCGGCACTGGCGTCGGTCACCACCGCCACGTCGGCGACGACGACCACTGCGGTGACGACGGCCGACACCGCGGCAGCACCAGCAAGGGCGACCCAGCGCGTCCAGGAACCGGCCAGCACGCTGGCATCGTGGCTCACCTCGGGCTGCAGCGGAAGCCAGGCGCGCGAGCCCGCTCCTCCCACCCAGCAGGGAGGAGCGGGCCGCGGCTGGACGGGCGCAGGGCGACCCGTCCACCTCCTCCAACGGAGCAGGCCGCGGATCCTCGCGCTTCGAACGCAGATCGGCAGGGAACAGGGCGCCGGTGAGACCCCGCCCCCTGCTCCTCGTGCTCGCCGGCGGCGCCGGCGGCCGGCTCGAGCTGCTCACCGAGCGCCGCGCCAAGCCTGCGGTCCCCTACGCCGGCCACTACCGGCTGGTCGACGTCCCGCTGTCCAACGCGCTGCACGCCGGGCTCGAGCACGTCTGGCTCGTCGAGCAGCACAACCCCGCGTCGCTGGCCGACCACCTGTCCAACGGCCGGCCGTGGGACCTCGACCGCACGCGCGGTGGCCTGATGGTGCTGCACCCGCACCTCGGCGCCGGCAAGGAGGGCTGGCACGAGGGCACCGCTGACGCCGTCTGGCGCCAGGCGGGGCTCGTCCGCGAGCTGCGACCCGACGCGCTGGTCGTCGTCAGCGCCGACGCCGTCTACCGCCTCGACTACGACGCCGTCGTCTCGGAGCACCTCGACAGCGGCGCGGTGGCGACGATGGTGACGACGCGCGTCGACGCCTCCGACGCCGGTCGGTACGGCGTCGTGCAGGTTGAGGACGGCAGGGTCACCGACTCCGTGTACAAGCCGGACGAGCCGGCGTCCGACCTGGTGTCGAACGAGGTCTTCGTCTTCGACCCGGAGCGCGTCCTGGCGCTGCTCGACGAGCTCGGCGAAGCCGCCGACGACGGCCTCGACGACCTCGGCGACGAGCTGCTGCCACGGCTCGTCGACGCAGGCGAGGCGCGCGAGCACCGGCTCGACGACTACTGGCGCGACCTCGGCACCGTCGACGCGTACTGGTCGGCGCACCAGGATCTCGTGCGCGACGACCCGCCGTTCCTGCCGGACGACCCGGCGTGGCCGCTGGTCACCCTGCCCCCTCGCGCCGGTCCGGCCCGCGTGCGGTCCGGCGCCGACATCGTCGACAGCCTGCTGTCGCCGGGGTCCGACGTCGGGGGCAGCGTCGAGCGAAGCGTCGTGTCACCCGGCGTGGTGGTCGAGCCGGGAGCGACCGTCGTCGACTGCGTTCTGCTGCACGGGACCGTCGTGCGTGCCGGTGCGCGGGTCGAGCGCGCCGTCGTCGACGGCGCCGAGATCTGCCGGGACGCCGTCGTCGGCGGTTCCGACGCCGTCACGCTGGTCGGCGCCGACCAGCGCGTCACCGGTGAGGTGCCGGCAGGTGCGCGCGTGCCCGAGCCGGAGGACGACTAGAGGGGCAGGTCCTCGAGCATCTCGGTCACGAGAGCGGCGATGGGGGACCGCTCGGACCGCGTGAGGGTGACGTGCGCGAACAGCGGGTGCCCGCGCAGTGCCTCGATGACCGCCGCGACGCCGTCGTGCCGGCCGACGCGCAGGTTGTCGCGCTGCGCGACGTCGTGGGTGAGGACGACGCGCGACCCCTGGCCGAGCCGGGACAGCACGGTGAGCAGGACGCCGCGCTCCAGCGACTGCGCCTCGTCGACGACGACGAACGCGTCGTGCAGCGACCGCCCGCGGATGTGCGTGAGCGGCAGCACCTCGAGCAGGCCGCGGCCGAGCACCTCGTCGACGACCTCCGGGGCGACGAGCGCGCCGAGGGTGTCGAACACCGCCTGCGCCCAGGGCGCCATCTTCTCCGCGCTGTCGCCGGGGAGGTAGCCGAGCTCCTGGCCGCCGACGGCGTAGAGCGGCCGGAAGACGACGACCCTCTTGTGCGCGCGCCGCTCCAGCACCGACTCCAGGCCGGCGCACAGCGCGAGCGCCGACTTGCCCGTCCCGGCGCGACCGCCGAGCGAGACGATGCCGACGTCCGGGTCGAGCAGCAGGTCGATCGCCACCCGCTGCTCGGCCGACCGGCCGTGGACGCCGAACGCGTCACGGTCGCCGCGGACCAGCCGCACCGACTTGTCCGGGGCCACGCGGCCCAGGCCGCTGCCGCGCTCCGACAGCAGGACGAGGCCGGTGTGCGTCGGCAGCTCGCGCGCCGCCTCGAGCTCGAGCCGGCCGTCGGCGTAGAGCGCGTCCAGGTCGGCGCCGGCGACCTCGAGCTCGGCCATGCCGGTCCATCCGCTGCTCACGGCGAGCTCGGCGCGGTACTCCTGCGCGGTCAGCCCGATGCTGGCGGCCTTCACCCGCAGCGGCAGGTCCTTGCTCACCAGGACGACGTCGGCGCCCTCTGCGGCCAGGTTCGCGGCCACGGCGAGGATCCGGCTGTCCCCGTCGTTGCCCTGGAAGCCGGCCGGCAGCGCCGAGGTGTCGACGTGGTTGAGCTCGACGCGCACCGTGCCGTCGCCCACCGGGAGCGGCTGGTCGAGCCGGCCGTGCCGCACCCGCAGCTCGTCGAGCAGCCGCAGCGCCTGCCGGGCGAACCAGCCGAGCTCCGGGTGGTCGCGCTTGCCCTCCAGCTCGCTGATGACGACGAGCGGGAGCACGACCTCGTGCTCGGCGAAGCGGGCGAGGGCACCGGGGTCCGACAGCAGCACCGAGGTGTCGAGCACGTACGTGGTCGTTCCTGCGGTGCTGGTCATGGGCGCCCTCGCGTTCCGTTCAGACGGGGCCGGGACCTGGCCGCACGGGCGGCCGGGTCACGGCCCCCCTCCGCGCGAGTCTGCGCACGTGACGGGCCTCCCGGGCGGCGCAGCGGGGTGCCGGCCGCTGCGCCGCACGGTAGGCGCGCCCGACCGCGGGGGCGGCGCGACACGCGGCGCGTCACCGGACCGCCACCTGACGTCCGCCTGCGACCGCGCGCTCGATGTGCCAGGACGCGGACGCAACGCCCGAAGGGGGTGGGTCAGGTGCCGTAGCGGCGGGAGCGCGCGGCGTAGGCGCGCAGCGCGCGCAGGAAGTCGACCCGCCGGAAGTCCGGCCAGTACGCCTCGCAGAACCAGAACTCGCTGTGCGCGCTCTGCCAGAGCAGGAAGCCCGACAGCCGCTGCTCGCCGCTGGTGCGGATGACGAGGTCGGGGTCGGGCTGCCCACGGGTGTAGAGGTGCTCGGAGATGTGCTCGACGTCGAGCAGCTCGGCCACCTCCTCGATGCTGCGGCCCTCGGCGGCGTGCGCCTGCAGCATCCCGCGGACGGCGTCGGCGATCTCCCGGCGCCCGCCGTACCCGACGGCGACGTTGACCTCGACCCCGGGCCGCCCGGCCGTCCCCTCGGCCGCCTCCTTGAGCCGGCGGGCGGTGTCGGCGGGCAGCAGGTCCAGCGCGCCGACGATGCGCAGCGTCCAGCGGTTCTCCGGCCGCGCGAGGTCGGTGACGACGTCGACGATGATCTGCAGCAGCGGCGCGAGCTCGCGCTCGGGCCGGGCCAGGTTGTCCGTCGACAGCAGCCAGAGCGTCACGAGCTCGACGCCGGCGTCGTCGCACCACTCCAGCAGGTCGACGATCTTCTCGCCCCCGCGCTTGTGGCCGTGCGCGCTCGTCGCACCCATGGCGCGCGCCCACCGGCGGTTGCCGTCGAGGATGACCCCCACGTGCTTGGGCACGGCGGCGCCGGAGCGGGCCAGGCTGCGGGCCAGCCGTCGCTCGTAGGCGCTGTACAGCAGGTCGCGCAGACCCACGGGGCGGGGCTCCTTCACTGATGCACCTCTGCCGCACCGCCGGCGCAGCAGACGGAGGGTACTGCCGGTCCACCGACGGGTGGACGGCGGCGGGGTGGCTCAGCGGCGAGCGCGTCGGACGGCGGCCGTCGCGCGCCTGCCCCGGCGCGCCAGCGCCCGCCGCAGCGGTGGCGGCGAGTGCACGGCCCGGTACGGCTGGGCCGTGGCGCGCAGCCCGCGCCGGGCGGTGCGGACGTCGTACGGCACCCGCACGAGCTCGACGGTCCAGGCATCCAGGTCGAGCACGGCGGCGCGCGCCCGCGGCGGCCACTCCCACTGCCGTGACTGGCCCACGCTCCCCGGGTTGACCACGCACGCGCCGTCCCGCGGCAGTGGCAGCGGCCGGCCGGTCGGCGGCGACACCGGCGCCCCCGGCCACAGCAGCTGCCGGTGGGTGTTGCCGAGCACGAGCACCCGGGCGTCGGGGTGCTCGGCCCGCAGCTGGTCGACCTGGCGCCGGGCGCGCTCCGGCGTCCGCACGTACTCCTGCGCGTCGTCGAGCGACCCGTGCGCCACGACGACCGGCCCCACCTGGGCGCGCAGCGGCAGCGCCTCGAGCCGCGCGACGACGTCGGCGCGCAGCCGCTCACGGGTCCAGGCGTGGCTCGCGCGGGCGCGCTCGCTCGAGCGGTCGTCAGCCAGCCGGCCGAGGACCGCGAGCTCGTGGTTGCCGGCGACGACGGTGCCGTCGAGCGCCAGCAGCGCGTCGACGCACTCGTTCGGCCACGGCCCGTAGCCGACGAGGTCGCCGGCGCACACCCAGCCGTCGACCCGCCGCGCCCGCAGCGCTGCGAGCGCGGACTCGAGCGCCGGCAGGTTGCCGTGGACGTCGGAGAGCAGCGCGAGCCGCACGCCACCCCCTTCGCGCCGGCGCGGGCTCCGGCGACCGCTCAACCTAGCGAGCGGCCGCGGTCAGGCCTTCTCGAGCCGCTCGACGAGCTTGCGGTGCTCCTCGCTGAGCTCGGCCGGCAGGTGCTCGCCGAACTGGGCGAAGAACTCGGGGATGAGCCCGGCCTCCTGCTTCCAGACCTCGGCGTCGACCGACAGCAGGTGATCGAGGTCCTCGGCCGGGATGTCGAGGCCCTCGAGGTTGAGCTCGTCCTTGCTCGGCAGGATGCCGATCGGCGTCTCGACGCCCTCCGCCTTGCCCTCCAGTCGCTCGCAGATCCACTCGAGCACGCGGCTGTTCTCGCCGAAGCCCGGCCACAGCCACTTGCCCTCGGGGCTCTTGCGGAACCAGTTGACGTAGTAGATGCGGGGCAGCTTCTCCGGGGAGGTCGCCTTGCCGATCTCGAGCCAGTGGGCCATGTAGTCGCCCATGTTGTAGCCGCAGAACGGCAGCATCGCGAACGGGTCGCGGCGCAGCTGGCCGATGGCGCCGGCGGCCGCGGCCGTCGTCTCCGACGAGACGGTCGAGCCGAGGAAGACGCCGTGCTGCCAGTCGAAGGCCTCGGTCACCAGCGGGACGGCGGAGGCGCGACGGCCACCGAACAGGATCGCGTCGACAGGGACGCCCTTCGGGTCCTCCCACTCCGGCGCCATCGTCGGGCACTGCGACGCCGGCGTGGTGAAGCGGGCGTTCGGGTGGGCGGCCGGGGTGTCGGACTCCGGCGTCCAGTCGTTGCCCTTCCAGTCCGTGAGGTGGGCCGGGGGCTCCTCCGTCAGGCCCTCCCACCACACGTCGCCGTCGTCGGTGAGCGCGACGTTGGTGAAGATGCTGTTGCCCCAGAACGTCTTCACCGCGTTGGCGTTGGTGTCCTCGCCGGTGCCGGGCGCGACGCCGAAGAAGCCGGCCTCGGGGTTGATGGCGTACAGGCGGCCGTCCTCGCCGAAGCGCATCCAGGCGATGTCGTCGCCGACCGTCTCGACCTTCCAGCCGGGGATGGTCGGCTGCAGCATCGCGAGGTTGGTCTTGCCGCAGGCGCTCGGGAACGCGGCGGTCACGTAGCGGACGTCGCCGTCGGGAGCGGTGAGCTTCAGGACGAGCATGTGCTCGGCCATCCAGCCCTCGTCACGCGCCATCACCGACGCGATGCGCAGGGCGTAGCACTTCTTGCCGAGCAGCGCGTTGCCGCCGTAGCCGGAGCCGTACGACCAGATCTCGCGGGTCTCCGGGTAGTGGACGATGTACTTCGTGTCGGCGTTCGTCGGCCACGGCACGTCCTCCTCGCCGTCGGCCAGCGGCGCGCCGATCGAGTGGATGCACGGCACGAACTCGCCATCCTCGCCGAGGACGTCGAGCGCCTTGACGCCCATGCGG
>JBKHYE010000076.1:0-39024 GCA_046565705.1 Actinomycetes bacterium
CGGCGACGCAGGTCGACGTGGAGGGCACCTTCTACGACAGCACGGGCACCGCCGGTGGCGCGCCGACGACCCAGAGCGACGGCACCGCCCGCACGTCGCTGTTCCTGCCGCTGCCGTAGGCACCGCACCACGACGAGGGCCCCGGCGCGAGCGCGTGCCGGGGCCCTCGTCGTCTGCCGAACGTGCGGCGCGGCACCAGACCCGTCCACCTCGACGCCACAGGCACGCGCGGGGCTCGTGAGGGCTCACCCGCCGCGCGGGGTCGCTTGTGGACGCATCTGATGACGCAGGTGCTGCGGCCACCGCAGCTCGTCGCGCGTCAGGCCAGCAGGTCCTCCAGCGGCGCGCGGCCGACGACGGCCAGCCGCTGCGTCGCGCGGGTCAGCGCGACGTACAGGCTGCGCAGCCCGGCCCGCTCGTTGCGCGCCTCGGCGACGACGGCGTGCGGGTCGAGCACCACGCACGCGTCGAACTCCAGGCCCTTGACCGACCAGGGGTCGAGCAGCGACAGCCGTGGCACGTCCTCCAGCAGCCCGCCGAGCACCTCGAGCACCTCGTCGACCAGCCCGTGCGGCGCGACGACGCCGACCGTCCCGCCGACGGCGTCGAGCAGGTCCTGGACCACCGACTCGACCATCGCGACGGGGTCGCCGACAGCGAGCAACGGCGGCACGCCGGTCTGGCGCACCGCCTCGGGCGGCGACGCACCGGGTTCGAGCCGCGCGAGCAGACGTGCTGCCAGCGCGGCGATCTCGGTGCTCGTGCGGTAGTTCGTCGTCAGCTCGACGCTGCGCACGCGCGCACGGCCGAGCGTCGCGTCGAGCGCGCCACGGACCTCGTCGACGTCGGGCCATGCCGACTGCAGCCAGTCCCCCACGACGGTCCACGTCGCGCCGCGCCCGCGCCGGCCGAGCATCCGCCACTGCATCGGCGTGACGTCCTGCGCCTCGTCCACGACGACGTGCGCGAACGTGCGGTAGTCGCGGTCGTCGGCGAGGTTGCGGCGCCCGGACCGCGTCCGGTCGGCGAACGTCGTCACCTCCGCGGTGCGCGCCAGCTCGTCGAGGTCCGACGCCTCGTCCCAGTCGTCGGGCTCCTCCTCGACCGGCGGTGCGCCGAGCAGCTCGGCGAGCTCGTCCCAGATCGCGGCGTCGCCCGGCGACAGGTGCGCCTGCCCGCGGGCCCACGACGCCTCGAGCGCGACGAGCTCGGCGTCGTCGAGCAGGTCGCCGGCGAGCTCGCGCAGCGGCACCTCACCGTGGCGCAGCATCGTCATGACGTCCGCGGGCAGCAGCACCGGCCAGGTCGCGTCGAGCCAGGCGCGGAAGCGGTCGTCGGTGCGCAGCCAGCTCTCGAAGTCGGTCCGCCCGTCGAGCGGCGCGTCGGACTCGCTGCGCGAGGCGCCCGGACGCCGGTCCCACGCGCGCCACACCAGCTCGAGCGCCGCCGCGGCGAAGGCGGCGCGGCCGGCGTTGTGGCTGCGCGCCGACCGGCCGACCTGCGCACGCCGCCGGGCGAGGTCGCCGCCGCGGACGGTGACCGTGGTCCCCCAGCGGACGACCTCGAGGTCGGCCACCCGCCGCGGCCCGCCGAGGTGCTTGACCACCCGGCGCAGCACCGTCGCCATCCGCACCGAGCCCTTCGCGACGGCTGCCACCGGCGGGTCCCAGGCGTCCACGGCCCAGCCGCGCGGCAGGTCCGGCAGAGCGCCGAGCGACGCCAGCCGCACGCTCGTCTCGCCGAGCGCCGGCAGCACCGCCGAGATGTAGTCGACGAACACCGGCGACGGGCCGACGACGAGCACCCCGCGCCGCTCGTACCACTCACGACGGGCGTACATGAGGTACGCGACGCGGTGCAGCGCGACCGCGGTCTTGCCGGTGCCGGGCCCGCCGGTGACGACGAGCGCGCCGTCGTCCGGGGCGCGGACCGCTTCGTCCTGCTCGCGCTGGATCGTCGCGACGATGTCGCGCATCCGTCCGGTGCGCTCGCGCGACAGCGCCGCGACGAACGCGCCGTCACCGACGACGACGGTGCCTTCGAGCCGGTCGGCGGCGTCGACGTCGAGCAGCTCGTCGTCGACCCCGACGACGCGCAGACCGCGGGTGCTGATGGTGCGGCGGCGGACCACCCCGAGCGGGTCGGCAGCCGTCGCGCGGTAGAACGGCGCGGCCGCCGGTGCCCGCCAGTCGACGACGATCGGCTCCTGCCGCTCGGTGCGCAGACCGAGCCGGCCGAGGTGGTGGACGGTGCCGTCGGCGAGGTCGAGCCGGCCGAACACCAGGCCCTCCCCCGCCTCGTCGAGGTCGGCCCGGCGGGCGGAGGCCGCCAGCGCGGCGACGTCGCGCTCGTAGACGGCCTGCGGCGTGCCGGCTGACGGGCGCAGCGACTCCCGCTCGCGCGCCGCCGCCTCGGCGCGCAGCTGCTCCAGGCGGGCGTGCGCACGGTCGACGACGGCCTGCTCGCGCGCGAGCTCGGCTGCGAGCTCTCGGCTCGCGGTCGTCGTCGACGTCTCCGGCACCCGGACAGTCTGCCGGTACGGCGGTTCGCTCGTGACCGGCACCGCGACCGGGAGCTACTCACGAGTAGGTTCGGCATCCCCCGACCTGCGAGGAGCCCCGCGTGCCCAGCCTGGACCGAGACGGCGACGTCTTCGTGCTCGACCTCGGCAGCGACGAGAACCGCTTCCGGCCGGACTGGGTGGCTGCGGTGCTGGCCGCGCTCGACGAGGTCACCGGCGGCGACGGGCCGCGCGCGCTCGTGACGCGGGCACAGGGCAAGTTCTGGTCGAACGGCCTCGACCTGGAGTGGATGGGCGCGAACCCGGAGGTCGCGGGCTCGTTCGTCGACGACGTCCACGCGCTGTTCGCCCGGGTGCTCAGCCTGCCGGTGCCGGCCGTCGCCGCCTGCCAGGGACACGTGTTCGCGGCCGGGGCGATGCTCGCGCTCGCGCACGACGAGCGCGTGATGCGATCCGACCGCGGCTACTTCTGCCTGCCCGAGGTCGACATCCGAATTCCGTTCACGCCCGGGATGGGCGCGCTGATCCAGGCCAAGCTGGCCCAGCCGACGCAGCACGAGGCGATGACGACCGGCCGCCGGTACGGCGGCGAGGACGCCCGGGCAGCCGGCATCGTGGCGGCCACGGCCGCGGAGGATCAGGTGCTCGACGCGGCGCTGGCCCGCGCCCGCGAGCTCGCCCCGAAGGCCGGCCCGGCTCTGGGGTCGATCAAGGAGGGCATGTACGCGCACGCGCTGCAGCTGCTCCGGTCGCCGCAGGCCTGATCGTCAGTCGTGGCGCCGCCACCGCAGCGGCCCGGCCAGCCGCGGGCCGGCCATCCGGCGGTCGCGGCGGGCCACGTCCCTGCGGCCGGGCTGGGCGAGGAACTGGCCGAGGATCGCGCCGGCTGCCAGCGCGAGGCCGACCGAGACGGCCTGGCCGAGCAGGGCGATGCCGGCGAGGGTGTCGCCCTCGGCGAGGCGCCGCATGCCGCGGTAGATGACCAGGCCGGGCAGCAGCGGCAGGATCCCGCCGGCCACGTACACCAGCGCCGGCGCGTGCTGGCGGTGCGCGAAGCGGTACGCGCCCAGCCCGAGGACCACGGCCGCGGCGGCCGTCGCCAGCGTCGCCGACACCTGCAGCCGGTCGACGGCGACGAACGTCGCCCAGCCCACCGCCCCGGCCGCCGCGACACCGGGCACGGTCCGGCGAGGGGCGTAGTTCGCGACCGCGAACGACGCCGACACCAGCGCCGCGGCGAGCAGCTGCAGTGGCACATCACGCAGGCCGGCCGCCGGCGGGTCGCCGATCC
Source organism: Actinomycetes bacterium (assembly GCA_046565705.1). Lineage (GTDB taxonomy): Bacteria > Actinomycetota > Actinomycetes > Mycobacteriales > SCTD01 > DATLGD01. Next base: position 3,813 of record JBKHYE010000076.1, read on the forward strand.
GCACCGACACGCCCAGCCGCTGGCCGACCGACAGCGCGAGGGCGACCCCGCTGATGATCCCGGCCGTCAGCAGGAAGGTCTCGAACGCGCGGGCGCTCGCGGTGACGTAGAACTCGGTGATCGCGTCCTGCACCGCACCGACCAGCGTGACACCCGGCAGCAGCAGGACGATGCCGCCGGCCACGACGAGCGCCGGGCGCACGCCGACGTCCGCGGCGACGAGCCCGAGGGCGACCGCCGTCGCGACGAAGCCGCCGGCGACGTTCTGGTAGAAGAGCGGCACGTGCTTGCGGTGCAGCCAGCGGTTGACCAGGTCGATGACGACGGTGGCGCCGAACGCCGCGGCGGTGACCGCGGGGCCGGCGCCGAGCAGCACCGCCACCGACGCCGCGAGCGACGCCCGGGCGGTCGTGACGACCGGCCGCCGGTACGGGTGCCGGGCGGTGACCACCTCCCGCAGCCGGCGGGCCGCCTCCGGCCGGTCGATGCGCTGCTCGACCAGGTCGTCGACGAGGTTGTGCACGGCGGTGACACGGGTGTAGTCCAGCGCGCGGGAGCGGACCAGCCGCATGCCCGACACCGGCGCGGCGTCGAGCGACGGCTGCCAGGCCACCGAGATGGACGTGAAGGTGACGTCGCACTCGAGCCGGCTCAGCCCGCACGCCTCGGCGATCGCGACGCACGTCGCCGTGACGTCAGACGCCCCGGCGCCGCCGGAGAGCAGCACCTCACCCGCGCGCAGCGCGAGGTCGAGGACCCGGTGGGGCTCGGCCGGCTCGACGGGCGGCGCTGCGGTCACCGCGCCACCCTGCCGCACCCGCGACGAAGGTCACGAATGGGCCGGGGCGACCCGGGCAGGGACAGAGGTGGACGTCGCCGGCATGCCGCCGGCGGCATCTGCCCGCCGCCGTCGACGCGAAGGAGTGGAACGACCGTGCGAAGGACGTCCGTCGTCTTCCCCGCGGCGCTCGCCGTGGTGCTGCCCTTCGTGCTGTGGGGGGGCGCTGTCTCCCGGCTCCCTCGGCGCGGCCGCTGACGACGCGCGGGTCTTCCTCGTCGACCGCTTCGGCTGGTTCTACCTGCTGACGGCCACCGCGCTGCTCGTGGGCGTCGTCGCGCTCGCCGCGTCCCGCTTCGGCCGGGTCCGGCTCGGCGGCGACGACGAGCAGCCGGAGTTCTCCACCCTCAGCTGGTTCTCGATGCTGTTCAGCGCCGGCATGGGCATCGGCCTGGTGTTCTGGGGCGTCGCCGAGCCGGTCTCGCACTTCACCAGCCCCGCGACGGCGGAGGCGGGCGGCGCCGAGGCCGCCCGCGACGCGCTGACGTACTCGTTCTTCCACTGGGGCCTGCACCCCTGGGCGATCTACTCGGTGCTCGCGCTCGCGCTCGCCTACGCCCGCTACCGCCGCGGCTGGAAGGCGACCATCAGCGGTGCGCTGCGGCCGGTGCTCGGCGACCGCGCCGACGGGCCGGTCGGCTCGTTCATCGACACGCTCGCGGTCGTCGCCACCGTGTTCGGGGTCGCGACGTCGCTCGGCCTCGGCGCCGCGCAGATCAACGGCGGGCTGGCGTCGGTGTTCCCCGGCGTCGACATCTCCTCCGCGGTGCAGCTGGCCGTCATCGCGGTCGTGACGCTGCTGTTCCTCGCCTCCGCGCTGACCGGCATCCACCGCGGCATCAAGTGGCTGTCGCTGGTCAACATCACCCTCGCCGTCGCGATCTTCACCTTCGTGCTGGTGACGGCGTCGACCGGCCGGCTCGTCGGTGCCTTCACCACCACCCTCGGCAGCTACCTCAGCGACCTGCCGGTGCTGAGCCTGCAGGCCGGCCCGTTCGACGAGGCGCGGCACGAGTTCATCAACGGCTGGACGGTCTTCTACTGGGCGTGGTGGATCTCCTGGTCACCGTTCGTGGCGACCTTCATCGCGCGGATCTCCCGCGGCCGCACGGTGCGCGAGTTCGTCGTCGGCGTGCTCGCCGTCCCGACCCTGGTCAGCGGCCTCTGGTTCTCGGTGTTCGGGGCCGCCGGCATCCTCGCCGAGCAGGACGGCGCCGGGCTGTCGGAGCTGGCCACGGAATCGCAGCTGTTCGGGCTGTTCGACACCCTGCCGCTGGGGCTGCTGGCGTCGGTCGCCGCGATGGTCCTCATCGTCACCTTCTTCATCACCAGCGCCGACTCGGCGACGTTCGTGCTGGGCTCCCTGAGCACGAGGGACGGCGCCGACCCGGCCCGCCCGGTCACGGTGGTCTGGGGCCTGGTCATCTCCGCGTCGGCCGCGGTGCTGCTGGTCAGCGGCGGCCTGCAGGGCCTGCAGACGGCGTCGATCGTCGCCGCGTTCCCGTTCGCCGTCGTGCTGCTGGTCACGCTGGTGGCGCTGGTCAAGGGGCTGCGCAGCGAGCCGACCGGACCGGGCACCTTCACGCCGCCGCGCCCGCCCGAACGCGTGCCGGTGGACGCGTCGACGTGACGCGCTGGCTCGCCTACGCGGCGTACCTGGCCGGCAGCGCCGTCTTCCTCGCGGTGGCGCTGCGGCGGGACGCGCCGCTCGTCGCCGTCGGGAGCGCGCTGTTCGTGCTCGGGACGCTGCTGCACCTGATCCCCGAGGCGCGGCGGCGGCGCGACCGCGCGCCGCGCTGAGTCACCGAACCGGGACGACGTCGGGGGCGCCCAGCCGCGCGGCGTCGGCGGTCTCGTCGTCGGGCTGCGCCTGCGCCTCGAGCTCGGCGGCCACCCGCGCGAGGTAGTGCTCGACCTCGAGCGCCTCGTGCGCGGCGTCCCAGCCGAGCAGCGGCGCCATGAGCGACGCGACGACAGGTGCCGCCGCGACGCCGCGGTCCCACGACTCGATCGAGACGTGCGTGCGCCGGGTGAGCACGTCGTCGAGGTGGCGGGCGCCCTCGGCGGCGACGGCGTAGACGACCTCGACGCGCAGGTAGTCGTCGGCGCCGGGCAGCGGCTCGGCCAGGCTCGCGTCGTCGGCCAGCAGCGCCAGCACCTCGTGCACGAGCGTGCCGTAGCGGCGCAGCAGGTGCTCGACCCGGGCACGGTGCAGGCCGCTGCGCTCGGCGAGCACCCGGCGCTGGTTCCACAGCGCCGAGAAGCCCTCCGCGCCGAGCAGCGGCACCTGCTCGGTGCCCGACTCGGGCACCTTCTGGTCGAGCGCGCGAACCGCCTCGTCGACCGCGTCCTTCGCCATCACGCGGTACGTCGTGTACTTGCCGCCCGCGACGACGACCAGCCCGGGCACCGGGTGCGCGACGGTGTGCTCGCGCGACAGCTTGCTGGTCACGTCGCTCTCACCGCTCAGCAGCGGGCGAAGCCCGGCGTAGACGCCCTCGACGTCCTCGGTGCGCAGCGGCTGCGCCAGCACCCGGTTGGCCTGGCTGAGCAGGTACTCGACGTCGCGCGCGCTGACGGCGGGATGGCTCTTGTCGAGGTCCCAGTCGGTGTCGGTCGTGCCGACGATCCAGTGCCGGCCCCACGGGATGACGAACAGCACGCTGGTCGGCGTCCGCAGGATCAGCCCGGTCGAGCTCTGGATGCGGTCGCGCGGGATGACGAGGTGCACCCCCTTCGACGCGCGCACCTCGAACCGGCCGCGGGTATCGGCGAGCGTCTGTGTGTCGTCGGTCCAGACCCCGGTGGCGTTGACGACCTGCCGAGCGCGCACCTCCAGGTCGCGCCCCGACTCGAGGTCGCGCACGACCGCGCCGGTGACCCGCTCGCCCTGGCGCAGCAGACCGACGACGCGCGCGCGGTTGGCGCACAAGGCGCCGTACGCCGACGCCGTCCGCGCGACGAACATGGTGTGCCGCGCGTCGTCGACCTGGGCGTCCCAGTACTGCACCGCGCCGACCAGGGCGTCCGGCCGCAGCGCCGGCGCCTCGCGCAACGCCTTGCGGCGCGACAGGTGCCGGTGCCGCGGCAGCCCGCCGGTGCCGCGACCGCTCGCAGCGCCCGAGGCGACCGACATGGCGTCGTAGAGCGCGATGCCCGCACCGACGTAGCCGCGTTCCCAGACGTGCTTCTGCAGCGGGTACAGGAACGGGACGGGGCGGACCAGGTGCGGCGCGAGGCGCTGCAGCAGCAGCGACCGCTCGGCCAGCGCTTCCGCGACCAGCCGGAAGTCGAGCATCTCCAGGTAGCGCAGCCCGCCGTGGATGAGCTTGCTGCTGCGGCTGCTGGTGCCGCTGGCCCAGTCCCGCGCCTCGACGAGCCCGGTGCGCAGGCCGCGCGTGACGGCGTCGAGCGCCGCGCCCGTGCCGACGACGCCGCCGCCGATGACGAGGACGTCGAGCTCGCCGAACGCGAGCTGGGCCAGCGCCTTTTCGCGCTCGGCGGGCGACAGGGCTGCGGGGACGACCACGTGCACCAGGCTAGGCGGCGCCACCCCGTTCCGGTGGAGCCGTCGCGCTCAGGGGGTGGCGGAGTCGACGAGCTGCTCGATGGCGGCGTCGCTGACGGGCTCGTCATGCTCGAGCCGCCGGCTGACCTCGACCATCACCTCGCGCTCGACGACCTTCACGCGCTCACGCAGCTGCTCGGCGTCGGCGTGCGTGATCGGCCCGTACTCCTCGCCGAGCTTGCGCTCGTAGGCGTCGAGCCGCAGCCAGCCGTCCCACGTCGTGTACGGGACACCGCGCTCCTCGAGCAGCGCGACGACGGCGGCCGGGTCCGGCTCGGTCGCGTTCGGCAGCGTGTCGAGGTCCTCGAGCAGGCTGCCGACCGTCTCGATGGCGTCGCCCTTGGTGTGGCCGATGAGCCCGACCGGCCCGCGCTTCACCCAGCCGTTGGCGTACAGCCCCGGGACCGGCCGCCCGTCGGCGTCGAGCACCCGGCCCTTGTCGTGGGGGAAGGTGTCGCGCCGCTCGTCCCACGGCAGGCCGGGCAGCGGCGTGCTGCGGTAGCCGACGCAGCGGTAGACCGCCTGCACCGGCCAGTCCCTGGTGACGCCGGTGCCCTTGACGTTCCCGTCGCCGGTGAGCTCGGTGCGCTCGGTGCGGAAACCCTCGACGCGGTCGGTCCCGAGCACCTCGACAGGGCTCTCGAAGAAGTGCAGCCACAGCTTGCGCGGGCGCTGCCCCACGGGGTCGTCGGCGGTGCGCATCGCGTAGCGCTCGAGCTCGCGGACGACGAGCTTGGTCTGGTTGTCGCTGTTGATTGCCGCGACCGAGCCGTCGTCGTACTCGATGTCCTCGGGGTCGACGAGCACCTCGACGTTCGGCGAGTGGTCGAGCTCTCGGAGCTCGAGCGGCGTGAACTTCGCCTGTGCCGGACCGCGGCGCGCGAACACGTGCACCTCGCGGACCTTCGAGCTCTTCAGCCCCTGGTACACGTTGGGAGGGATCTCGGTGTACAGCAGCTCGTCAGCCGTCTTGGCCGGATGCGCGCGACGTCGAGCGCCACGTTGCCGGCGCCGACGACGGCGACCTGCTCGGCGTCCAGGGGCCAGGTGCGCTCGACCTCCGGGTGACCGTCGAACCAGGAGACGAAGTCGGCGCCGCCGTAGCTGCCGGGCAGGTCGATGCCGGGCACGTCCAGGGCGCGGTCCTTCTCGGCGCCGGTGGTGAAGATCACAGCGTCGTAGTGGCGCCGGAGGTCCTCGATCGACAGGTCGCGGCCGAACTCGACGTTGCCGAGCAGCCGGATCTGCGGCTTGCTCAGGACCTGGTGCAGCGCCTTGACGATGCCCTTGATCCGCGGGTGGTCGGGCGCGACCCCGTAGCGGATGAGGCCGAAGGGCGCGGGGTGGCGCTCGTAGAGGTCGATGGAGACGTCCGTACCGCTCTTGACCAGGACGTCTGCGGCGTAGATGCCCGCGGGACCGGCGCCGACGACGGCGACCCGGAGCGGCCGTGACGACGCCTCGGGCGCGCTCGCGCCACGGGCTGCGACCGCCTGCTCTGCCACGCCGTCCTCCTCCTGCGACAGCGCCCCCGGCGCTGCGTCGGCCCTGCCTGTCCGGCGCACGACGCTCCCGCCGGCGCACGGCAACACCTCTGGTGTACCAGCCACTGCAGCCGGCGGCTCGTCCGACGGGCGCCGCCGCCCGACCTTGGGCGCAGCCCAGGTCACGGACCGGTAACGTCGCGGCCCGTGCCTGGCCTCTTCACGCGTCCCCGAGGGCGGCACGCCAGGTCCCCGAAGACGGGGCAGCCGGTCCTGGCCGGCGTGCTCGCGCTCAGCCTCGGCGGCGGCACCACCGCGCTCGCCGCGTCCGGCGCCGCCGTGCAGCCGCCGGCGGCCGCTGCGGTCGCGGTCGATGCCGAGCCGGCGTCGGAGCCCGACGTCACGCTCGCCGCGCGCGACCAGGCGGCGGCGTCGAGGGCGCGCCGACCGGAGCCTCCTCCCGCACCGGCACCGCCACCGCCACCGCCACCGCCGCCGCCGCCGCCCGTGCTGCCCGGCTGCGAGGGCGAGCCGGAGACCGGCTACGCCAACGGCCGCATCCCGGTGTCGGCGCTGTGCGCGCTGCCCGGCCACGACGGCCACCGGCTGCGCGCCGACGCCGCCCGCGCCCTCGTCCGGCTGGCCGAGGCCTACCGCGCCGACACCGGCCGGCAGCTGTGCCTCACCGACACCTACCGCAGCTACGAGGCGCAGCAGCGGCTGCGCTGGCAGAAGGGCCGGCTCGCGGCCTTCCCGGGCACGTCGAACCACGGCACGGGCATCGCCGTCGACTTCTGCGGCGGCGTCGAGTCGTTCGGCACGAAGGCGCACCGGTGGATGCAGGCGCGGGCCGGCGAGTTCGGCTGGGTGCACCCGACGTGGGCGCGCGCGGGCGGGCGCAAGCCCGAGCCGTGGCACTGGGAGTACCGCGGCTGAGGCGGCGTGTGAGTCGGTGATCAAGGGGGGACATTCCATGCCCCCACGCGCGCCGGCTGCGGGTCGGCGCCGGCGCACGCCCCGGAGGTCCCGCCATGACCGGTTCGCTGAACACCGCGTACCGCTCCGGCCGCAACGACGACGTCAGCAAGCCACCGTTCCGCCGCGCCTACGGCTTCGCCATCGCCACCGGAATGCTGTTCCTGTTCTCGTGGATCGGCCAGTTCGTCACGCAGATGATGGAGGTCCGCGGCGAGGCTGAGCAGCACGGCCAGCCCTTCGAGTGGGCCGACTTCCTGCCCAGGTTCCTCTCCGCCACCTTCGAGAACTGGCAGTCGGAGTTCCTGCAGCTCATCTGGCAGGTGGCCGGTCTCGCGCTGCTGCTGATGTGGGGCTCGTCGCAGTCGAAGGAGTCCGACGAGCGCATCGAGGCCAAGCTCGACCGGCTGCTCACCGAGCGCGGCATCGACCCCGCCGAGATCAGCCGCGAGGTGAACGAGACGGTCGCGCAGCACCACGGCCGCTCCGCGAGCTGACCGCACCGGCCAGTGGCCCCTATGCCGTGGCGCGGGACACTCTTGGTCGCCGCGCAGTCGGGAACGCCCTGTGCGTGCTCTCGAGGAGGTAGTGCATGCACCGCGACCACGACGGCTCGGGCGACGACCGACACCGCGTCGTCGTCATCGGCTCGGGCTTCGGCGGGCTGTTCGCGACCAAGAAGCTCAAGCCGTCGCTGCTCGACCGCCTCGCGCGGCGGGAGCCGGTCGACGTCACGCTGATCGACCGCACGCCGACGCACCTGTTCCAGCCGTTGCTGTACCAGGTGGCCACCGGCATCCTGTCGCCCGGCGAGATCGCACCGTCGATCCGCGAGATCCTGCGGCGGCAGAAGAACGTGCACCCGATCCTCGGCGAGGTCGTCGCCATCGACCTCGAGAACCGCACCGTCACCTCGAGCGTGCTCGAGAAGCAGACGGTCACGCCGTACGACAGCCTCATCGTCGCCGCCGGTGCGGGGCAGTCGTACTTCGGCAACGACCACTTCGCGCGCTACGCGCCCGGCATGAAGAGCATCGACGACGCCCTCGAGCTGCGCGGCCGCATCTTCGGCGCCTTCGAGCTGGCCGAGCTCGAGGACGCCACGACGGCGCAGGACGCGTGGCTGACGTTCGTCGTCGTCGGCGCCGGGCCGACCGGCGTCGAGATGGCCGGGCAGATCGTCGAGCTGTCGCGGCGTGCGCTGCGCGGCAACTTCCGGCACATCCGGCCGGAGTACGTGCGGGTGATCCTGCTCGACGCCGCGCCCGCCGTACTCGGCGCGTTCGGCGAACCGCTGTCGAGCAAGGCGGCGCAGCAGCTGCGCGAGATCGGCGTGGAGGTCCGGCTCAACGAGAAGGTCGTCGGGGTCGACGCCACCGGCATCGAGGTCGAGGCCAAGGACGGCACGCGCACCTACATCCCGTCGATCGTGAAGATCTGGGCGGCCGGCGTCTCGGCGTCGCCGCTCGGCGCGATGCTCGCCGAGCAGAGCGGCGCCTCGCTCGACCGCGCCGGCCGGATCCAGGTCGGGAACGACCTCACCGTTCCGGGGCACCCGGAGGTCTTCGTCGTCGGGGACATGAGCGGCCGCCCCCTGCCCGGCGTCGCGCAGGTCGCGATCCAGGGCGGCAAGTACGCCGCGAAGCAGATCAAGCTCGACGCCCGCGGCTCGGCGCGCAGCCCGAAGCCGTTCAGCTACTTCGACAAGGGCAGCATGGCGACGATCTCGCGCTTCAGCGCCGTCGCCAGCGTCGGGAAGATCAGGATCGCCGGCTTCGTCGCCTGGCTGATGTGGCTGGCGGTCCACCTCGTCTACCTCATCGGCTTCAAGAACCGCGTCACCACGCTGCTGCACTGGATGGTGAGCTTCGTCGGCCGCGGCCGCGCCGAGCGCGTCTTCACGCTGCAGCAGACCTTCGGGCGGCTCGCGCTGTCTGAGGACGAGGGGCGCTCCCCCACCCCCGACGGCCGGCTCGCGCACCGCGCCGGCATCGACATGTCGCGCCTGACGTCCATCACCGCGCCGGGCGACGGCGAGCACCACGACGACGTGCGCCGCGACGCCGTCGAGAAGTCGGCGCACACGGAGCAGGACACCCGCACCGGCTGAGCCTCGGCGCGTACGGCAGGCTCGACGCCCATGACCGAGCCGCAGGACGTCCGCGACGAGGACGCGTTCGACGTCGACGCCGTGCACGACTGGCTGCGCGCGCAGGTGCCCGACCTGCCGGACGCACCGCCGGAGGTCCGGCAGTTCGGCGGCGGCGCCTCGAACCTCACCTACCTGCTGCGCTACCCGGACCGCGACTGGGTGCTGCGCCGGCCGCCGTCCGGTCACAAGGCGGCGAGCGCCCACGACATGGTCCGCGAGCACCGGGTGCAGTCGGCGCTCGCGCCGCACTACCGGTACGTGCCGCGGATGGTCGCGCTGTGCACGGACCCGGCGGTGATCGGCTCCGACTTCTACGTCATGGAGCGGATCCAGGGGACGATCCTGCGCGGCCGGCTGCCGGCCGGCATGGCGCTCACGCCGCAGCAGGCGCACGACCTCGGCACGCGCGCGTTCGACGCGCTGCTCGAGCTGCACGCCGTCGACGTCGAGGCCGCCGGGCTGGCGGACCTCGGCAAGGGCCGCGGCTACGTCGGGCGGCAGGTGGCGGGGTGGTCGGACCGGTTCCGCCGCGCGCGCACCGACGACGTGCCGGACTGCGAGGCGGTCATGGCGTGGCTGGTGGAGCGGCAGCCCGACGACGTCGCAACCGTCCTGGTGCACAACGACGTCCGGCTCGACAACCTGGTGCTCGACGACTCGTTGCGCGTCGTCGGCGTCCTGGACTGGGAGATGGCGACGCTCGGCGACCCGCTGATGGACCTCGGCGGCGCGCTCGCCTACTGGGTGCAGGCCGACGACGACGACCTGTTCCGGCTGTCGAAGCGGCAGCCCAGCGACCTGCCCGGCATGCCGACGCGCGCCGAGATCGTGCAGCGCTACAGCGAGCGCACCGGCGTCGAGGTCGGCGACTGGACCTTCTACGAGGTGTTCGGGCTGTTCCGGCTGGCCGTGATCGTGCAGCAGATCTGGTTCCGGTACCGAGCCGGCCAGACGACCAACCCGGCGTTCCAGCACTTCGGCGCGTTCGTCGGCGTGCTCGAGGACCGCTGCCGCCGCGTCGCGGGGATCACGTAAGTGCCTGTCGTGCTGCTGGTCCGACACGGCCAGGCCTCGTTCGGTGCCGACGACTACGACGTGCTCTCCGACCTCGGGCGCGAGCAGTCGCGCGTCGTCGGCGAGGAGCTGCGGCGACGGGCGCTGCGCGACCCGCTGCTCGTGACTGGCTCGCTGCGCCGGCAACGGGACACCGCGGCGCTGGCGCTGCCGGGTGTCCAGGCGCGGGTCGACGAGCGGTGGGACGAGTACGACCACCTCGAGCTGCTCAAGCGGTACGTGCGGGCTCCCGACCCGACCAGCACAGCGTCGGACCCGCCGACGTCGTCCCGCGAGGTCCAGGGGCTGCTCGACGCCGCGCTGCTGGCGTGGGTCGAGCACGGCGGCTCGCCCGACCGGCCGGACAGCTGGCCGGCCTTTGCGAGCGGTGCCTCGGACGCGCTGCGCGAGCTGGTCGAGCAGCTGGGCCGAGGGCGCGACGCCGTCGTGGTCACGTCGGGCGGCGTCATCGCGGCGGTCTGCACCGCCCTGGTGTCCGGGGGCGCGGAGACGGTCGTGGCCCTCAACCGGACGGCGGTGAACGGGGCGATCACCAAGCTCGTCGCCGGGTCGCGCGGTGTCTCGCTGAGCAGCTACAACGAGCACGCCCACCTCCCGCCGGACCAGGTCACCTACCGCTAGCTGGCCACTCCGCAGCGGCCCCCCTGCCTCCCCCTCTTTCATGATCAACAGGAACGCCACGCCGGTGGCGGCAGCGTCGGTTCGGCGTGGCGTTCCTGTTGATCACCGGGAGGTGGCGTCGGCGGGGCGGGGTCAGGTGGCGGCGCTCTCCTTCGCATCCTTCGCCGCCTGGACGTACGGCGCCAGCAGCAGGCGCGCCACGACGCCGCGGTGCACCTCGTCCGGACCGTCGGCCAGCCGCAGCGCCCGTGCCACGGTCCAGGCCGGCCCGAGCGGCACGTCCTGCGAGAGCCCCGCGCCGCCGTGCAGCTGGATGGCGAGGTCGACCACCGACTGCAGCACGTTCGGCACGACGACCTTGATGGCGCTCACCGCCGACAGCGCGCCCGCCAGGCCCTCGGTGTCGAGCAGCCAGGCGGCGTGCAGCACCAGCAGGCGCGCCTGGTCGATCGCCATCCGCGCGTCGGCCAGCCGCTCGCGGTTGCCGCCGAGGTTGGCGATCGGCTTGCCGAACGCCTCGCGCGACACCGCGCGCTCGCACGCCATCTCGAGCACCCGCTCGGCCAGCCCGACCGCGCGCATGCAGTGGTGCACGCGCCCGGGGCCGAGCCGGCCCTGCGCCACCGCGAACGCGCCGCCGACGCCGCCGATGACGTTCTCGACCGGCACGCGGACGTCGTCGAACCGCACCTGCCCGTGGCCCGACGGCGCGTCCCACCAGCCCATCGTCTGGAGCATCCGCTCGACCGTCACGCCGGGCGTCGAGCGAGGGACCAGCACCATCGAGTGCTGCTGGTGGCGGTGCGCCGTCGGGTCGGAGAGCCCCATGAAGACGAGCAGCTCGCAGGCCGGGTGGCCGACGCCGGTCGACCACCACTTCGTCCCGTTGACGACGACCTCGTCGCCGTCCACCACCGCGGTTGCCTGCATGTTCGTGGCGTCGGACGACGCGACGTCCGGCTCGGTCATGCAGAACGCCGACCGGATCTCGCCGTCGAGCAGCGGGCGGAGCCAGCGCCCCTTCTGCTCCGGCGTGCCGAAGTGGTGGAGCACCTCCATGTTGCCGGTGTCGGGCGCGCTGCAGTTGGTCGCCTCGGCGGCCAGGTGGTGGCGGCCCATCACCTCGGCCAGCGGGGCGTACTCGACGTTCGTCAGCCCCGACACCGGCGGCAGGAAGAGGTTCCACAGGCCCTGCCGCTTCGCCTCCGCCTTGAGCGCCGCCATCTGCGGCAGCTCCTCCCACACCGGCTCGCCGGTCATCGCGGCGAACACCTCGCGCTCGACCGGCTCGACGTGCTCGGCGACGAACGCCTGCAGCCGGCCGAGAAGGTCCTGCGCCTTGGGGGAATGGGAGAAGTCCATGGCGCAGGACCGTACGAGGCGGCGCCGTCGGGGCGGACGTCCGGCCCGGCGAGCGCGCGGCGTGTGCTGCCAGACGGACGCAACGGGTGGGGGCGGGTGCAGGATGGCGGCATGACGGCGACGCCCGAGACGCCCGAGACGCCCCCTAAGCTGCGCGTGTTCGTGCTCGACGACCACGAGCTGGTGCGCCGCGGCGTGCGCGAGATGCTCGAGACCGACGGCGACATCGAGGTCGTCGGGGAGGCCTCGACGGTCGCGGAGGCGCTGGCGCGCGTGCCGGCGGTCCAGCCGCAGGTCGCGGTGCTCGACGTCCGGCTGCCCGACGGCGACGGCGTCACGGTGTGCCGCGAGCTCCGCTCGCAGTTCCCTGAGCTCGCCTGCCTGATGCTGACCTCGTTCTCCGACGACGACGCGCTGCTCGGCGCCGTCATGGCCGGCGCCGCCGGCTACGTGCTCAAGGAGATCCGCGGCAACGACCTCGTCGCCGCCGTGCGCACCGTCGCCGCCGGCGGGTCCCTGCTCGACGCCCGCTCGACGGCGCACGTGCTGGCGCGGCTGCGCGAGAAGCAGGCCGCGGACCCGCTCGACGTGCTCACCGACCAGGAGCGCAGGATTCTCGACCTCATCGGCGAGGGGCTCACCAACCGAGAGATCGGCGAGCGGATGTTCCTCGCCGAGAAAACGGTGAAGAACTACGTCAGCTCGCTGCTCGGCAAGCTCGGGCTGCAGCGGCGCACGCAGGCCGCGGTGCTGGCCACCGAGCGTCGGCAGGGACGCCCTCCTGCGTCGTCCTGACCGGGCTGCAGGACCCGCGGCCCGAGGACCTAGGTCCCTTCCTCGAGGGCGCCGCGCACCGCACTCTGGACGACATGCGGCAGACCGAGTCGAGTGCGGGCGAGCTGACCCGCGAGGAGTGCCTTGCGCTGCTCCCGACCGTGCCGGTCGGCCGGCTGGTCTTCACCGACCGTGCGCTGCCGGCGATCGTCCCGGTGAACTTCGTGGTCGACGCCGGCGGCATCGTCGTTCGGACGGGCGCCGGCAGCACGCTGGCCGCGGCCGTGCGCGGCACGGTGGTCGCCTTCGAGGTCGACGACTTCGACCGGACCGCGCGCAACGGGTGGTGCGTCATCGTCACCGGGCAGGCCCGTCAGGTCACCGACCCGCTCGAGCTGGAGCGGCTCGCCTCCCTCGACCTGACGCCCTGGGCGGGCGGGAGCAAGGACCACTTCGTCGTCGTGCCGGTCGATCTGGTGTCCGGCCGCCGCGTCGGCCCCGGCCCGCTCTCACTCGCCCACTAACGGCGTCCGGGCACGCTCCACACGACCTCGGTGCCGCCGTCGGGCCCCGCCGGGCCGACCTCGAACGAGCCGCCCAGGTCCTCCGCACGCCGCGCCATGTTCGCCAGGCCGCTGCGGCGGGTGTCGCTACCGATCCCGATGCCGTCGTCGCTCACGACGAGCCGGGCCCCCGACGCCGGGTCGACGTCCAGCGACACCAGCACCGACGACGCCCGGGCGTGCCGAGCCGCGTTCGACAGCGCCTCGCGGAGCACGGCCAGCAGCTGCTCGGCCACCTCGGGCTCGAGGCCGGTGTCGACGAGTCCTGAGATCTGGAGCGTCGGTGCGAACCCGAGCTGCTCCGTGGCAGCGTCGACGAGCTCCAGGATGCGCGACCGGACGGTGACCGGCTGCTCGAGCGGCGCCGTCTGCAGGGCGTAGATGCTCGCGCGGATCTCGCGGATGGTCGCGTCGAGGTCGTCGACGGCACCGCGCACCTTGCCGGCGACGGCGGGTGCGCTCTGGCCGATCATCCGGCTGGCGCTCTCGAGCGTCATGCCGGTCGCGAACAGCCGCTGGATGACGACGTCGTGCAGGTCACGGGCAATGCGGTCGCGGTCCTCGTAGACGGACAGCCGCTCGGCCTCGCGCCGCCGGGCGGCGAGCTCGAGCGCGAGGCTGGCGTGGGCGGCGAAGACCTGCAGCTCGGTCAGGCAGTCCGGGTCGACCGGGTCGCCGCCGACCGGCCCGGCGACCACGAGCACGCCGCGGTCGTCGGTGCCGTCGGCGGAGCCGAGAGGCACGACGACGGCCGACCCGACCGACCGGTCTGCCGACAGCGCGTGCGGGCCGTCGACGGCCGCCAGCACCGCCGGGTTGCCGGAGGCGCGCACCTCCCCGAGCACCGAGCCGGGCTCGCCGACGGCGTGCCCGGTCAGCCGCTCGCCGTCGACGCCGACCGCCGCCTCCACCACCAGCCGGTCCCGGTCGTCGCCGGAGGGCACCGCGACGAGAGCGGTGTCCGCGCCGGCCAGCTCGAGGGCGCGGGTGGCCACGAGCGGCAGCACCTCCTCCGCGCCGGTGCCCGACAGCAGCGCCGTCGAGATCTCAGCGTTCGCCGCGACCCACCGCTCCCGCCGGCGCGTCGACTCGTACAGCCGGGCGTTCTCGATCGCGACGCCGGCCGCGGCCGCCAGCGCGGTGACGACCGCCTCGTCCTCGCCGTCGAAAACGCTGCCGCCGCGCTTCTCGGTGAGGTACAGGTTGCCGAAGACCTCGTCGCGCACCCGGATCGGGACGCCGAGGAACGTCCGCATCACCGGGTGGTTCCGCGGGAAGCCGTACGCCGCCTCGTGCTCGGTCAGGTCGTCGAGCCGCAGCGGCTTCGGGTCGCGGATGAGCACGCCGAGGATGCCGTGGCCGTGCGGCAGCGAGCCGATCCGGGCGGCCTGCTCCTCGTCGACGCCGACGGTGATGAACTGCGCGAGGAACCCGTCGCCGCCGATGACGCCGAGTGCGCCGTACTCGGCGTCGACGAGCCGCACGGCAGCCTCGACGATGCGCCGGAGCACCGTCTGCAGGTCGAGGTCGCTGCCGACCGCCATGACCGCCTCGAGCAGGCCGTGCACCCGGTCGCGGGTGCGCAGCACCTCGGCGAGCCGCGCCTGCAGCTCGGTCAGCAGGTCGTCGAGCTGGAGCTGCGGCCGCAGGGCACCGCTGCCGCTGCTCGTGGCGTCCACGCCGCGGAGCGTAGAACGGGCGAGCCCGCGCTACGTGGTGTCGACGTCGAGGACGGCCTCGACCGGCAGCCGGCGCGTGACCGGGCCGCGGGTGCCGTAGCCGAGTCGCAGGACCATGTGCGGCATGCCGGGCAGCGCGAGGGTGGCGCGCAGCTCCTCCCGCAACGCAGGCACCTCGAGCACCGAGGTCACCGGCTGCGCTGCGACGTCGGCGACCGTGGCGCGCAGCAGCACGCGTCCCACCGCCTGTCCCGCCACGAGCGCGTCGACGCGGCTGTCGCCGGCCGTGCCGACCACCACGACCACGGGGTCCTCGACCGGCCGCGCTGCCGTCGGGACCGGCGCCGGCCCGTCGGCGGCGAAGTCGCGCAGCGGCAGCCGCGAGGCGCGCTCCCCGGGTGGCACGGTCGGCAGCGCCGCGGCCGGCACCCCCGTCGGCTCGTGCTCGCGACGCCACGCGGCCAGCTCGGCGAGGTAGGCGGGGTCGGAGCGCTGAGCGGCGTCGGCGCGGGCCACGAGCGCGGCGACGGCGCGCCGCTGCTCGACCGTGTCAGCGACGTGCAGCCACGCGCCCTCCGCCTCGGCAGCAGCGCGCAGCGCGCCGAGCACGAACGGCGCGAGGGGGCGGTCGTCGTACGGGTCGCGGTCGGTGCAGCGTCTGGTTGCCGCCGCGGCGAGCGCGTGCTCCTCACCGGTCGCCAGCCGCCGGCCGGTCGGGCGGACCAGCGCGAGCACCTCGCCGTCGTCGCCGTCGGGCAGCAGCGTCGTGCGGGCGTCCCACCCGAGGTCGGCGAACGCGAGCCGCGCCTGCAGCAGCGCCGCGCCGCACGACACCAGGCGCTCGCGCCCCGAGCCGTCGAGCACCGGCACCGCCCGGGACGCGTCCTCACGCAGCGCCAGCGCCTCGCCGTCCCAGGTGAAATGCCACGGCTGGCTGTTGTGGAGCGACGGCGCCAGCCCGGCGAGCTCCACGACAGCGCGCACCTCCTCCACGGACGGTCGCAGCGTCAACGCGCTCATCGACGACCTCCTCGGGCGGGACCGGGCTCCAGCCTCCGCCGGCGACCCGGCACGGTCACGAGCCGGAGGCACCGATCCGGCGGGACCTTCGGCTCTCGCGCCCGACGCCTCGACCGATCATGATGGCCGGCGTGACCCGCTCCGCCGCGCCCGTCGTCGTCGGCCACGACGGCTCGCCGCACGCCGACACCGCCCTGCGCTGCGCACTCGCCACGGCCGCTGCGCGCGGCGTCACCCTGGTCGTCGTCAGGGCCTGCGACGACGACGAGGTCGACGACGTGCGAGCCGGGCTCGACGAGGCGGTGCGCCGGCTGCGCGTCGAGGTGCCGGAGGCGGACGACGTCGACGTGACGGTCCGGGCGGCCGCCGGCCGGCCGGTTCCCGTGCTCGCCGAGGCCTCCGCCGGCGCGGCGCTGCTCGTCGTCGCCCGCCGCGGCCGGGGGCTGGTGCTCCAACGACTCGGCTCGACGGCGGCCGGCGTGCTGCGCAGCGCGCGCTGCCCCGTGGCCGTCGTGCCCGACTCGCCGGTCGTCGGTGACCGGGTGGTGGTGGGCTGGGACGGCTCGTCGGCGTCCGCGGACGCCGTCGCCTGGGCCGCCGAGCACGCCGCCCTCGCCGAGCGCCCGCTCGAGGTCGTCGTCGCCTGGCAGATCACCACGCTGGCCTCGAAGGTGCCGCACGATCCGGGCATCGCCCCGCCGATCACCGCGTACGAGCAGCTCGCCGAGAGCGAGGCGAAGGCCGGCGCGGCGCTGGCGCGGGAGGTCGCGGGGGACGCCCTGCCCGCCGACGCTGTCACGGCCCGAGCCGTGCGCCGGCCGGCCACCGCTGCACTGCTCGACGCGGCCGCCGACGCCTCGGTGCTCGTGGTGGGGTCGCGCGGTCGCGGCGGGTTCGCCGGGCTGGTGCTGGGCTCCACGAGCGAGCAGGTCAGCCGGCACGCGACGTGCCCGGTCGTCGTCGTCCGCCGTGCCGGCGACCCGGTCGAGGACGACGCCGCGCACTGACGCGCGGGCCGGGAAGGCGCCGTCGCCGCGCCGGGTCACGGCGCCGACCACCGGGGTGGCCCGGACGGACCACCCCGGGGTACCGCGCGGGTCATCTTCGGGGCACGTTCTGTGACGAGCCGGACGCGCAGCGGTGTCCGCGCGTAGCGTCCGCGCCGGACGAAGGAGAGCTCGATGCAGTGGTGGCACGTCGCGGCCGCGGGCAACGCCGTGCTGCTACTCGCCTACCTCGGCATCAGCGCGGCGATCTTCCTCCCGCTCGTCGAGGCGGGCCAGGTGCGCAGCAACCGGCTCGGCCTCGCGACGGCCCTCATCTTCTTCTCCTGCGCCGTGGGCCACGGCGTCCACGGGCTGCACCTGGTGTCGCCGCTGTTCGGGTTCGGCGAGGCGCACGCCGTGACGTCGCGCGCCGCGGTCGACTGGCACCTGGCGGCCTGGGAGGTCGGCACCGCCGTCATCGGGATCTGGTACTGGACGCTGCGCCGCTCGTACGGCCGGCTGCTCGAGGGCGCCAAGCTCTTCGAGGACCTGCAGGAGCGCCAGCGCGAGGCCGCCGAGCTCAACGACTCGGTCGTGCAGGGCATCGTCGCCTCGCAGCTCGCCCGCCGGCTCGGCCGGGACCAGGAGGCCGACGACATCCTCGACGGCACGCTCGAGTCCTCCCGCGAGCTGGTCAGCAGACTGCTGCGCGAGGCCTCGGCCGGGGCGCCGAACGGCGCCGGTGACTTCGTCCGCTCCACCGCGGCGCACGTCCCGGGTGCGCGGCAGCCGCGCGAGAACGCAGCCCGAGAGGGCTCGGACGCGTGAGCCCGGACAGTCCCGCGCCGACCGTCGACCGCGTGCACCCGACCCGGGCCACTCGCGTCCTGCTGGCCGACGACAGCGACGGCCTGCGGCTTCTCGTCCGGTCGTGGCTGTCGACCGTCGACGACCTCGAGGTGGTCGCGGAGGCGAGCAACGGCGCCGAGGCCGTGGCGCTCACCGACGCGCACCGGCCCGACGTCGTCGTGCTCGACGTCGCCATGCCGGTCATGGACGGCCTCGAGGCCCTCACCGAGCTGCATCGCCGCTTCCCGTCGCTGCCCGTCGTCATGCTCTCCGGCTTCGCCGAGCGCGACGTCGCGGACCAGGCCGCCCGCCGCGGCGCGTACGCCTTCGTCGAGAAGACCGGCGACCTGGACCCGCTGGTCGACGTCGTGCGCCGCGCGGCACTGGGCCCGCTCCCCGTGCCGCCGCCGCGGTCGACGTCCGAGCCGAGGCGACGGGCCGGCGACCCGCACCCCGCCGTCGCGCCCGGGCCGCAGCCGAGGCCGTCCGCGGCAGCCGGCTCCGAACCGGCGCCGCAGCCCGCGCGCACGGCGCGGCCGTGGACCGCGGTCGCGCGCTACTGGCTGCCGACCGCGCTCGCCCTGGCCGGCTTCCCCGCAGTGCTCGCCGCCCGGCTGCAGGTCGACGACGTGCGCTCCCCGGTGATGCTGTTCCTCGTTCTCCCGGTGCTCGTCCTCGGCGTGCGACACGGGCGTGCCGCTGGGCTCGCGGCGGGGCTCGCGGCCAGCGGCCTGTACACGGCGTGGGCGAGCACCGTGCCCGAGGTCCGGTTCGGCGACATCGACCACGTGGCGCGGTACGTCGTGTTCCTGACGGTCGGGACGGTCGCCGGCGCCGCGTTCGACCGGTTGCGCAAGGCCGGCGCCCGGCAGCAGCAGATCTCCGACGCCGTGGTCTCCAGCAACCGCAAGCTCGCGGAGGCCAACGAGAAGCTGTCACAGGTCAACGCCGAGCTCGAGAGCAGCAACGCCGACCTGCGCCAGTTCGGCTACGTGGCCAGCCACGACCTCGCCGAGCCGCTGCGCACGATGAGCAGCTTCGCCGGGCTGCTCGAGCGCCGCTGCGCCGACGCGCTCGACGCCGACGGCCGGCAGTACGTGCGCTTCATCGCCGACGGCGCGAATCGCATGCAGGAGCTGATCGCCGACCTGCGCGACTACACCCGTACCAGCGCCGCCGAGCTGGTGCTCCGGCAGGTCGACCTCGAGGACGTCGCCCGCGACGTTCGGGCGGCGCTGCGCGCCACGCTCGACGGCCGGGCCGCCGAGCTGCGCATCGCCCCGCTGCCCGTCGTCGCCGGGGACCGGTCGATGCTGGGCCTCGTGCTGCAGAACCTCGTGACCAACGCGGTGAAGTTCAACGAGTCGCCAGCGCCGGTCGTCGAGATCTCCGCCGAGCTGCGCGGCGGCAGCTGGTGCATCTCGATCGCGGACAACGGCATCGGCATCGACCCGACCGGCGCCGAGCGCGCGTTCGGGCTGTTCACTCGGCTGCAGCCGCGGGACTCCTACGCCGGGACCGGGCTCGGCCTCGCCATCACCAAGCGCATCGTCGAGCGGCACCGCGGCACCATCGCCATGGGCCCCCGCGACGGCGGCGGCACGATCGTCACGGTCACCCTCCCGGACCTGGCGAGGTCGTCCACGCGATGACCGTCCTGTCGTCCGTCCCCGCGCCGCGTGCCGGGGACGCCGTTCGCCGAGTCCTGCTGGTCGAGGACAACCCCGCGGACGCGTACCTGACGGCCGACTCGCTGGCCGTCGGCGGGTCGGGCACCGTGTGCGACCTCGCCGGCCGGCTGAGCGAGGTCACGACGGCGCGGATGGCTGCGGTCGACTGCGTCATCGTCGACCTGTCACTGCCCGACGCCCAGGGCATCGAGGCGGTGCTCGCGCTGCGCCGGCTGCACGCCGCGGTGCCGCTCATCGTGCTCACCGGCGACGACGACCTCGACGTCGCGTCGGCGGCGCTGCAGCACGGAGCGCAGGACTACCTGGTCAAGGGCCACGCCGACAGCCACACGCTCGACCGCGCGATCCGCTACGCGCAGGAGCGCAAGCGGCTCGAGACGGCGCTCGCGCACCAGGCGCTGCACGACCCGCTCACCGGCCTGGCCAACCGCGCCCTGTTCCGGGACCGCGTCGAGCATGCGCTCGAGCGGGTGCGGCGGCACGGCGCGGCCGCCGCGGTGCTGTTCTGCGACCTCGACCACTTCAAGGCCGTCAACGACTCGCTCGGCCACAGCGTCGGCGACGAGCTGCTCGTCACCGTCGCGCGCCGGCTGCGCGGCGTGCTCCGCGAGGAGGACACGCTCGCCCGGTTCGGCGGCGACGAGTTCACCGTGCTGGCCGAGGAGCTGGAGTCGCCGGCCGAGGCAGAGCTGCTCGCGGAGCGCGTGCGCCAGGCGCTGTCGGCGACGGTCGTCGTCGACGGCCGCTCGCTGCACATCGACGTCAGCACCGGCATCGTGCTGGTGAACCCCGACGACGACCCCGAGACGCTCCTGCGCAACGCCGACATCGCGCTGTACGCCGCGAAGGAGCAGGGCCGCGGACGGGTGGCGTGGTTCGACGAGACGCTGCACACCGCGGTCGTCCACCGCATCACGCTCGAGACCGAGCTGCGGACAGCCGTCCGCACCGGGGGCCTGACGCTGGCCTACCAGCCGGTGGTCGACCTCGAGAGCTCGAGCGTGGTGCTGCTCGAGGCCCTGGTGCGCTGGCACCACCCTGAGCGCGGCCTGCTGCCGCCGGCGGAGTTCCTCGGGGTCGCCGAGTCGACCGGCGTGGTCGCCGCGCTCGACCGCTTCGTGCTCGCCCGCGCCGTCGAGGACCTGCGCCGCTGGCACGCGGTGGCCGGTTCGAGTGTGCCGGTCAGCGTGAACGTCAGCGGTCGGACGCTCGCCGACCCGACCTTCCCGGCGTTCCTCCTCGAGACGCTGGCCGACGCCGGTGTCCCGCCGCAGGAGCTGGTCCTGGAGATCGTCGAGAACGCGGCCGTCGACGGGGAGGCGGCGGCCCGGCTGGCGGAGGTGCGCGCCGCAGGAGTGCGCCTGGCGCTCGACGACTTCGGCGCCGGGATCTCGAGCCTGCAGCAGTTCCTGACGCTGTCCGTCGACGCGCTCAAGCTCGACGGCTCGCTGCTCTGCGGCGGCGCAGACACCGGCGACCGGGCGCGCACGCTGCTCGCGCTGCTCGCCCGCGTCGGCGAGGAGATGGGCGTGCACGTCATCGCCGAGGGGGTCGAGACGGCGGAGCAGCTGCAGGTCGTCCGCGACCTGGGCCTGCGGCTCGGCCAGGGCTACCTGTGGGCTTCGCCCGCCGAGCCGGCCGCCGGCGCGCTGCCTTACAGCGGCACCCTGGACCTCGGCCGGCTCTGACCGGTCGTCCTCCCGTCGAGCTCAGCGACTGCCGTTCGGCAGCGTCGCGACGTCGAGCCAGTAGCGCGCCATCTCCTGCACGCCCTCCCGCAGACCGGTGAGGGTCGCCGGCTTGGTCACGTAGGAGTTCGCGCCACCGACGTAGCTCTCCTTGACGTCCTCCGGTCGGTCCGACGACGTCAGGACGACCGTCGGGATGGTCCGCAGCGACGCGTCCTGCTTGATCTGCGCGAGCACCTCCAGGCCGTTGAGCTTCGGCATCTTGAGGTCGAGCACGATGAGGTTCGGCCGCTCGGCGTCGGCGTACCTGCCGCGCCGGTGCAGGTAGTCGAGCACCTCCAGTCCGTCCGTGACCGTGGTCATCTCCACGCCGACGCCGTGGGCGTCGCGGAACGCGCGCTCGGTGAAGAACGCGTGGTCGGCGTCGTCCTCGGCGAGCAGGACACGGGCGGGTCTCATGCGTTCTCCTCGAGGGGCAGGTCGATCTCGGTCTCAGCGCTGGGCCGCGGGCCGGGCAGGACAGCGCCCTCCGCCGGCTCCGCGACGACCACGCCGGCGGGGAGCACGACGCGCACTGTCGTCCCCGTGGCGGCGCCCGGCGGCGGCCCGCCGACGGCGAGCGTGCCGCCGTGGCTGTCGACGATCCGCTTGCAGATCGCGAGGCCCATGCCGGTGCCGGGGCTCGTCTTCGGCGCGTCGAGGCGCTCGAACACGCGCAGCACCCGGTCCCGGTACTCCGCGGGGATGCCGCGACCGTCGTCGGCGACCTCGAGCACCAGGTCCCCGGCCGGCGACCGGTGCCACGACACGGTGACGCGCAGGTCGTCGCGGCCGCCGTGCCGGAGCGCGTTGTCGACGAGGTTCGTGAGCAGCTGCCGGGCCCGCACGTCGTTCATGCGCACGCTCGGGAGGGGCCCGACCTGCACGGTTGCGCGCGGGCTGGTGAGGCGGGCGCCCTCGACCACGGCAGCGGCCACCTCGTCGAGGTCCAGCGTGCCGGCCGGTGCGTCGGTGCGACCGATCCGCGAGAGCTCGAGCAGGTCGGAGATGAGGCTCTGCATGTAGACGGCGTTGACGCTGATGCGCTCGAGGTAGTGCGGGCCGTCCCCCGTGAGCTCGGCCGCGTGTTCGAGCCGCAGGACGTCGAGGTAGCCGAGCACCGAGATCAGCGGGCTACGCAGGTCGTGGGAGACGCTGTAGAGCAGCGTCTCGAGCTCGGCGTTCGCCGCCTCCGCCGCCAGCCGGCTCTCCTGCTCGCGCTCGAACAGCTCCACCCGCTGCAGCGCGAGGTCGACCGACGTCGCCACGCGCCGGAGCAGCGCGGCCTCGTCGTCGCCGAACACCGGCGCCAGCCGACCGCCCTGCACGACGACCCAGCCGCCGCGCAGCGAGGCCGCGAGCACACCCGGCGCGACCTGCCGCACACCGGCGTCACCGACCGGCTCGATCGACGTCACGAGCGAGGCGAGCAGCTGGACGTCGGGCAGGTGCGCGCGCTCCCGGATGAAGGGCATCCCGGTGCGGTCGATCACCGCCGCCTGACCGCCGAAGACGCGGGCGAGCACCGGGACGATGGTGCTCGCGACGTCCCGGCTCGTCAGCGCGGACATGAGGCCGCGCTCGGCCTCGGCCAGCGCCGCGAGGTCGGCCTGCCGCCAGACCAGCCGCAGGCTGGAAGGCAGCAGGAACGCCAGCGCGAACAGCAGGATCGAGAGCAGTCCGGCCAGCGCGATGGCCAGCGTGACGGCGCCGCCCTGGCCGCCACTGGTCGCCCCCGACACGACCAGCGTCAGCGCCAGCAGCAGCGCGCCGATGCTCAGGCTGCGCATGCGGTGCCGCACCACCGACGACTGCTGTCGGCCGCTGCGCCACAGGCCGAGCGCGGCGACGACGGTCTGCGCCGTCCAGGCGATCAGGACGACCGCGGTGTAGACGAGCACCCAGGTCGGTCGCTCTGCCACGTCGTCGTCCGGCAGCGGCGGGAGCACGACGGTGGCTACGGCCTGCACCGCGTAGAGGACGACGGCCCCTCGCACCACCCGGCGCGAGACGCCGCCCAGCACGGAGCTGAACATCACGAGCAGCGTGGGCAGCGCGAGCAGCACCACGATCACGGTCTTCGAGTAGAGGGCGCCCAGGCCCGATGACGGGTCCGCCGGCTCGATGAAGGCCGAGGCGATGACGGTGGCGAGCAGCACGAAGATGCCGAGAGCGGTAGCGGTGGCCGGTGACCGGTGCTGCCGCCATCTGGGGGCGAGCAGCGCCGCGACCGCGAGGCACACCACCAGCTCGACGACGCGCACGACCTCGAGCAGGACGTCCATCAGACCGGCCCACCGTTGCGTGCGGGGAGCTGCTCGCCCGGCCGGCGCGCCTCGGGCAGCTCGATCACCGACGGCGCGGGCGAGACCACGGCGTCCTGCTCCGCCCACGCGGCGTCTGCAGCGGGGACCGGCCGACCCCACAACCAGCCCTGCGCCGCGCCGACGCCCAGCGACAGCAGGGTCTCCTGCTGGTCGACCGTCTCCACGCCCTCCGCGACGACGTTGAGGTCGAGCGTCTGCGCCAGCGCGACGACCGCCGTGACGATGGCCGTGCCCGGGCCGCCGCCGTCGACCGCGGCGACGAAGGACCTGTCGACCTTGAGGACGTCGACCGGCATGCTGAGCAGGTAGGCCAGCGACGAGTAGCCGGTGCCGAAGTCGTCGATGGCGATGCGGACCCCCAGCTCGCGCAGCCGGCCGAGCAGCTCCCCGTGCGCCGCCGGGTCCTCCATGACGACGGTCTCGGTGACCTCCAGGCACAGCTGCCGCGCCGGCAGGCCGGTGGCGCGCAGCGCGTCGGCGACGACGTCGAGCAGTCGGGGGTGCGAGAGCTGCCGAGCCGACAGGTTGACCGACACGTCGAGCGGCTCGACCCGCGCGCGGTTCCACGTCGCGGTCGCGGAGCACGCGGCGCGCAGCACGGCCGCGCCGAGCGGCACGATGAGACCGCTCTCCTCGGCGAAGGGGACGAACTCCTCGGGCAGCAGCAGACCTCGGGCCGGATGGTCCCAGCGCACCAGCGCCTCGGACCCGGTGACGCGGCCGGTGCGTGGATCGACCACGGGCTGGAAGTGCACCTGGAGCTGGTCGGTGGCGAGCGCTGCCCGCAGCTCGCCCTGCACCTGCAGCCGCGCGGCGGCGCGGCTGCGCATGTCCTGGTCGAAGACCTCGCACCGGGCGCGGCCTCGCTCCTTGGCCCGGTACATCGCGATGTCGGCGTCCCGTACGAGCGCCTCGGCGTCCGCGACCTCCTCCGGACGCGCGATGGCGACCCCCATGCTCGCTGTGACCGTCACCTCGCCGTGCATCTCATCGACGTGGAACGGTCGCTCGAGCGCGGTCGACAGCCGCTCGACGACGGCGAACACGTGCGACTCGTCGGGCAGCCCCTCGCAGAGCACCACGAACTCGTCGCCACCGAATCGCGCCAGCGTGTCTGTCGGCCGCACGGCCGCCTGCAGGGCGCGCGCGACCTCGATGAGCAGCCGGTCGCCCGCGGAGTGGCTGCAGCTGTCATTGACCCACTTGAACTGGTCCAGGTCGAGGAACACGACGGCGACGACGTCCGCGCGGGCGCCGGCGAGCACCCGCTCGAGGCGGTCGAGCAGCACGCTGCGGTTCGCGAGCCCGGTGAGGGCGTCGTGCAGCGCCTGGTGCGCGAGCAGGTCCTCGGCGGTCTTCTGCTCGGTGATGTCCTGCATGGTGCCCAGCACCCGCACGGGAGCACCGTAGACATCCCACCCGGCGGCGGTCATGTGCCCCTGCACCCAGCGCAGCGTGCCGTCGGGCCGGGCGATGCGGTGCCGGACGACGACCGGCGGGTCCTCCGCAGCGGTGACGGAGAACAGTGCTGACACGACCGGGCGGTCCTCCTCCACGACGAGCTCGAGGTAGCGGGCGAAGCCGGTCGTGTCGCGAACGTCGTGGATGCCGGTCAACCGCTGCAGCTCGTCCGACCACAGCACCTCGCCCGACGGGATGTCCCACTCCCACGACCCGACGCGCGCCAGCCGCTGCGCCTCCGACAGCTGCGCCTCGCTCTCGGCGAGCGCCTGCTGCGCCCGGTGCCGCGCGGTCACGTCGGTGAAGCTGACGACGGTGCTGCGCCGCGCGCCGTCCTCCACGACGGGGCGGCTGCGCAGCTCGACGACGAGCGTCGACCCGTCGGCTCGTCGGAACAGCTGCTCGCCGGCGTCGAACGGCTCTGCACCCGACAGCGCCGCCCCGAGCGGGCAGCGGTCACCGGGCAGGTCGACGTCACACACGTGCAGGTCGTGGAGGGCGCGGCCGGTCAGCTCCTCGGGCCGGTACCCGACGAGCGTGGCGGCGGCCGGGTTCGTGAACGTGCACCGACCGCTCGGGTCGAGCCAGCAGATCCCCTCGGCGGACGCCTCCAGCAGCAGTCGCAGCCGGTTGCCGAGCAGCGCCTGCGCCCGCTCCGCCGCCTGCCGCTGGCCGCGCTCCATCGCGAAGCGCACCGACCGGGCCAGCGCGTCGGGCGTGTGCCGGCCCTTCACCAGGTAGTCCTGCGCGCCGTGCTGCACCGCCTGCACGCCGGCGGCGTCGCTGTCGAGCCCCGTGAGCACGACGACGGGCACCTGCGGGTCCGCCGCATGCACCGCGCGGAGGGCGTCCATGCCGCGGGCGTCCGGCAGCGTGAGGTCGAGGACCACGCACCGCACGTCGCCGGCGCGCACCCGCTCGGCCGCCTCAGCCGCGGTCGTCAGGTGCTCGAGCGGCAGGCCGAGCCCGCGGTCGGCGAACGCGCGCTGGACCAGGAAGGCGTGGTCCGGGTCATCCTCGACGAGCAGCAGCACGCCGCCCGCCGGGACGTCCGCCCGCGCCGGGTCGGCCACGTCGCGCTCCTGTCGGATAGCCGGTCGACCGCGTCATCGAGCGCATGCGGCCGCACCGGGGCACGTCGAGGATGGTGCGGGCAGAGGGCACAGGCCATGGCCCGTTGGGATCAGTTCGATCCGGTTCCTGTCGGCGTGCCCGCCGTCAGCCGGCGCGGTCCCCTCAGCCCGCGCGCTGCCAGGGCGGCGTCGGCGCGGGCATCCGGGCGAGGTCGGACGACACCCGGCCGAACCGGTCGTTCCCGCTCGCCCAGTCCGCGTACGCACGGTCGATCTCCTCGCGCGTGCGGGCGACGAAGTTCCACCACATGAGCACCTGCTCGCCGAGCGGCTCGCCGCCGAGCAGCAGCGCGCGCGTGGGTGCCCGGACCGTCAGCGCCAGCTCCTCCCGGTCGGCGCCGAGGTAGGCCAGCGCACCCGGCTCGACGACGCGGTCGCCGTCGAGCTGCACCGCGCCGTCGAGCACGACGACGGCGTGCTCGTGCTCCCGCTCGAGCGGCACGGTCGTCGAGCCGCGCCGCAGCGCGAGGTCGACGCCCAGCAGCGGGGTGTCGGCACGGGCCTTGCTCTCGGCGTCGGCCAGCCGTCCGACGAGCACCGTGGCGGTGCCCGCGCCGAGCTCGAGCTGCGGCAGCTCGGCGTGGTGCTCGAAGCTCGGGTCGCCGTGCCGCGTCGTCTCCGGCTGCGCCACCCACAGCTGGACGCCGGCGATCGGGCCGCGGTACTCGAGCGACTCCTCGGCGTGCGCCACGCCGCCACCCGCCGTCATGAGGTTGAGCTGCCCCGGGCGGATCAGCTGCTCGGTGCCGAGGCTGTCGCGGTGCACCTGCGCCCCGTCGACGAGCCAGGTCACGGTGGACAGCCCGGTGTGCGGGTGCGGCCCGATCTCGACGGCGGTGCGCTCGTCGAGCAGCGCCGGGCCGAGGTGGTCGACGAAGCACCACGCGCCGACGGTCCGCCGGCGCCGGTTGGGCAGCGCGCGACGGACCGGGCTGCCCGCGACGTCGGTCTCGCGGGACGGGAGCAGCTCGAGCGTCGGGTCCCCGACGCCGGCGGCGCCGGCGGCGATCGGCCTGTCGGCGTCCACCGGTCCGCTCATGGGCGCAGTCTGCTCGCGGTCCAGGGCCGCAGCAACACCGCCGCAGGCAGCCGGCAACGGCGACCGGCCGGACCTCTGGGAGAGGTCCGGCCGGGGGCGCACCGCGGGGGGTCGGGGAGGAGCGGCTGGTGGGCACGCTCTCCGAGACCTCCCCTCGCCGGCACGGCGCGCCGGTCCGGGGGCTGCGGTCAGAGGGCGGTGCCGATGCGCCGGACCGCGTAGCCGGTGGCCGCGAACAGGACGCCGAGGCCCATGGCCATCGCAGCGACGCCGAAGCTCACGATGGAGGTGAACAGGCTGGCCCGCAGGAACGAGCCGTTCATGACGACCTCGCGACGGGGGTCCTCGCGGTCGAGCTCGGCGTAGGTGTTGCCGCCGCTTGCCTCGAGCGCGTGCTTCTCGATGATGTCTGCCTGGTAGTAGGCGGTGAGCGGGCCGTCGACGGGCTCGCCGGCGAAGCGGGCGGCGTCGTCGGCGACGGTGATCTTCTCGTCGGCCAGCGAGGTCTGGACCAGGCCCCAGGTGGCCGCGCCCGAGAGCGTGAGCACGAGGCCGGCAGCCATGATCAGCGCACCCAGGAGGCGGAGCACCTTGGCGGTGCCCGACCGGGCGTCGGTCGCGGCGGTCTCGGCACTGGCTGCTCGGTCGATCATGGCGGTCATCTCGTTCTCCTTCGGGAGGCCGGACTCTTCGGAGTGGTCCGGCTGGCGAGATCCATTGCAGCCGCCGGAGCGCCGCCTACCCAGGGACCTAAGGCCCACCCCGGGCGCGCAGAGGTCCCGTCCTCGGCGGGACCCACGGCTCAGACGAGCCGCCGCCCGGTGATCCGCGCCGGGGTGATCCGCACGACGTGCCGCCGCGGGCCCGACGACCACGGGGCCGGGACGTCGACCCGAGCGCGCTCGCTCTCCGGCAGCACCTGTGCCCGGCCCACCACGACGACGCTCCACCCGGTGTGCGTCGCCTCGTCGACCTCGTCGACCTCGAAGGCGACCGTCTCGCGGCGCTCGGCGGCCTGCAGCTTGGGGCCGGGGCCGCTGCGCACCAGCACGTCGCGGCCGTCGACGACGTAGTTGACGGGAGCGATGTCCGGCGTGCCGGCCCGCGCCACGTAGGCGAACCGCCCGACGCTGCGCGCGGCCATCAGCCGCAGGCACTCCTGCTCGTCCAGGACGGCGAGGTCGCCGTGCTCGAGGTCGGAGGTGTCGCGCGGCGCGAGCGCCTTGCGCTCTCGGACCGACGCGGACAGCGATTCGCCGGCAGCCCGCGCGTTGTCGACGGCAGAGCGGGTGAGCGACCGGCTGACGGCGACCACGTCCTTCGGCATGAGCGGCAGGCGCATCTCCGTAGTGTCCCGCGGGCCGCTCAGCGGACCCGCAGCAGGACCTTTCCCTGGGCGCGGCGCTCGTCCATCTCGAGCAGCGCGTCGGCGGCGCTCTCGAGGGGGTAGGTGCTGCCGATGACGGGGTCCAGCGTGCCCGCCTCGAGCAGCGGGCGGACGTCGCGCCACTGCTCCTGCAGGTACGGCAGGTCGGCGAGGAAGAACGCGCCCCAGCCGACGCCGACGACCGAGATGTTGTTGAGCAGCAGGCGGTTCACCTTCACTTCGGGGATCGACCCCTCGGTGAACCCGATGACGAGCAGCCGGCCCTCGCGCGCGAGCGAGCGCAGCGAGTCGGTGAAGCGGTCGCCGCCGACCGGGTCGACGACGACGTCGACGCCGCGGCCGCCGGTGAGCTGCTTGACGGCGTCCTTGAAGCCCTCGGCCCGGACGACGTCGTCGGCGCCCGCCTTGCGCGCGACCTCGCCCTTCTGCTCGGTCGACGTCACCGCGATGACCCGCGCGCCGTAGGCCTTGGCCAGCTGCACCGCCGCGGTGCCGATGCCGCCGGCCGCTCCGTGCACGAGCACCGTCTCGCCCTCCTGCAGGCGCCCGCGCCGGGTCAGTGCGAAGTGCATCGTCAGGTAGTTCATGGGCAGCGCGGCGGCCTTGTCGAACGGGACGCCGTCGGGCAGGTGGAAGGTCATGACGGGGTTCGCGACGACCGTCTCGGCGAAGCCGCCGAGCGCCGGGAACGCGGCCACCCGGTCACCGGCCGCGAAGCCGCTGCCCTCGGGCGCCGAGCGGACGACGCCGGCCACCTCCGAGCCGGGGATGAACGGCAGCTCCGGCTTCACCTGGTACATCCCGCGCGTCTGGAGCACCTCGGGGAAGGTGACCCCGCTGACATGCACGTCGACCACGACGTCGCCGGGACCGGGCTCCGGCTCCGGCACGTCGACGACCTGCACGGCCGACGGCCCGTCGAGGGTCGTGATCTGGACGGCGCGCACGCGGGACCTCCTGGGACGGCGGATGGTGCTCCGCACGCTACGGGCGGCGTGCAGGCCGGCTCACGAGTGGTACGCAGGAGGGCATGCCACGTCGGCGCGGTCGGCTCGAGCGGATCCTGTTCTCGTTCATGGGACCGCCGCAGCTCGGCGACCTCGACGCGCCCCCGTCGGTGCCGCGCGACCCGGCTGCCGACCTCTGCCACCGTTGCGGTCGACCCTGGGACGGGCACACGACGGTTCGCACGTCGTCGCGGACCTACCTCACCTGCCCGGGCGGCTGACGTGGAGGAGGTCGTGCCGGGCGTCTGGCGGGGCGGCACGCGGTTCGTGAACTGGTACGTCGTCGAGGGAGGGGGCGACGGCGGCGCAGGCCTCACGGTCGTCGACGCGGGCTTGCCCTGGTACGGCTCCCGGCTCGACCGGCTCGAGGGCGTCGAGGCGCGCGTGGCGCTGCCCGGCCACGGCGCGCCCTGGACCGACGGCGTCGAGGCGGCCGTCTCGAGCGCACGCGAGGTCGGCTGCCGCTGACGACGGCGTCTTCTGCAGTTCCGACACGCTGTGACGTGACGGAACTGCAGATGTTGCGGCAGGTTGACGGGGCGGGCGCGCTGACCGACAGTCCGGAGATGGAGCGCCCGCCGCTGACCGGCCGCTGGTACCAGGACAGCCGCGGCGAGGGGCGCGCGGTGCGGGTGTCGGCGCACGCGGAGGCCGGCTTCCTCGTGATGAGCACGTGGCAGGCCGACGTCTGCGTGGCCAGCGTGCGCCTCCTGCCCGACGAGGCGGCCGAGCTCGCCGGCGGCATCGCCGCGGCACTGGCGTCGATGGCCGTCGCGCCGACGGCCGTCAGCTCGGCGGGTACGGGCTCTGCTTGAGCAGCCGCGCCAGGTGGGCGGCGTGCGCCGCCAGCGTCTTGGCCGCCGCGCCGGTGGTGTCCGGCTGCGGGCCGGCGTCCTTGTAGTCGGTCTTCCTCATCGCCTCGCCGACCCAGTACGTCGAGCCGCCGGCCGGGATGGTGAAGCCGACGTCGTTGAGCGCCTGGAACACCTCCGCCATCACGTGGTGCGCGCCGTCCTCGTTGCCGACGACGGCGCAGCCGGCGACCTTGCCGTAGGTGAGCATCCGGCCCTGCTCGTCGGTCTCGGCGAGCTCGGCGTCGAGGCGCTCGAGCACCACCTTGCACGGCGACGCCGGCTGCCCCAGCCAGATCGGCGTCGTGATGATCAGGATGTCGCTGTCGAGCATCTTCTGCCGGATCGCCGGCCACTCGTCGCCGTCGCCCTCGTCGGTCGAGACCCCGAAGCGGACGTCGTGGTCGACGACCCGCACGACCTCGCCGTCGACGTCGTGGTCGGCGAGCGCGGCGAGCACCTCGCGGCCGAGAAGCTCGGAGCTCGACTCGGCAGGCGACTTCTTCAGGGAGCAGCACAGGACCAGGGCGCGGAGCGTCGTCATGCCGCCGACCTTCCCCCGCCGCTCGTCGGTCCGCGACCGGAGAACCGGCAGGAATGTGACGGAATGGCGACGAAGGGGTACGCAGCCTGCCAGACAGTCGTCCCAGAGAGGTCTCCAGATGAGAAGGACCCTGCTGCTGCCGCTCGCTGCTGCGTCCGCGGCCGTGCTCGCCCTCAGCCCGACCGCCGGTGCGTCGTCGGACGCCGCGGCCGACGTCTTCGTCCCGGCCGCCGGCAGCAACCCCGCGACGGTCGACCCGGCCTCGGTGGCCGGCTCGTACCGGCTCGACTCCGGCGGCTGGGCAGTGCCGGTGCGGTCCGCACCGCCGGCGTGGTTCACCGAGGACGAGCGCGAGAAGACCAAGGGCGGCAAGCCGCAGCCGGCGCCGGCCGAGGCCGTCGGCCCCGACGTGCCGCTGTCGGGCTACGTGGGCATCCGCCCGGGCAGCCAGATCGTCTTCCCGTACGGGTGCACCACGAACTTCGTCTTCGGCTCGCCGGGGTCGTACTCGATCGGCACCGCCGGCCACTGCGTGGACAAGACCGGCCAGGCGGTCACGCTCCTGACGATCGCGCCGGGCGCGCCGCCGGCGCCGGAGAACCTCGTGCTCGTCGAGATCGGCACCGTCACCAAGCGGGTCGACAACGGGGTCGGCGCCGACTTCGCGCTGATCAGCATCAAGCCCGAGCTGCAGAGCTGGGTGTTCCCGACGATCCCCGTGGTCGGCGGCCCGTGCGGCGTCTACACCGGTGACGGGCTCACCGACACCACCGTCCCGGTCAAGGGGCACGCCACGGCGGACGCCGGCGAGCAGGTCTTCCACTACGGGCACGGCCTCGGCATCGGCACCGGCGGCACGCCGCGCACGGGGCACGGGCTGTACTGGGAGAGCAAGGCGTTCTGGTGGGCGGGCAGCGTGGTGTTCGGCGACTCCGGCAGCGCCGCCCGTGTCGGCACGACCGGGCTCGGTGCCGCCGGCGACGTCACCCACCTGATCGTCTTCGACGGCAAGCACCTCGGCGCCACAGCGGCCGGAACGCGCGCCACGGAGCTGCAGCGGATCGCGGGTCAGCCGATCGTCAGCAGCCCGTACTGCATCTGAGGTGGTAGACCCCTCGCCGGCGCCGTAGCGGCGGCGCCGGCGAGGAGGACGTCATGGGCCTGGTCGTGCAGATGACGGGCGCGCTGCTCGTGCTCGGCGCGTTCGCGCTGCTGCAAGCGCGGAGGCTCGGGCCGAAGTCCGTGACGTACCTGCTGATGAACCTCGCCGGCGCAGGGCTGCTCGCGGCCAACGCCGGCGTCAACGAGCAGTGGGGGTTCGTGCTGCTCAACACCGTCTGGTTCGCCGTGTCGCTGGTGTCGCTGGTGCGCCGGGGGGCCGCGCCGGCCTGACCCGGCGATGACTGCGCCGGCCGCGCGACGTCTGCCCTGCATGGAGCCGGCCCCGCACGCCCCGGTGCGCGGCGTCGTCCGGCTGCGGTGCCGATGCGTCGGCGACGTGGCGGAGCAGGCGCGTGCCCTGCTGCGGGCCGGCACCCCCGTCGCGCTCGAGGTCATCACCGACGAGGCCGCGCTCGATGCCGTCGGCGAGCTCGCCCGCCTGACGCTCGACGCGCGCCGCTGCGGCACCGCGTTCTCGGTCGAGGCCCCCGGTCCCGCGCTGCGGCACCTCGCCGAGCTGGTCGGGCTTTGCGACGTGCTCCGCGTCTGCGGCGAGGCGCCGACCCCTGACCGCGGTACGACGGCGAGTACGGTCCGCCGCGTGCGCACCGGCGTCGTCCTGTTCACCTCCGACCGCGGCATCCGCCCCGCCGACGCCGCGGCGGCGGCAGAGCGCCTCGGCTTCGACGCCTTCTACGTCCCCGAGCACACGCACATCCCGGTGCGCCGCGAGGCGGTGCACCCGGGCACCGGCACCGCCGAGCTGCCCGACGACCGGTACGCGCGCACGCTCGACCCGTGGGTCGCGCTCGCGACCGCCGCAGCGGTGACGACGCGGATCCGGCTCGCGACCGCCGTCGCGCTGCCCGTCGAGAGCGACCCGATCACGCTGGCCAAGACGATCGCGTCGCTCGACCACCTCTCCGGTGGCCGGGTGACGCTCGGCGTCGGCTTCGGCTGGAACACCGACGAGCTCGCCGACCACGGCATCCCGGGCGGCCGCCGGCGCACGGCGCTGCGTGAGCACCTCGAGGCGATGCGCGCGCTGTGGACGCAGGAGGAGGCGTCGTACGAGGGCGAGTTCGTCTCCTTCGGCCCGAGCTGGGCGTACCCGAAGCCGGTGCAGGACCGCGTGCCGGTGCTCGTCGGCGCCGGCGGTACCGAGAAGACGTTCGGCTGGATCTGCGCGCACGCCGACGGCTGGATCTCGACGCCGCGCGAGACCGACGTCGGCGAGATCGGCCGGCAGGTGGCGCTGCTGCGCCGGATGTGGGCGGACGCCGGGCGGTCGGGCGAGCCGCAGGTCGTGGCGCTCGGCGGGCGGGCCGACCCGGAGCGCTCGGCGCGGCTCGCAGAGGCCGGCGTCACCGACGTCGCGGTCGGCATGCCCGATGCCGAGCCGGGCGCCGTCGTGCACTACCTCGAGCGGGTGGCGGAGCGGCTTTCGCTGCCTGCTTGACGGTTCCGCGGATCTGTCACGTAGCGTGTCATTATGCCGACGTGTCGCAGGCCGCCTTCGTCCCGTGCAGCGGGGAGAGCTGGCGCGACCCGTTCGGCATGTACGCGGCCCTGCGCGACGCCGACCCGGTGCACCACGTCGAGCACGGCGACTACTGGGTGCTCTCCCGCTACGCCGACGTGGAGGCGGCAGCGGTGCACCCGGAGACGTTCTCGTCGGCACAGGGCCTGACGTTCCGGTACGACGACATGGCCGCCGCCGGGCTCGACGAGGTGCGGCCGATGGTGATGCTCGACCCGCCGGGGCACACCGCGTTCCGGCGGCTGGTCGCGCGCGGATTCACGCCGCGGCACGTCGCCGCCGTCGAGCCCGAGGTGCGCGCGTTCGTCGTCGACCGGGTGGAGCGGCTGCGCGCCGCCGGCACCGGCGACGTCGTCGCCGAGCTCGCCGGGCCGCTGCCGAGCTTCGTCGTCGGGCGCTACCTCGGCGTGCCGCTCGAGGACCAGGAGCGCTTCGACGCCTGGACCGACGGCATCGTCGCCGCCACCGGCCAGGGCGACCCGCTGCTCGCCGGGCACACCGTCGCCGAGCTCTTCGCCTACTTCACCGAGCTGGTCGAGCGGCGACGACGCGAGCCCGGCGACGACGTCGTGTCGGAACTCGTCGCGGCCTGCGACGCCGGTGAAGGTGTGACGCCGCTGCAGGTGCTCGGGTTCGCGTTCACGATGGTGACCGGCGGCAACGACACGACGACCGGCCTGCTCGGCGGCGCGCTCGAGCTGCTCACCGACCGACCCGACCAGCGGGCGCTGCTGCTCGACGACCCGGCGCTGCTGCCCGACGCCGTCGAGGAGCTGCTGCGGCTCACCTCGCCCGTGCAGGGGCTCGCGCGCACGACGACCTGCGACATCGAGCTGCACGGCGTGCGCATCCCGACCGGACGGAAGGTGCTGCTGCTGTTCGCGTCCGGCAACCGCGACCCGCGCGAGTTCGGTCCCGACGCGGAGGAGCTCGACGCGCGGCGACGACCGGGCCGGATCCTGTCGTTCGGCCTGGGCGGTCACCACTGCCTCGGCGCTGCAGCCGCCCGGCTGATGGGCCGGGTGGCGCTGGAGGAGCTGCTGCGTCGGTGCCCGTCGTTCTCCGTCGACGCCGCCGCCGGGCGGTTCGCCGCAGGCCACTTCGTGCGCCGCTACGCCTCGCTCCCCTTCACGGCGGCCTGACGTGACGGCCGGCTGGCTGCTCGACGACCCCGTCTCGCTCGCCCGCGAGCGCATCCTGGACGCCGCCGGGCAGTGCTTCGCCGAGCACGGCGTCACGGGCACGTCGATGGCACAGGTCGCCGCCGCGGCGGGCTGCTCGCGGCAGACCGTGTACCGCTACTACGCCGACCGGGACGCGCTGCGCGCGGCTTTCGTCGACCGCGAGGCGCGGCGGGTCGGCGCCCAGGTCGCGGCCGAGGTCGCCGGCGTGCGCGACG
>JBKHYE010000077.1:0-21354 GCA_046565705.1 Actinomycetes bacterium
CTCACCTCCTGACCGCCCTCACCTCCTGACGCCCCTCACCTCCTGACCGCCCTCACCTCCTGACCCCCCTCACCTCCTGACCGCCCGGAGCCCTCCCGCCGGTCTGCGCGGCCTCCGGGACCGCCTCAGGCACTCCACCCTCGTCGCCTGGAGCCCTCCCGACGGGGTCCGAGCCGCTCGAACCCGTCGGGAGGGCTCCAGCGCCGGCTCTGGAAGGGTGGCCGCGTGAACGCTGCTGATCCTTCCGGGCCACTCGCCGGCGTCCGCGTCGTCGAGCTCGCCGGCATCGGCCCCGGGCCGTTCGCCTGCATGCTGCTCGCCGACCTCGGCGTGGACGTCGTCCGCGTCGACCGGCCGGGCGGCGGCACCCTGTCGCTGGCTCGCTACGACGTGCTCGAGCGCGGCCGCCGCTCGGTCGCCGTCGACCTCAAGTCACCGGCCGGCGCGGAGGTGGTGCTGCGGCTCGTCGAGCAGGCCGACGTGCTCGTCGAGGGCTTCCGCCCCGGCGTCGCGGAGCGGCTCGGGGTCGGACCGGACTCGTGCCTGGAGCGCAACCCGCGCCTGGTCTACGGCCGGATGACCGGCTGGGGCCAGGACGGTCCGCTCGCCCCGCGGGCCGGCCACGACATCGACTACGCGGCGGTGACCGGTGCGCTCGCCGCAGTCGGCGAGCCTGGCCGCAAGCCGGTCCCGCCGCTGAACCTGGTGGCCGACTTCGGCGGCGGCGCGATGTTCCTCGTCACCGGCGTGCTGGCCGCGCTGGTCGAGCGCCAGAGCAGCGGCCAGGGGCAGGTGGTCGACGCCGCGATGGTCGACGGCGTCACGACGCTCATGAGCATGTTCTACGGACTGCGCGCGAGCGGCATGTGGCAGGACGCACGCGGGAGCAACCTGCTCGACGGCGGCGCGCCCTTCTACGACACCTACGAGTGCTCCGACGGCGAGTACGTGGCCGTCGGCGCGCTCGAGCCGCAGTTCTGGGCCGTGGTCGTCGACACGCTCGGCCTGCAGGACGCCCCCGGCCAGCACGACGTCGCCCGGTGGCCGGATCTGCGGGAGCGGCTGGCCGCCGCGTTCGCGACGCGCACCCGAGACGAGTGGGCGGAGGTGTTCGAGGGCCTCGACGCGTGCGTGTCGCCGGTGCTGCACCTGGGCGAGGCCGCGCAGCACCCGCACGTCCGCGCGCGCGGGCTCGTCGTCGAGCGCGACGGCGTGCCGCAACCCGCGCCCGCACCGCGCTTCTCGCGCACCCCGCCGGCGCTGCACCGCGGGCCGAGCCGGCCCGGCCAGGACACCCGAGAAGCGCTGCAGTCGTGGGGGTTCACCGACGACGAGGTGCAGCGCCTGCTCGACGACGGCACGGCCGTCGAGGGGTAGCGCTCACCAGCCGCGGGTGCCGGGCGCTCCCTTGAACGGTCCGACGACGTCGCCGGTCACCCAGCCGCCGTAGAAGCCGCCCTCCTGCGGCCGCACGACCTCGCCGTCGACCGTGCACCGGTCCATCCTCGCCGGGTAGACGGCGACCGTGCCGCGGAGCGCCTCGAACCCCGGTGACGGGTCGGGGTACGTCCACGCCGCCGCGCTCTCCACGCGGTCGCCCGCGACGACGTCGAGGTACGCCGCCTCGCCCTTGAACTCGCAGAACGACCGACCCGGAGCAGGTCGGAGCGAACCGGGGGTCCAGTCATCCGCCGGCAGGTACCACGTCGGCGGGTGACTCGTCTCGAGCACGCGCAGCGCACGGCGCGTGCGGCACACCTCGGTGCCGTCGAGGACCACGACGACCTCGCGGTCCGACCGCTCGACCCGCGGCGGCCGCGGGTAGTCCCAGACCGACTCCTGTCCCGGCCCGGCCGCGTCCGGCGTCACCGGGACGCGCACGTCAGCTCGGCAGCCAGCGCGACCGTCGGCTGCGGCGTCGGCGGAGCACGACGAGCGCGACGACGAGCGCCGCCAGGGCGCCGGCGAGAGCGGGCGGTCCCAGGCGGGGCGAGGAGTCTCCGCCGGCGGCCGACGTCGTCGGCGCGACCGGCCGCAGCTCGGGCACGCGCGTGCTGCCGCCGGCGGGCACCGTGGCGGGCCCGGCGGCGGTGCCGGCCACGGACCCCGGGTCCTGCCCGATCTGCTCGAGGGCATCGCCGAGCGACGGCTCGTCGTCGCCGCCGACCTTCTCGGCGACGGCGTCCTTCTTGTCCTTGACGGCGTCCTTGAGCTGCTCCGCACCACCCTTGAGCGTCCCGGCGCCCTCCTTGACGGCGTCGCCCACCTTCTTCTTGGTCCGGCCGGCGACCCGCTTGGGGCTGACCTTGTCGGCGATGGCGTCGAGCGTCTCGGCGAGCTCCTCCCGCGTCTTCTCGATCTCGGCGGCGAGCACCTCGGGGTCGTCGGAGGTCGTCTTCTCCTGCCGCTGCTCGGCGGCGGTGCGGCCCCGCCGGCGGGCGGCCGTGCTGGCCGGGTCGCCGCCCGGGTCGCTGCTCGTGCTGCCGTCCTTGCTGGCCACGCGGACTCCTCGTCGCTCGTGCGGTCGTGCCGGTTGACGTGCCCCGATGCGCGCGG
This sequence comes from Actinomycetes bacterium, assembly GCA_046565705.1. Classification (GTDB taxonomy): domain Bacteria; phylum Actinomycetota; class Actinomycetes; order Mycobacteriales; family SCTD01; genus DATLGD01. Next base: position 2,557 of record JBKHYE010000077.1, read on the forward strand.
AGGGAACCGCGCGCGCGCCCGTCCAGAGAGCGCACAGGTGCGAACGGTGCCAGAGTCGCCGTGGGGCCGGCGCACCCGCCTCCGTTCGGATTGCACGACACCGAGTACCCGCCTAGCGTGTGCAGTTGCGAACTGTTCGCAACAAGGGGGAGACATGCACATCCCGGACGGGTTCCTGAACGCGCCGGTCTCCGTGGCGACCGGCGTCGTGGCGGTGGGGGGGCTGGCCTACTGCGTGCGGCGCGCGCAGGGCGAGCTCGACGACAAGCTCGCCCCGATGGCCGGGCTGACAGCGGCCTTCGTCTTCGCCGTCCAGATGCTGAACTTCCCGGTCGCGCTCGGGACGAGCGGGCACCTGCTCGGCGGCGCACTGGCGGCGATCCTCGTGGGACCGGCTGCGGGGGCGATGTGCCTGGCGGTCGTGCTGCTCGTCCAAGCGCTGTTCGCCGACGGCGGGCTGACCGCGCTCGGGTCCAACATCACGCTGATGGGGCTGCTGACCGCTTTCGCCGGCTACGCGGTGTTCCGCGCGCTGCTGCGCGTGCTGCCGCGCCGCGACGGGTCGGTCGTGCTGTCGGCAGGCGTCGCCGCCGGCATCTCGGTGCCGCTGTCGGCCGCCGGCTTCGTGCTGCTCTTCGCGCTGGGCGGCAACGCCGATCTCTCGCTCGGCGGTGTGCTCGCCGCCATGGTCGGCGTGCACGTCCTCATCGGCATCGGCGAGGGCGTCATCACGGCGCTCACGGTCGGCACGGTGCTCAAGACGCGACCCGACCTCGTGTACGGCGCGCGGCACCTGCTGCGCGAGCGGGAGCTGGTCATCACGCCGTCGTCGGCCACGACGCCGGAGGTGGCCCGGTGACCCGGCGCAGCGGCTTCCTGCTGCTCGGCCTGCTCGTCGCGCTGCTGCTCGCCGGTGTGGTGAGCGGGTTCGCCAGCTCCTCCCCCGACGGACTGGAGAGGGTGGCGGAGGACAAGGGGTTTCTCTCGACCGCCGAGGACTCGGCGCTCGCGGACAGCCCGGTCGCCGACTACGCCGTCGAGGGTGTCGAGGACGAGCGGCTGAGCACCGGCCTGGCCGGCGTCATCGGCGTCACCGTGACGTTCGTCTTCGGCCTGGGCCTGTTCGCGCTCGTGCGCAAGCGGGACAGTGGCTCGTCGGACGGCGAGGCACCGGCGACGTGACGCGCTGATGGGGGCCGGCCACGGGTCGGGCCTGTACCGGCCGGGCACGTCGGCGGTCCACCGGCTACCGCCGGAGTGCAAGCTCCTCGCCGTCTTCGCTTTCGTGCTGGTCGTCGTCGCGACGCCGCGCGAGCAGGTCTGGGCGTTCGGCCTGTACGCGGTGGTGCTGCTCGGCGTCGCCCTGCTCGCGCGCGTGCCGCTGCTGCTCCTCGTACGGCGACTGGTCGTCGAGGTGCCGTTCGTGCTGTTCGCCGTCCTGCTGCCGTTCGTCTCGCGGGGTGAGCGCGTCGACGTCCTCGGCCTGTCGCTGTCGGAGTCGGGTCTGTGGGCGGGGTTCAACATCCTGGCCAAGGCGACCCTCGGCGCGACGGCGACGATCCTGCTCGCGACGACGACCGACGTCCGCGGGCTGCTGCACGGCCTGGAGCGGCTGCGCCTGCCCCGCGGCTTCCTGTCGATCCTCGGCTTCATGGTCCGCTACGCCGACGTCGTCGTCGGCGACATGCAGCGCATGAAGGTCGCGCGCGCCTCACGGGGCTACGACCCGCGCAGCCTGCTGCAGGCCCGCGCGCTCGCCGCCTCGGCCGGTGCTCTGTTCCTTCGGTCGTACGAGCGCGGCGAGCGCGTGTACCTGGCAATGGTGTCGCGCGGCTGGACCGGCGCGATGCCGGTGCTCGACGACCGGCGGGCGACGTCGGCGCAGTGGGCAACGGCGCTGCTGCTGCCGGCGGCCGCCGTCGTCGTCAGCGCCGGCGCCTGGACGGCGCAGCTGTGAGCACGCCGTCCCTCGAGGTCAGCGGTCTCGCGTTCGCCTACCCGGACGGGCACCAGGCGCTGTTCGGCGTCGACCTCGTCGTGCAGCGCGGCGAGCGCGTCGCGGTGCTGGGGCCGAACGGCGCAGGCAAGACGACGCTCGTGCTGCACCTCAACGGCGTCCTCGGTGGCGGCGCCGGCAGCGTGCGGGTGGCCGGCCTGCCGGTCGAGAAGGCGAACCTGCGCGAGGTTCGCCGCCGCGTCGGCATCGTCTTCCAGGACCCCGACGACCAGCTGTTCATGCCGACCGTCGGCGAGGACGTCGCCTTCGGGCCGGCGAACCTCGGCCTGCGCGGCGCGGAGCTGCAGGCACGCGTCGACCGCGCGCTCGACCTGGTCGGCATGCGCGGGTTCGCCGACCGACCGCCGTCGCACCTGTCGTTCGGGCAGCGACGGCGCGTGGCGGTCGCCACCGTGCTGGCCATGGAGCCCGAGATCCTGGTCCTGGACGAACCGTCGTCGAACCTCGACCCGGCGTCGCGGCGCGAGCTGTCGGAGATCCTGCAGTCGCTCGACACGACGCTGCTCATGGTGACCCACGACCTGCCGTACGCGCTTGAGCTGTGCCCGCGCTCGGTGGTGCTCGACGCCGGCGTCATCGCCGCCGACGGGCCGACCCGCGACCTGCTCTGCGACGACGACCTGATGCGCGCGCACCGCCTCGAGCTGCCGTTCGGCTTCGACCCCCTGACCGCAGGAAGGACCCGCTCGTGACCCGCCTCTCGCCCGGCGACAAGGCCCCCGACTTCACGCTGCCGACCGACGACGGCGGCACCGTCTCGCTCGCCGACCTGCGCGGCAGCAAGGTGGTGCTCTACGTCTACCCGGCGGCGCTCACGCCCGGGTGCACGAAGCAGGCGTGCGACTTCCGCGACGACCTCTCGGTGTTCCAGGACGCCGGCTACCGCGTGCTCGGGCTCTCGCCCGACGAGCCGGCGAGGCTGGCGCGCTTCCGCGAGAAGGAGCGCCTGACCTTCCCGCTGCTGTCGGACCCGGAGAAGCAGGTGCTGACGGCGTACGGCGCGTACGGCGAGAAGAAGCTCTACGGCAAGACCGTCGTCGGCGTGATCCGCTCGACGTTCGTGCTCGACGAGGACGGCACGGTGCTGCACGCGCAGTACGGCGTGAAGGCGACCGGCCACGTCGCGAAGCTGCGCCGAGAGCTCGGCCTGCAGCCCGCCGGCTGAGGCGCAAGGGTCGGGTTGCGCCCCGCTTGCCGGCCAGCAAGCGGGACGTATCCCGACCGTCGAGGGGCTGTGGACGCACGCCACCGTCGCGCCCGTCTCCGCGGCAGGCTCTCGACGCATGGGCGACCCCTTCCGCGGCTCGGCGTCCGAGCACTCGAGGCAGAAGCTGCGCGGCAAGGGCTACCGGCGCATCAGCCGAGACCTATACGTCCTGGAACCCGCCGAGCCGACGCTGCGCGACCGCGTCGTGGCATACCGGCTGGTCTTCCCGGACGGAGTTCCGTGCCTCGCCACCGCCGCCCTGCTGCTCAAGCTGCCGGTCGACGACGACGGCGTGGTGCATCTGGCTCGCGGCAGACGTGCAGCACGGTCCGAGAGGCCCGGGCTGAAGGTGCACCGCACGCCCGTAGAGAAGGACGAGGAGCACGACCTCGACGGCCTGCCTGTCGCCGACGGGCCCAGGACGTTCGTGGACCTCGCGGCGATCCTGTCGTTCGAGGATCTCGTCGCGGTCGGGGACGTCGTGCAGCGGCGCTGGAGCGCCGATGCGCTGGCCGCAGCGGTGGAGCGACGTCCTCGCCGGCCCGGGCTCGCGCTCGCTCGACGGGCGCTTCCGCTGCTCGACGGCCGAGCTGACTCCGCGGCCGAGTCGAGGGCCCGCGTGCGGCTGCATGCGGCCGGGTTCACGGCGCTGCAGCACGGCGTCGTCGTGCGGGACGCCGGTGGCGGCTGGCTGGCGGAGCCGGACCTCGCCGACGAGGCGGCCCGCGTCGCCGTCCAGCACGACGGCGCAGTGCACTTCACGAGCGACCGGCGACGCCGCGAGCAGGACGTCCAGCGCGATGAGCTGACACGACAGCAGGACTGGCAGGTCGCCGTGTCGACCGCCCGCGACGACCGCCACCCGCACCTGCTCGTCGCGAAGGTGACGGACGCCTACCGGCGTGCCGCTCGGCTCTGGGGCGACCGCGTCCTGCCGCAGCACCTGCGTTGAGGGTCGGGTTGCGCCCCGCTTGCCGCGCAGCAAGCGGGGCGCGGCCCGACCCCCTCGCGGTTAGGCTCGCGGGAGCGCGCGAGTGGTGTAACGGCAGCCACGCACGGTTTAGGTCCGTGTGCCTTCGGGCGTGGGGGTTCGACTCCCCCCTCGCGCACCGTCAGCCCCGTAGCGCCTCCGCCAGCCGGGGAGCCAGCGCGCGGAACGCCTTGCCGCGGTGGCTGACGGCGTCCTTCTCCGCCGGCGTCATCTCGGCCGTCGTGCGGTCCGCGCCGTGCGGCTGGAACAGCGGGTCGTAGCCGAAGCCGCCGGTCCCCCGCGGCGCGCGCAGCACGACGCCCTCGACGGTCTCCTCGACGACGTCGCACCGGCCGTCGGGCAGCGCGTACGCCGCCGCGCACACGAAGCGCGCCCCGCGGCGCTCGTCGGGCACGTCGGCCAGCTGGTCGAGCACCAGCTGCAGGTTGGCGGCGTCGTCGCCGTGCCGGCCGGCCCAGCGCGCGGACAGCACGCCCGGCATCCCGTTCAGAGCGTCGACCGCGAGCCCGCTGTCGTCGGCGACCGCCGGCAGGCCGGTGTGCAGAGCGGCCTCCCGCGCCTTCGCGAGCGCGTTGCCGGCGAAGTCGGGCGCGGTCTCGGGCGCCGGCTCGTACGGCTCCACGTCGTCGAGGCCGACGAGCTCGACGCCGAACGGCGCGAGGATGCGGCGCAGCTCCTCGACCTTGCCGGCGTTCCGGGTGGCGAGGACGGCCCTCACAGGTTGACCGGGTCGCCCTGGTGCTTCAGGCGCAGCGGCGTGGACAGCGCCGCCGTCTGCAGCGTCGTCAGCTGCGCGATGCCGGCGAGCGCCAGGTCGAGCAGCGCGTCGAGCTCGGCGCGGCTGAACGGCGCGCCCTCGGCGGTGCCCTGCACCTCGATCAGCTCGCCCTCGCCGGTGCCGACGACGTTCATGTCGGTGCCGGCGGAGACGTCCTCGGGGTAGTCGAGGTCGAGCACCGGCACGCCCTCGACGACGCCGACGCTCACGCCGGCGACCGAGCGCACGACCGCCTGCGGCCGGCCGATCGTGGCGCACGCGTCCGCCAGCGCGACGTAGGCGCCGGTGATGGCCGCGGTGCGCGTGCCGCCGTCGGCCTGCAGCACGTCGCAGTCGACGGCGATCGAGCTCTCGCCGAGCGCCGCGAGGTCGACGCACGCCCGCAGCGAGCGGCCGACCAGCCGGCTGATCTCGTGCGTGCGCCCGCCGAGCTTGCCCTTGACCGACTCGCGGTCGCTGCGGGTGTGCGTGGCGCGCGGCAGCATCGCGTACTCGGCGGTGACCCAGCCGAGCCCGGAGCCCTTGCGCCAGCGCGGGACGCCCTCGGTCGCCGACGCGGCGACGAGCACGCGGGTGCGGCCGAACTCGACCAGGCACGAGCCCTCGGCGTGGTCGAGCCAGCCGCGGGTGATCTGAACGGGGCGGAGGGCGTCGGCAGCGCGGCCGTCGTGGCGGGTCACGCCCCCACGCTAGCGACGCTCAGCAGCGCCAGTTCTCGCCGACCATCGCCGGGGTCAGCAGCGGCCTGCGCGTCGGCGCGACGTCGGGTGCGATGCCGCCGGCCATCAGCCCGGTCGGCGCGGCGGGCAGCGTCGCGTCGACCGGCTCGTCGTGCAAGCGCAGCACGTCCAGGCCGCGGGTGCAGTCGAGGACGTAGACGACGTCGTCGCTCGCCCAGTACGCCGCGCTCGAGGTCGAGCCGACCGGCGTGAAGAACCCGATCTCGGAGATCGAGCCGGCGTCGTCGACCTCCAGGAAGCGGGTGCCGTGCTCGTACCAGCCGACGGCGAGCTGGCCGCCGTCCTGCCAGCCCGGCCGCGGGGTGAACCAGTGCGAGCAGTAGGTCTGCGTCACGCCGTCGCCGTTCTGCACGCCGTTGGCCTCCGGCCGGTACTCGTCCGCCATGACGAACGTGCCGGTCTCCTGCCAGCCCGTGGTGTCCCACGTCATGAACGCGCCGCCGGAGGGGTCGGAGCAGTCGGCGAGGAAGGTCTCGCCGCCGACGAGCAGCCACCGGTCCTGCATGGCGCGCGGCCACAGGTTCGCGTGCACGAAGCGGCCGTCGCCAGGGTCGGCCTGGGCGAGAATGCGCGGCTGCAGCGGGTCCTCGCGCAGGTCGAACAGCGTGACGACGCCGGTGCTCGTCATGACGAGACCCGGAGCGACCTCGGTGACGTCGTGCGTCTGCCCCGGGCGCTCCCAGCCGGGCTGCGCGGTGTTCCAGTCCAGGTCCTCGACCTGCGTCGGGGCCGTCGGGTCGGTGAGGTCGAAGACCTGCCCCTCGGAGCCCCACGCGTAGGAGCACTCCAGCACGCAGGTGACGGTGTGCGGGTCGACGCCGGCCAGCGTCCCGATCTGCACCGGCGCCGCCTTGTCGCGCACGTCGTACACGCGCAGCTCGCCGGCGGCGCTGATCAGCAGGATCTCGCCGTTGGTGTCGACGTCCTCCTCGGCGAAGTACGGGTCCTGCGGCGAGGGCACCGTCGACAGCAGCTTCGGCGACTCCGGGACGCGGATGTCGTAGATCGACAGCTGCGAGGAGCTCGTGACGTACATGTAGCCGTCGCGCAGGTGCGCCCCGGCGGTGTCGGCGTGCAGCGGCACGTTGCCCAGCCACTCGACGTTGTCGCTGGCGAATCCGGGGGTCGGCAGCACCGGCGCCACGGGGAAGGCGAGGGCCGGGGCGGCCAGCGCCCCGACGGCGAGCAGGACGGCCGGCAGCGAGCGACGCATGCCGGTCGGTTCGACGCGCCGGCCCGCAGTCCTGCTCAGACCGGGTAGGTGACCCCGCAGGCGACCTGCTCGACCGGGCCGTCGAACGCCGCCCGCGCCTCGGCCACGACGACTGCCGGGTCGGCCCACGCGACGATGTGGGTGACCAGCAGCCGGCCGGCCCCGGCCTTGGCGGCGTGCTCGCCCGCCTCACGACCGGACAGGTGGATGCCGGGCGGGTTGCTGGCGCTGTGCACCCACGACGCCTCGCACAGGAAGACGTCGGTGCCGCGCGCCAGGTCGACGAGCTCCGGCGACTCGCCCGTGTCGCCCGAGTAGGTGAGCGAGCGCCCGCCTGCGGTCAGCCGCATCGCGTGGCACTCCACCGGGTGGTTGGAGCGCACGGTCCGCACCGCGAACGGCCCGATCTGAAGCTCGCCGGGCGGCACCTCGCGGAAGTCGTAGACGTCGAGCAGTCCCTGCTGGGGCGGCTCCTCGAAGGCGTTGCAGATGCGCTGCCCCGTGCCCGCCGGCCCGTAGACCGGCAGCCGCGGCGGCACGCCGCGCGGGTGGTACCGGCGCGCGTAGGAGTACGCCACCAGGTCGATGCAGTGGTCGGAGTGCAGGTGGCTGACGTAGACGGCGTCGACGTCGAGCAGGTCGACGTGCCGCTGCAGGGCGCCGAGCGCGCCGGCGCCCAGGTCGACGACGAGCCGGAAGCCGTCGTGCTCGACGAGGTACCCCGAGCACGGCGACTCCGGACCCGGGAAGGTCCCGGCGCAACCCAGGACCGTCAGCTCCACGCGGCGGCCCCGATCGCAGACATGGCCCCGACCTGCCCGATCTCCGGACCCAGGAACCGCCGCCCCAGCCGGGTGAACGGCTCGGGGTCACCCGTGGCCAGGAACCGGTGCACCGGTACTGGGGCGTCGGCGTCGCGGTCGAGGCCGGTCTCGGTGAGCACGCGGTAGACCGCCTGCGCGGTCTCCTCCGCACTGCTGACCAGCGTCACGCCGTCGCCAACCACGAGCCGGATCATGCCCGTCAGCAGCGGGTAGTGCGTGCAGCCCAGCACGAGGGTGTCGACGTCGGCGCGCAGCACCGGGTCGAGGTAGTGCGTCGCGAGCTGCAGCAGCTGCCGCCCGGTGGTGACGCCGCGCTCGACGAAGTCGACGAACCGGGGGCACGCCGCGCTCGTGAGCGTGACGTGGGGCGCCGCGGCGAAGGCGTCGTCGTACGCCCGGCTCGCCACCGTCACCTGCGTCGCGAGCAGGCCCACCCGGCCGGTGTGCGTCGCCGCGACGGCGCGCCGCACCGCGGGCTGGATGACCTCGACGACCGGGACGTCGTAGCGCTCGCGGGCGTCGCGCAGGCATGCGCTGCTGGCGCTGTTGCAGGCGATGACGAGCAGCTTCACGCCGGCCTCGACGAGCGAGTCCATCGCGGCGAGGGCGTGCCGGCGGACGTCCGCGATCGGCAGCGGGCCGTACGGCCCGTGCGCGGTGTCGCCGAGGTAGAGCAGCGGCTCGGCAGGCAGCTGGTCGAGCAGCGCCCGCGCCACGGTGAGGCCGCCCACGCCGGAGTCGAAGACGCCGACCGGCGCGTCGCGCGAGACCCCTGTCACGACGGACCAGGCTACGGCTCATCCGTCCGCCGACCGCGGCTGCGCCGGACGGCGCAGCCGAGAGGGCCACAAGGGACGGGTCAAGGGGCCATGCAGACCGGCCCGCCAGGACGCCGTCGCGGGCTCGCGCTGGCGACCTGCCCCGGGCGTCGATGGCCTCCGCGCCGGTGCCGACCCGTTCCGGCGCGCTTGCCGTGCCGCCGCCGGCGCCGCGGTCCGGCCGGCGCAGCTGAACCGGCTACGCGGCCGGCGCCGTCTCGTCCTCGACCAGCGTCGGGACGTCGACGAAGGACGAGCCGTTGTACTTCGCGGCCGAGGCGTTCCAGTTCGCGCCGTGGACGCCCACGCTGAGCACGATCGACCGCAGTTCGACGCCCTGGAGCGCGTCGGCGACGTCGAAGGTGAACGGCACCTCGTACACCGTCGCGGTGGGCAGCGCTTGCGTCGAGAAGCTGCCCGAGCCGAGCACGACGCTCTTCATCTTGTTGGTGACCGGGTCGACCGTCGTCGCGTACATCTCGAGCTCGACGACGACCTCACCGACGCCGCCCACCACGCCGGTCCACGACTGGGTCGCGATGACACCGCTGACGTCGCGGGCGGCGTCGAGGGTCAGCGGCACGCCGTCGACGGTGCTGAAGTCCTCCATGGTCGCGGCGCCGTCCAGCTGGTAGATGGCCTCGTCGAGCGGCAGGCCACCGATGACGCCGCACCCGTCGGTGGTGTCCTGCTCCGGCGCCCCGGACTCGACCGACAGCCGACCGGCCTCCGCCGTGGTGCCGCAGCCGTTGGCTCGCAGGAAGAACCTCGTCTCGTCCTCGACCGGCACGGCGAGGGCCTGGGAGGCGGCGAACAGGCCGGTGGCGGCCAGCGCCACGGTGAGCAGGCGGGCGGTGCGGGCGCGAGTCATGCGGGGTCTCCGTCGTCTCGAGCCGGCGCTGATGGGTGGGCGCCGGGGCGTGCCCGCAGTGTTCGCCCCGCGCCCGAGATCTCCTGCTCGGTCCAGGTACGTCCCTGGAGCAGCCCTGCGCTCAGGCCCAGAGCTGGCCCTCGAGCGCGGCCTCGGCCTCCTCGACCGTGCCGGCGTAGGCGCCGGTCGACAGGTACTTCCACCCGGCGTCGCAGACGACGAACGCGATGTCGGCGCCCTCGCCGCTCTTCAGGCACTTCATGCCCTCGCCGAGCGCGGCGTGCAGGATCGCGCCGGTCGAGATCCCGGCGAAGATGCCCTCCTCCTCGACCAGCTGCCGGGTGCGGCGCACGGCCTCGCGTGGGCCGACGGAGAACCGCGAGGTGAGCACCGAGCCGTCGTACAGCTCCGGCACGAAGCCCTCGTCGATGTTCCGCAGGCCGTAGACGAGCTCGCCGTAGCGGGGCTCGGCCGCGATGATCCGGACGCCGGGCACCTTCTCGCGCAGGAACCGCCCGGTGCCCATCAGCGTGCCGGTGGTGCCGAGACCCGCGACGAAGTGCGTGATGGTGGGCAGGTCCTCGAGCAGCTCGGGGCCGGTCGTCTCGTAGTGCGCCTGCGCGTTCGCCGGGTTGCCGTACTGGTAGAGCATCACCCAGTCCGGGTTCTCGGCGGCGAGCTGTTTCGCGACCGCGACGGCCTGGTTCGACCCGCCGGCGGCGGGCGACGAGACGATCTCCGCGCCGTACATGGTGAGGAGCTGACGACGCTCGACCGAGGTGTTCTCCGGCATGACGCAGACGAGCCGGTAGCCCTTGAGCCGGCACACCATCGCCAGCGAGATTCCGGTGTTGCCGCTCGTCGGCTCGAGCACGGTGACGCCTGGCCGCAGCCGGCCCTCCTCCTCGGCGCGCGCGACCATGTACAGCGCCGCCCGGTCCTTCACCGACCCGGTCGGGTTGTCCTGCTCGAGCTTGGCCCACAGCCGCACCGGAGCCGGCCCGGTCCACGCCGGCGACAGCCGCGGGAGCCCGACGAGCGGCGTGCGCCCGACGGACTCCAGCAGCGAGTCGAAGCGCATGCGCTAGCGCGAACCGCCCGCGACGGCGGGGAGCACCGTCACCGAGTCGCCGTCGGACAGGGAGGTCTCGAGACCGCCGAGGAAGCGCACGTCCTCGTCGTTGACGTACACGTTCACGAAGCGGTGGAGCCCACCGTCCGGGGTGACGAGCCGCTCGCGCAGGCCGGCGTGGCGCTGCTCGAGGTCGTCCAGCAGCGCGCTGAGCGTGTCGCCCGAGCCCGAGACGGTCTTCTCACCGCCGGTGTAGCTGCGCAGGATGGTCGGGATGCGGACCTCGATGTTGGACGGGGCCATGGCTGGACGGTCTCCTCAGGGACTGGGATGCGCTCCATCGTCCAACAGGACGGGGGCGACGGCTTGTTCCGGGTGGGGTCACCCGGTGATCTCGAGCGGCTCCTCCGTGACGACGCCGTCGTCGATGCGGAACGAGCGGATCTCGACGGCGTCGGCGTCGCGGGTGGAGACGAGCAGCCAGGTCACCCCCGGCGTGTTCGCCGACCACCGCACGTCGGTGCGCGACGGGTAGGCCTCGGTCATCGTGTGCGAGTGGTAGACGACGAGCACGTCCTCGTCGGCGTCGTCGATCTCCCGCCACACGCGCAGCTGCTCGGCGCTGTCGAACGAGAAGCCCGTCGGCGAGCGCTCCGCGTTCTCCATCGCGAACACGCGCGTGGGCGCGCCGTCCCGGCCGGCGATGACCCCGCAGCACTCGTCGGGGTGGTCGCGCCGGGCGTGCGCCACGACGGCGTCGACCATCTCGCGCGGGAGCTGCAGCACGGGAGGCAGTCTAGGAACGGCGCCGCCGGGCGAGCGTGGTCGTCGTCACGCCGCGGTCAGGACGACCGCGGCTCCAGGCACGACAGCAGCGACTCCTGCAGCCAGCCCAGCCAGGAGTAGATCTGCAGCGCCTCCGTGCGCGGGTCGCCGTCGTCCGGCAGGTCGTCGTCGAGGGTGGTCTCGTCGACGCCGAGCCGCACCGCGAGCACCAGGCGCACGTCGGTGAGGAAGCCGAGCCAGTCGTCGGCCTGGTCGCGCGAGAGCTCGAGCCGGCCGCGCTCCTCGATCGCGGCGAGCGTCTCGAGCACCGTGTCGGCCTGCCGCCGCTTGAGGGTGCGCAGGTCGTTGTCGGTGAACCGCCGGAACTCCGCCGACGCCGCGCGCGCCGCCTCGGCGTCGTCGCCGAAGGCGTCGTCGCGGTAGGCGTCGGGCAGCAGCCGCTGCAGCGCGGGGTCGTCCGGACGCCTGGCCGCCGGCGAGAGACCGACGAGCTCCTCGAGCGGGTCGCGCGGCGCCGCCTGCTCGTCGGCCGACAGCAGCGAGGCGAGGTCGGCCGCGGCCGAGGCGAGCACCGCGACCTCGACCGGCGCGGGGTCCGCCGTCACACCGCCCGACCGGGCGCGGGAGAAGCGCACGTCAGTCCTGCTGCAGGGTGGCCCACAGGCCCTTGGCGTGCAGCCGGCTGACGTCGCGCTCCATCTGCTCCCTCGTGCCGCTGCTCACGACCGCCTTGCCCTCGTTGTGCACCTGCAGCATCAGCCGGTGCGCCTCCGCCCGCGGGTAGCCGAACAGCTCCATGAGCACGTGCGTCACGTAGCTCATGAGGTTGACCGGGTCGTCCCAGACCAGGGTGACCCACGGCCGGTCGGGCTCGACGACGTCGTCGACCTCGGGCCGGTCGAGCTGAGCGGGGGCGGTCACGGTGCCATTGTCCAGGTGCCGTGCCGGTGACGCGCCGGGCTCACGCCTCGCGGAGCTCGCGCTTGAGCACCTTGCCGGTGGTGTTGCGCGGCAGCTCGTCGACGACCCTCACCTCGCGGGGCACGGCGAACCGGGCCAGCTCCTTGCGGACCAGCTCCTGCAGCTCGGCCTCGTCGACCTGCGCGCCGCCGGCCGGCACCACGTGCGCGACGAGCCGGGCACCCCACTGCTCGTCCGGCACGTCGACCACGGCGACGTCGCTGACCGACGGGTGCGCGTGCAGCACCTCCTCGACCTGCGAGGGGTACACGTTCTCGCCGCCGATGACGACCATGTCGTCGTCGCGGCCGAGGACGGTGAGCCGGCCCTCGTCGTCGAGCCGGCCGATGTCGCCCGTGGCGACCAGCGCGCCCAGCCGGTCCTTGTCCGAGCCGTCGGTGTAGCCGGTGAAGGCCAGGCCGCTGCCCACGAAGATCCGGCCCGGCGTGCCGGGCGGCACGTCGTTGCCGTCCTCGTCCACCACGCGCAGCGTGACGCCGTGCGGCGGCTTGCCCGCGCACCCCGGGTCGACGGCGAGGTCCTCGGGCGTCGCGACCGCCGCGTACGCCACCTCCGTCGAGTCGTACAGGTTGTAGAGCACCGGCCCGAACGCGTCGAGCACCCGCTTCGCCAGGCCGCCCGGCAGCGCGCTGCCGCTCGAGGCGATGACGCGCAACGAGGACAGGTCGTACGAGCCGCGCTCGAGCGCCTCGAGCAGCTTCACGAGCATCACCGGCACGACGACGAGGGCGGTGGCGCGCTGCTCCTCGATGCTGCGCAGCACCTTGTCGGGGTCGAACCTGCGGTGCAGCACCACCGTGCTGCCGAGCGCCATCGCCAGCGACAGGTGGCCGAGCCCCCAGGCGTGGAAGACCGGCGCGGCGATGACGGTCGTCTCCTGGGCGCGCAGCGGGATGCGGGAGAGCGCCGCGACGGCGTCCTCCGGCCCCGCCTTGCTGCGGGCCGCGCCGCGGGGTGCGCCGGTGGTGCCGCTGGTCATGATCACCTGGCGCGACGCGTTCTTCGGCCGTCCCGGCACGCCGGGACCCGGCCGCTCCGCGACCCGGCCGAGCTCCTCGGTCGTCATGCAGATCCGCGTGGCGCACGCGTCGCCGACGAGCTCGCCGAACTCCTCGTCGTGGACGATCGCGACCGCCTTCTCGCGGTCGAGCACCTGCGCCAGCTGGCCGCCGGAGGACCCCGTGTTGAGGTAGAGCACGTCTGCCCCGCACTTGGCGAGCGCGACGACCGTCTCGACGAACCCGCGCCCGTTGCGTGCCATGAGCCCGACGGCGTCGCCGTCCTCGACGCCGCGCTGGCGGAGCTCGCCGGCGAGGCGGTCGCTGCGCCGGTCGACCTGCCGGAACGTGAGCACCCCGTCGTCGTCGACGATCGCCGGGCGGTTCGGCGTGCGGGCGGCCGCCGCCGCGTACCCGGTGGCCGGGGTGACGCCGTAGCGCAGCACCGCCCGGGCCATGCCGACGAGCCGGTCCGGCCGCACCGGCCGCAGCAGCCCTGAGCGGACCAGCACTCCGGCACCGACGATGTCCAGCACGTGCACCTCCTGGGATCTGCGCGTACCCGCGCCCAGCCACGGTGTCACGCCTGCCGTGCGCCCACCCCGACCGGGTCGCGACGCCCCTGCCGAGTGGCGCCGGCCACACCGCCTCTTAGGCTCCCCGCGTGGAGACGGCCCCGCAGCAGGCCGCGGGCGTGCGCGTCCCGCCTGCCCTGGCGCACGACCCGGCGCTGCTCGCCGTGCTGCTCGACGCCGCCCCGGTCGGCTTCGCCTGCTTCGACGACCAGCTGCGGTACGTGCACGTCAACCAGAGCCTCGCGGCCGCGAACGGGCGGCCGGTGGCCGACCACGTCGGCCGCACGGTCGCCGACGTCGCGCCGGAGATCGCGCCGGCGGTGGAGCTGCAGCTGCGGTCGGTGCTCGGCGACGGGCAGCCGCGCCTCGGCGTCGAGTTCGCCGGCGTGCCGGACGGCGACGGCAGCATGACGCACTGGACCACGAGCTGGTACCCCGTGCGCGACGGCGACGCCGTCGTCGGCGTGGCGGTGCTCGCCACCGACGTCACCGACCTCGTGCTGGCGGGCGAGGCGCAGCGCGACACCGCGCTCACGCTGCAGCGCTCGCTCCTGCCCGACGCCCTGCCGGCGAGCGAGGAGCTCGAGGTGGCCGCCCGCTACGCCGCCGGTGGCGCCGAGACCGAGGTCGGCGGCGACTGGTACGACGTCATCCCGCTCGGCGCCGGCCGGATGGCGCTGGTGATCGGCGACGTCATGGGGCGCGGCGTGCGCGCCGCCGCCGTGATGGGGCAGCTGCGCACCACGGTGCGCACGTGCGCCCGGCTCGACCTGCGCCCGGTCGAGGTGCTCGAGGTCCTCGACGGGCTGGTCGCCGACCTGCCCGGCAGCTCGTTCGACGTGCACATCGCGACCTGCGGGTACGCGGTGTTCGACCCCCACGCGCGCGAGCTCGAGCTGGCCAGCGCCGGCCACCTGCCTCCGGTGGTGCGCACCGCGGCGGGCGAGGTGCACCGGCTCGACGTCGACGTCAGCGCACCGCTGGGCGTCGGCGACGCGCCGCGGCAGTCGCGGGTGCGCCTGGAGCCCGGCACCGTGCTGGCGCTGTACACCGACGGGCTGGTCGAGATGCGCGGCAGCGACCTCGACGCCGGGCTCGACGCGCTCTGCCGCGCCGTCGCCGGCGGCCCGGCCGACCTGGAGGAGCTCGCCGACTCCGTGCTCACCCGGCTGGACGCCGGCGGCGCGGACGACGACGTCGCGCTGCTGCTCGTGCGCGTGCCGGCCGACGTCGACAGCCGCTCGCGCACCGTCGTGCTGCCGGTGCCGCGCGAGCGCGCGCTGCTGATCGACGTCCGGGCCCGCGCGCGGGCGGCGATGTCGGAGTGGGCGCTGCTCGACGAGCTCGTCGAGACGGCCACCGTCCTGGCGTCGGAGCTGGTCACGAACGGGCTGGTGCACGGCAAGGGGCCGGTCGAGCTGCGCATCCGGCTGACGCGGGACCGGCTGGTGCTCGAGGTCGAGGACGGCGGCCACCACATGCCGCGACGCCGGCGGGCCGACGCCGACGAGGAGGGCGGGCGCGGACTGCACATGGTGGCCACGCTCGCCGACCGCTGGGGGGCCCGGCAGACCGACGACGGCAAGGTGGTCTGGGCCGAGCTCGACCTCGCGCTGACGCGCTGAGCTACAGCGCGTCGAGCCCCGACACCAGCCACCGGCCGTCGACGTCGTCGAGCGTCAGCCGCACGCGGTTCTGCTCGACGCGCGGCTCCTCGAGCCCGGTGCGGGTCGTCGTCTGGTCGACGAACAGCAGCACCTCGACGCGTTCCGGTGTCGCCTCCTGCACGGACGCGCCCTGCACCGTCGTGCGGACGACGACCTGCCCGGCCTCGGCCTGCTCGACCAGCCCCTCGGTGGCCGACTCGTACTGCTCGAGGAACTCCCCCGTCCCGAGCCGCCGCGCCTCCTCGATGTCCTCCTCGATCCGCCGGTGGTCGTACGAGAGCACCTCCACCGCCGCGAGCCGCGCGGCCTCGAGCGCCTCGTCCCGGGCCTGCTCGGCCGCCCGCTGCTCACGCACGACCCAGGCGAGCACGCCCGTGCCGAGCAGGAGCACGGCCGCCAGGGCGCCCAGCGCGAGCAGCAGGCGCGACGGTCCCGGGGGCGCGTCGGGGACCGGGAGGTCACGGTCGTCGTCGGTCACGACGGCGCCCCCGCGAACAGGACCCGCTCGGTGAGCCACCGGTCGCCGACCTTGCGCAGGTCCATGCTCATCCGGTACCGCTGCAGCACGGGCGAGTCCTCGCCCGTCTCGGCGGTCGTGACCGTCGCATCGGTGGCGACGAGGACGGTCGCCGACCGACCCTCGATCGACTGGACGCCCGCCGCGAGCACCTCGCCCTCCGACGTCGACCGGCTCGTGCCGAGCAGCTCCGTCAGCGCCTCGCGCTCGGACCGGAACTGCTCGGCGAGCTCGCCCGTCGCCACGTCGAGGATCCGCTCGATGTCCTGGTCGGCCGTGCGGTGGCTGATCGACGTCAGGTTGGTCGCGGCCTGGCGGGCGGCCTGCAGTGCGGCCTGCCGGTCCGCCTCGAGCTGCTGGTGCTGCCGGGCCTCGAGCCCGAGCAGCACGACACCGGCGAGGCCGGCGACGCAGAGCAGGAGCAGCGCTCCGACGGCCCGGCGCGAGGCACGCCGGCGCCCCGGTCGTGCGGTCGACTCCGTCACTGCTGGGAGGCACCGCCCTGCGGCGCCTGGCGCGCACCGCGGACGCTGATGTCGGAGTCCTTCGGCGCCTTGCAGTACGAGTCGAACGGGAACGGCCGCAGCGGCTCGGTGTCGTTCGGGTCGCGCCACTCCGACTGCGGCATGTAGCCCTCGCGGCACGCCGGCACGCCGGCCTGGTTGACGGGCACGGCGAAGCGGGCGGTGTTGTCGCCCGGGAAGGCGACCAGCGACGCGGACACCAGGTAGGGATACATGATCAGGATCTGCCGCAGGTTGTTGACGCGCTGGTCGAGCACCGTGCTGACGTCGGCGAGGTCGGCGACGAGCGGCCCGAGGCCCGGCTCGAGGTCGCGCACGAGCGCGTCGAGCTCGCGGCCGGGCCGGCCCGCCCTCCTGCAGCACCGTGCGCAGGTCACCGTCGCTGCGCGCCAGCGTGTCGGCGAGCACCTCGAGGTTGCGCGAGAACTCCACGATCGAGCTGCCCTGCTCCCGCTGGGTGCCGAGCACCCGCTCGCTGTCCACGAGCAGCCGAGCGGTCTCCGGGAACGCCGCCTGCGCCTCCGCCAGCAGGTCGCTGCTGGTGTCGAGCAGCCGCTGCAGGTCGGGTCCGCGGTCGGCGAAGGTCAGCCCGGCCTCGCGCACCAGGGTCTCGAGGTCGTCGCGCGGCACGGAGTTGACGAGCTCGTCGACCGACCGCAGCAGCTCCGGGGTGCTGACCGGCAGCGCCGTGGCGCTCTGCGGGATGACACTGCCGTCCTCGAGGAACGGCCCCTCGGCCGTCTCCGGCAGCAGGTCGACGTACTGCTCGCCGACGGCCGAGCCGTTCGCGACGACGGCGCGCAGCCGCGCCGGGATGCGCTCGTCGGTCTCGAGCTCGAGCGTCACGCGGATGCCGCCGTCGCGCAGCGCGATGTCGCCGACCTCGCCGACGGTCACGCCGCGGTAGGTGACCTCCGCGTCCGGGAAGATGCCGCCGGAGTCGGCGAGGTCGAGAGCGACGGCGTACTGCGGGGTGAACAGGCCGGCGCCGACGCCGAGGTAGCGGACGGCCGTGTAGCTGACGCCGAGCACCGTGACGACGGCGAACGCCGTCACCTTCAGCAGCACCGTGCGCCCGATCACCGCAGGCCTCCGAACAGCATGTCGGCGATGTCGGACACCGGGTCGGACCCGGGTGCCGGCAGCTGCGGCACGGACGGCGTCGTGTCGCCGGGCAGGCCGGGCAGCGGCAGGTCGGGCGAGGGCGGCGCCTGCTGCGGCGCGGTGCCGTCAGGGACCGGCAGCGGCCCGCCGGGCAGGGCGCCCTCGACCGGCGGTGGCGGGCGCTGGCCGGTGAGGCCGAAGCTGCGCGCGAGCACCGGCCCGTACAGGTCGACGGTGAACCACATGTTGCCGAAGTCGCCGTGGAAGTACTTGCTGACGTCCCGCGCGAAGGGGTACGTGGCGATGACGTCGAGCGACTTGGGGATGTCCTCCGACGCCGTCGCGAGGTTCGTGAGCACCGGCTGCAGGTCGCGCAGGTTCGCCAGCAGGTCGTCGCGCGTGGCGGTGACGACCCGGGTGCCGACCTGACCGAGCTCGCCGAGGGCGACGAGCATCTCCGTCAGCGCCGCGCGCTGGTCGCGCAGCACGGCGAGGGCGGGCGGCAGCGTCTCGAGCGCCGACGTGATGACCTCCTCCTGCTCGGCGAGCGTGGCGCTCAGCTCGTTGACGCCCTCGAGGGCGCGGACGATGTCGGCCTTCTGCTGGTCGAGGCCGCCGAGGAGGGTGTCCAGCTGGCGCAGCGCGCTGCGCGTGCTCTCCTCCCGCCCGGTGAGCGCGGCGTTGACCTCGACGCTGATCGTGCGCACCGCGTCGAGGCCGCCGCCGTTGAGCACGAGCGACAGCGCGCCGAGCACCTCCTCGACCGTCGCGGCGGACATCGTGCGCGACAGCGGGACGACGGCCCCGGCCGCCAGCTGCCCGACCGCCGGCTCGTCCTGGGGCGGGTCCAGCGAGACGTACTTCTCGCCGAGCAGGCTGGTCTCGGCGATGCGCGCCACCGCGTTGGCCGGCAGCCGCACCGAGTCCTCGAGCTGGACGACGACCTCGGCGTGCCCGTCGACGAGGCGCACGTCGGCGACGTGGCCGACGGTCGCGTCCTGGACCTTCACCGACGAGTACGGGACGAGGTCGAGGGCGTCCTCGAACTGGACGACGACCTGGTAGGTGTCGTCGCCGCTGCCCGCCGCACCGGGCAGCGGGAGCGAGTAGACGCC
>JBKHYE010000078.1:0-6553 GCA_046565705.1 Actinomycetes bacterium
CTTCGGGCCTCCCGCGGCGTTCGGCGGAGGGGTGTACACCGCCTTCATGCGCTTGCGGGACTCGGGCACGTCGCGCTCCGTAGCGTCGTTGGGAAGGGGGCCGGCGGCTAGCGTAACGAGCACGCGCGGTCCGGCCGGTCCGCGCCGTGCGGCGCCGGTGCGGGACGGGCGGAGGACGGGGACTCGTGCAGGCTGGACGGCAGGCTCGACGGGGAGGCCGGATGCGCGCGACGACGGTGCTCGTGCCGCTGACCGCGCTCGCGGCCGGGCTGCTGTTCGCCACGAGCGCGTCCACCGCCCAGGGCACCGATCTGCGCTCCGACCGCCGGCTGCAGATCACCGAGCTCATCGCCCGCGAGCGGGCCGACGTCGCGGCGCTCGAGCGCGAGGCCGCCGAGCTGCGCGCCGCCGTCGACGAGGAGCAGGCGCGCGCGGCCGCGCGTGACTCGCGCGTCGCCGACGTGCAGGCGCCGCCGGAGCTCGAGCGCGCCGCCGGGCTGGTCGCCGTCACCGGCCCCGGCGTGACCGTCGAGCTCGACGACGCGCCTCGACGCGAGGGCCGCCCGGAGCTGTCGGCCAACCCGGACGACCTCGTCGTCCACCAGCAGGACGTGCAGGCGGTCGTGAACGCGCTGTGGCGCGGCGGGGCCGAGGCCATGACCCTGATGGGCCAGCGGATCGTCTCGACGACGGCCGTGCGGTGCGTCGGCAACACGGTGATCATTCACGGCCTCGTCTACAGCCCGCCGTTCGTCATCACCGCGATCGGCGACCCCTCGTCGATGCGCGACGCGCTGGACAGCGACCCGGGCGTGGCGTACTACCGCACCTTCGTCGACCGGTTCGGGCTCGGCTACGCCGTCCGCACCGAGAAGGAGGTCGAGCTGCCGGCGTACACGGGTCCGCTCGAGCTGCCGCACGCCGTCGGCCGGGCGACCGCGTGAACGCGGGCGACGCCGTCCGCACCGCCCTGCGGGGCGTCGGCCAGACGCTGATCACGATCGGCGTCGTCCTGCTGCTGTTCTGCGTCTACGAGCTTCAGGTGACCAACCTGGTCACCGAGCGGGAGCAGAACCAGCTGCAGGAGGAGCTCGAGCGCACCTGGGCCGAGCCGGCGCCGCTCGACCCGGCGGTGCGCCCGGCCGCCGTCGAGCTGGGCGAGGGGATCGCGGTGCTCCGGATCCCGCGGCTCGACGAGGACGCCGACGACCCGTTCGCGAAGGTCGTGGTCGAGGGCACCAGCATGTCCGACCTCAAGAAGGGGCCGGGTCGGCTCGTGGAGTCCGACCGACCGGGCGAGCTGGGCAACCTGGTCATCAGCGGGCACCGCACCACGTACGGGGCGCCGTTCGCCCACCTCGACCGGCTCGTTCCGGGCGACGCGGTCGTCGTCGAGACCCGCGACACCTGGTACACCTACCGCGTCACCGGGACAGAGATCGTCACGCCGCAGGCGGTCGAGGTGACGCTGCCGGTGCCGAACAGGCCAGGGGTCGAGCCGACCGAGAGCGTGCTGACGCTCACGACGTGCCACCCCCGGTACTCGGCCCGGCAGCGGATGGTCGTGTTCGCGACGCTCGACGAGACGCTGGCCAAGGCCGACGGCGACCCGGCGGCCCTCACCTCGGCCGCGGCGGCGGGGCAGGGGGGCTGAGGTGTACGTCTGGATCTGGCGCCACCTGCCGGGCGGGCTGCCCGGCAAGCTGCTCGGCTCCCTGCTGCTGCTCGCGGCCGCCGTCCTCGTCCTGTTCGTCTACGTCTTCCCGGAGGTCGAGGAGCGGCTGCCCTACTCGGACGTGACCGTCGACGCGCCGCCCGAGCAGTCGGAGCAGCAGCCGGCCCGCGGGTCGCCCTCGCCCTCGCCGTCGCCCGCGGCGGCGACCGCCTCGCCGACTGCCTGACCCGGCACGGCGCGGTGCCGCCCCCGCTAGCATCCGGGCGCCCGCCCCGCCGATCAGAGGGAGCGCACGTGCCCGGCCGCGCGACCACCCGCACCACCCGCCGCGCCGGCTCGGCCCCGCGCGTCTCGTACGCCGACCGGCCGTGGCTCGCCAGCTACCCCGACGGCGTGCCGCACGACCTCACGCCGAGTGACGTCCCGTCGGTGCCGCTGACCCGCCTGCTCGACGACGCCGCGTCGTCGTGGCCGACCCGGACGGCGCTCGCCTTCTTCGGCACCCGGATCAGCTACACCGAGCTCAAGGACGCCGTCGACCGGTTCGCGGCCGCGCTGAGCGGCCTCGGCGTCGGCAAGGGCGACCGCGTCGCGCTGGTGCTGCCGAACTGCCCGCAGAACGTCATCGCCACCTACGCCGCACTGCGGATCGGCGCTGTCGTCGTCCAGCACAACCCGCTGTACACCGAGCACGAGCTGCGCCACCAGCTGCGCGACTGCGGTGCGACCGTCGTCGTCTGCCTCGACCGGGTGTACGAGACCGTCGCGCGGGTGCGGCGCGACACCGCCGTGCAGCACGTCGTCGTCACGAGCATCGTCGACTACCTCTCGACCACCGAGAAGCTCGGGCTGCGGCTGCCGCTGAAGAAGTCCCGCCGGGCCCGCGCGGAGATCACGGCGTCGCTGCCGAAGGGCGCGCCGGTCGCCTCGTTCCTCGCCCTGCTGAAGGGCGCCGGCACGCCGGCGCGCCAGGTGCCGGTCGACCCGGACACCGACGTGGCGCTGCTGCAGTACACCGGCGGCACGACCGGGCTGTCGAAGGGCGCCATGCTCACCCACACCAACCTGGTGAGCAACGCCTACATGAACCGGCTCTGGGACACCGGGGCGACGCCGGGCAGCGAGGTGTGCCTGGCGGTGCTGCCGCTGTTCCACGCCTACGGGCTCACCGTGTGCATGAACGCGACGCTGCTGCTCGGCGGCACCCTCGTGCTGCTGCCGCGCTTCGACCTCGACCGGGTGTTCGCCGCGATCGAGCAGTGGCGGCCGACGATGTTCCCCGGCGTCCCGCCGATCTACAAGGCGATGTCGGACAGCCCCAAGGCCCGCACCGTCGACCTGCGCTCGATCCGGGTCTGCGTCTCGGGCGCCATGAAGCTGCCGCTCGAGGTGCAGGAGCAGTTCGAGCGGATCAGCGGCGCGCGGCTCGTCGAGGGCTACGGGATGACCGAGACGTCGCCGTCGACGCACTGCAACCCGATCACCGGCATCCGCAAGACCGGCTCGATCGGCGTCCCGCTGCCCGGCACCGAGTGCACCGTCGTCGACCCGGAGGACAGCAGCCGCACGGTGCCCCCCGGCGAGCCGGGGGAGCTCGCGGTGCGCGGGCCGCAGGTGTTCCGTGGCTACTGGCAGCGCGAGCGGCCCGACACCCCGATGACCGACGGCGTGTTCACGACGGACGGCTTCCTGCTCACCGGCGACATCGCGGTGATGGACGGCGACGGCTTCTTCACCGTCGTCGACCGCAAGAAGGAGCTGATCATCGCCGGCGGGTTCAACATCTACCCGTCCGAGGTCGAGGAGGTCCTGTTCGGGCTCGACGGCGTCGCGGACGCCGTCGTCGTCGGCGTCCCCGACCGCTACCGGGGCGAGACGGTCAAGGCGTTCGTCGTCCCGGCGCCCGGAGCGCAGCTGACCGAGGACGACGTCGTGGCGCACTGCGCGGCCCGGCTGACGGCGTACAAGGTGCCCAAGCTGGTGGAGTTCCGCGAGCAGCTGCCACGGACCGAGGTCGGCAAGGTGCTGCGCCGGGTGCTGGTGGAGGAGGAGCGGGCGCGGGCCGCCGGCGACAGCACGCCGACGCCCGGGTCGCTGCCCTCGAGCATCGCCGCGCGCCGGCCGGCCGACGAGCAGCCGGCGGCGAAGGCCCCGGAGAAGAAGGCTCCGGCGAAAGCCCCGGCGAAGGCCCCGGCGAAGAAGGCCCCGGCCAAGCGCGCGCCGGCGAACAAGGCGACAGCGCCGGAGGCGGCGGCGAGCACCACCGCGAAGAAGACCCCGGCCACGAAGAAGGCGACCGCCACGAAGAAGGCGACCGCCACGAACACGGCGCCGTCGGCCCGCACGACGAGGGCGCGCGTCGTCCCCGCACCGCCCGACACCCCGCGGAATCCGCCGGCGGGTGACGAGCGTTCGTGACCGACGTGGCCCGCGTCCTCGTCGTCGACAACTACGACAGCTTCGTCTTCAACCTGGTCCAGTACCTCGGTCAGCTCGGCGCCGAGACCGTCGTCAAGCGCAACGACGAGGTCGAGCCCAAGGCGGCCGAGGGCTTCGACGGCGTGCTGCTCTCACCCGGCCCGGGCACGCCCGAGGACGCCGGCGTCAGCGTCGAGATGGTGGGCGAGTGCGAGCAGCGCGGCGTCCCGCTGCTCGGCGTCTGCCTCGGCCACCAGGCGATCGCGGTCGCCCACGGCGCCACGGTCAGCCGGGCACCGGAGCTGCTGCACGGCAAGACGAGCGAGGTCGAGCACGACCACGCCGGGGTGCTGCACGACCTGCCCAGCCCCTTCACCGCCACGCGGTACCACTCGCTGGCGGTCGAGGAGCACACCCTGCCCTCCGAGCTGAAGGTCACCGGGCGCACGCCCGGCGGCGTCGTCATGGCGCTGCGGCACCGCGACGCCCCGGTCGAGGGCGTGCAGTTCCACCCGGAGTCGGTGCTCACCCAGGGCGGGCACCTGCTGCTCGCCGCCTGGCTGCGGCAGTGCGGCGACCCGGCGGCCGCCGACCTGGCGCCCGCGCTGTCGCAGCGGGTCGAGGACAAGCGGCTGGCCGCCTTCGGCTGACCCGTCGGGTCAGGCAGCCGGCTCGGTCGTCTCGGTCGACGTCGGGCTGGGCGTGGTCCGGGTGGGCGACGGCGTCGGGCTGGTCGTGGTCTGCGTCGGGCTCGGCGTCGGGGACGGGCTGGGCGGCGCCGGCTCGCGTGAGACGACGATCCGCACGGTGGAGCCCCGCTCGGCTCTGGTGTTGACCGGGTCCTGGTCGAGCACGCGCCCGGGCTCACCGGGGTCGTCGCGCAGCTCGATCGCCACGCTGAAGCCGGCCTGCTGCAGCGCGGCCGACGCCTCGTCCTGCGTGCGACCGCGCACGTCCGGCACCTCGACCAGGCCTGAGGCGACGGTCAGCACGACCGGCGATCCGGCCGGCAGCTGGGTCCCGGGAGCCGGGCTGATCTCGAGCACACGACCGGCGGGGATGTTGCCGTCGCGCTCCACCACGCGTTCGACCACGAGCTTGGCCTGTTCGAGCAGGACCTCCGCCTCGGCCCGCGAGCGGCCGATCACCTGCTCGGGCACGATGGTCTGCTCGACGCCCTCCGACACGACCAGGTCGACGCCGTCGCCCTGGCGCACGACGATCCCCTGCGGCGGCGTCTGCCGCAGGACCGTGCCGGGCGGCTGGTCCGAGAACTCCGTGGTCACCGTGCCGACGGTGAGGCCCGCCTCGGCCAGCCGCAGCGCTGCCTCCTGCTGCGACAGCCCGACGACGTCGGGTGCGGGGATGAGCTCGCTGTCCTCTCCGAGCACGCTGCGCACCATCAGCGCGACCGCGAGCGCGATGGCCAGCAGCAGCAGCGCGAACAGCGCGTAGGCCAGGCCGCGCCGGTTGCGCCCCTCCCGGGGCGGCGGCGCGACGGCGGCGGCCGGCGCGAGCGTCGTCGGCGCGTCCATGACCGGCGTCGCGAGGACGGGCTGGCCGCCGGCGGCGCGCAGCAGGTCCTCGCGCATCTCCAGCGCGCTCTGGTACCGGTTCGCCGGGTTCTTCGCCATCGCCTTGAGGACGACGGCGTCGACGTCGGACGAGATCGACTCGTCGTACGTCGACGGCGGGTCGGGGTCCTCGCGCACGTGCTGGTAGGCGACGGCGACGGGGCTGTCGCCGGTGAACGGCGGCGTGCCGGTGAGCAGCTCGAACAGCAGGCAGCCGGTCGAGTACAGGTCGCTGCGGGGGTCCACGTGCTCGCCGCGCGCCTGCTCCGGGGACAGGTAGGCGGCGGTGCCGATGACGGCCGCCGTCTGCGTCATGGTGACCGAGGTGTCGGCCGCCGCGCGGGCGATGCCGAAGTCCATGACCTTGACCTCGCCGGCGGGGGTCAGCATGACGTTGCCGGGCTTGATGTCGCGGTGCACGATGCCCGCCCGGTGCGCGACGTCGAGCGCGCCGCAGATGTCGGCGGTGATCTCCAGCGCCCGCTCCGGCATCAGCCGGCCGCCCTCGGCGATCACGTCGCGCAGCGTCTGCCCCTCGACGTGCTCCATGACGATGTACGGCACGCGAGCCTCGGGCGGCCCGTCCTCGCCGGTGTCGTAGACCGCGACGATCGACGGTGCGTTCAGCGAGGCGGCGGCCTGCGCCTCGCGGCGGAACCGGCTCTGGAAGGAGGGGTCGCGGGCGAGGTCGGCGCGCAGCACCTTGACCGCGACCTCGCGGCCCAGCCGCACGTCGATGGCCCGGTGCACCTCGGCCATGCCGCCCCGGCCGATCGTCTCGCCGAGCTCGTACCGCCCCCCGAGCAGGCGGGGGCCGCTCCCCGTGGTCACCGTCGACCCCCCTCTGCCTGCTCCTGCGCTCGACCTTGCCCCAGGGCGGCGCCGC
>JBKHYE010000079.1:0-7879 GCA_046565705.1 Actinomycetes bacterium
GACGGCGGGCGTGCACCCGCCGTCGCCGGCGACGCGGCGCTCGTCGGCGTCAGGAGCCGGCGTCGGCCTCGGCGTCGCCGCCCTCGTCCTCGACCTCGACGTCGACGTCGGGGACGTCGCTGTCCACGTCGACGTCATCGGGGGCGTCGACGTCCACGTTGCCACCCGTGCTGTCGATGTCGATCCACCCGAAGGCGAACGCGAGGATGACGAGCAGGGCGATCACTCCGAGGACAATCAGTGCCGTGACGAGACCGGACCGCTTGTCCTTCGTGGTGGTCCGTCCGTGCCGGTCGTCGTGCTGCGCCATGTCGCGACCTTCCGTTCGAGTTCAGAGACCACTACGGGGTCCCCGCCGGACCGGCCGGTGCGAACGCACGATCACGTGTCAGGTGCATGACGTTCGGCGCAGGCAGCGACGGCCTCGACGAACGGCGAGAGGTCGCCGGACGGTCGGAACGGGGTGAGTGACGGGACTTGAACCCGCGACAACCGGGATCACAACCCGGTGCTCTACCAGCTGAGCTACACCCACCATGGTGCGGCGCAGAGCATACCGGTCAGCCGCGCTCGGGCGACCGGGTTCAGTCGGGCACCTGCTCCGAGGGCTCGGGCGTGCGAGAGGCCCCGGCGGGGTCACCGGCGGTGAGCGCCGTGGCGGCCGCGGCGCACTGCTCCGACGACGGTCCCGGCTGCGGCACGAAGACCACCGACCGGTAGTACGCGAGCTCCTGCACGGACTCGCGGATGTCGGCCAGCGCTCGGTGTCCGCCGCCCTTCTTGGGCGCGTTGTAGTAGGCCCGCGGGTACCAGCGCCGCGCGAGCTCCTTGACCGAGGAGACGTCGACCATCCGGTAGTGAAGCCAGGCGTCGAGCTCGGGCATGTCGCGGGCCAGGAAGCCGCGGTCGGTCGCGATCGAGTTGCCGCACAGCGGCGCCTTCTTCGCCTCGGGCACCCACTGCTTCACATACGCGAGGACCTGCTGCTCCGCCTCCTGCAGCGTCACGGGCGACGACAGCACGGCGTCGGTCAGCCCCGACGTCGCATGCATGTCGCGGACGACGTCCGGCATGCGTGCGAGGTCGTCGCGGGACGCACCGATGACGACGTCGACGCCGTCGCCCAGCACGCGCAGCTCGGAGTCCGTGACCAGGGCCGCGACCTCGATGAGCAGGTCGCCGGCGAGGTCGAGGCCGGTCATCTCGCAGTCGATCCACACCAGGCGGTCTGCGGGTCCGTCGGTCACCGGGCGACCCTATGCGGTGCGCGGCCCTAGGGTCCGTGGCACGCCGGGACCGTCGCACGCAGGGGAGCGCCGATGACGAACGGGCTGCGCGGTCGCAGCTTCCTCAAGGAGCTCGACCTCACACCGCAGGAGTGGAGGTCGCTGGTCGACCTCGCCGCCGAGCTCAAGGCGGCGCGCCGGCAGGGCCGCGAGGAGCAGCACCTCGCCGGCCGCTGCATCGCGCTGATCTTCGAGAAGACGTCGACCCGCACGCGGTGCGCCTTCGAGGTGGCCGCGTACCACCAGGGTGCGCACGTCACCTACCTCGACCCGGCCGGCTCGCAGATGGGGCACAAGGAGTCGGTGGCCGACACCGCGCGCGTGCTCGGGCGGATGTACGACGGCATCGAGTACCGGGGCTCCGCGCAGCGCAACGTCGAGGTGCTCGCCGAGCAGAGCGGCGTCCCGGTGTGGAACGGGCTGACCGACGAGTGGCACCCGACGCAGTCGCTGTGCGACGTCCTCACCGTGCGCGAGCACGTCGACGCAGAGCGCCCGGTGCTGGCCTACCTCGGCGACGCGCGCAACAACGTCGGCAACTCGACGCTGGTCGCGGGTGCGATGAGCGGGTTCGACGTGCGGATCGTCGCGCCCGAGCAGCTCTGGAACGACCGCGCCGTCGTCGCCGACGCCGAGCGGCTCGCCGAGCAGACCGGCGGCCGCGTCACCGTGACCGCCGACGTGCGGGACGGCGTCGCCGGTGCCGACGTCGTCTACACCGACGTGTGGGTGTCCATGGGGGAGCCGAAGGAGGTCTGGGACGAGCGCATCGCGCTGCTGCGCGACTACCAGGTGACGCAGCAGGTGCTCGAGATGACCGGCAAGCCGGACGTGAAGTTCATGCACTGCCTGCCCGCGTATCACGACCGCGAGACCGCCATCGGCGAGGAGGTGTTCGAGCGCACCGGCATGGATGCGCTCGAGGTCACCGACGAGGTGTTCGAGGGACCGCACTCGATCGTGTTCGACCAGGCCGAGAACCGCATGCACACCATCAAGGCCGTGATGGTCGCGACGCTGGGCGGCTGAGGTGCGCATCGTCGCCGCGCTCGGCGGCAACGCGCTGCTGCGGCGAGGGCAGAAGCCCGACGCCGCGGTGCAGGCCGCGAACGTGCAGCGGGCCGTGGCCGCGCTGGCGCCGCTCGCGCACGAGCACGAGCTCGTCGTCACGCACGGCAACGGGCCGCAGGTCGGCGTCCTCGCCCTGCAGAGCGCGTCCGACCCGCACCTGACGACGCCGTACCCGTTCGACGTCCTGGGCGCGCAGACGCAAGGGATGATCGGCTACTGGCTGCTGCAGTCGCTGCAGAACTCGCTGCCGGGCCGGCAGGTCGCCGCGATCATCAACCAGACGCTGGTCGCCGCCTCGGACCCCGCGTTCGACAACCCCAGCAAGCCGATCGGGGAGGTCTACGACGAGGCGACCGCCAAGCGGCTCGCGGAGGAGCGCGGCTGGGTCGTGAAGCCGGACGGCGACGGCTGGCGCCGCGTCGTCGGATCGCCGCGGCCGCAGCGCGTCGTCGAGACGCGGCTCATCCGGCTGCTGCTCGGCAGCGGCGCGGTCGTCGTGTGCGCCGGCGGGGGCGGCGTGCCGGTCATCCGGAACGAGGACGGCCTGCTGCAGGGCGTCGAGGCCGTCGTCGACAAGGACCTGACGACGTCGGTGCTCGCCGAGGCGCTCGACGCCGACGTGCTCATGATCCTCACCGACGTGCCGCACGTCGTCCGCGGCTGGGGCACCGATCACGAGGAGCCGGTGTTGCGCGCGACGCCGGCGTCGCTGCAGCGCGAGGACTTCGCCAGCGGCTCCATGGGTCCGAAGGTCGACGCGGCGTGCCGGTTCGTCGAGCTGACCGGCGACATGGCCGCCATCGGGCGGCTCGAGGACGCGCCCGACATCCTCGCCGGTCGCGCCGGGACGATCATCACGCCGGCCGGCGACTACGGCGGTCCGGGAGACCTGTCACCCCGCTGGTGACCCGGCTGCGTCGTGCCGGCGCAGCCAGCGCGCGATACCGGGGATCGTCGTCGTGGCGGCCAGCCGGCCCATCACCAGCGCGACGTGCCCCGCGGGCAGCTCGAGCGTCTCGGCGCGCTCCGAGCCGACGAGGTCCGTCACCGGCAGTGCCGCGCCGCACGGGACGATGTGGTCCTTCTGCGCGACGACGTTCAGCAGCGGCCAGCGAACGTCGGCCAGCCTCAGCCGACGGCCGTCCAGCTCGACCGCGTCGTCGACCAGCGCGTGCGAGCGCAGGATGCGCACCGTGTCGCGGAACGCCTCGCCGGGGAACGGCACGTGGTCGCGCGTCCACTGCGCCATGGCGCGGTAGGCCTCGAGCTGCCGGTCGTCGCCGAGCTTCTCCCAGAGCGTCGCGTACGACGCGAGGTCGCCCGTCGGGCGCAGGATGCGGAAGGCGCGGTGCACCTGGCTCGCCGGCACGTTGCCGGTGTCGTCGACGACGTCCTCGGGGTCGAGCCGGCCCCTCGCGAGGAGCCGCCCGAGCAGGCCCATCTGCCGGAACTCCACCGGCGTCGCCATGGTCACGAGCGAGGCCACCGGCAGATCGTCGTGGGCGGCGGCGAGCAGCAGCGACAGCAGCCCGCCGTAGCAGTAGCCGATGACGTTCACCTGGTCGGCCCCCGAGGCGTCGAGGACGGCGTCGACGGCTGCGGGCAGCACGTCGTCGACGTAGTACGACAGCCCGTTGCAGGCGTCTCGCTCGTCGGGGACACCCCAGTCGAGCAGGAAGACGTCGAAGCCGTCGTCGCGCAGCGACTGGACGAAGCTGGCGCCGGGGTAGAGGTCGAGCACGTAGCTGCGGCTGATGAGGCTCATGACGACGAGCACCGGCGTGCGTGCCGTCACCGTGTCGCTGCGGTACCGCCACAGCTCGGCGCGGTCATGGCGCCAGACGACGTCCTTCGGCGTCCGGCCGACCTCCGGCGGGTCGATCCCGGCGACGTACTTCGCCCCGTTCTGGGCGCGCCTGACTCCCTGTCGGACGTCGCGCTGCACGCGCGCCACCAGAGCTGCCGGGGTCGCGAGCAGGGACACGACCGTCACCTCCTGACTGCTGGGCCAGCGACTGCTCGAGCCGGCGGACGGTGCGCTCGAGTCGGAGGACGTGCTCGCGCAGGAGGACGACGTCCGTGGCCGCCGGCAGGTTGACCAGGTGCAGGGCGTGCCGCGACGTCCGCTCGACGCGACGCCCCACCGCGGCCCGCGTGCCGAGGACGACCCCGGCGACGCCGGCGAAGGCGTCGGTCTGGACCGCGTGCTCGAGCCGTGCGCCGAGCGGGCGCTCCAGCGCGTCGAAGGTCCGGCGCCACAGCGGTCTGCCCACGGCGGGTCTCCTCGTCCTCTCCGTGGCGAGCGTCCTGCCCCGCCGCGGTGCGAATGACTCCTGCGGCGCGGGACCGGTGCGACGGCTACGGTCCCGGGACCGAGCAGGAGGAGACGACGTGAGCGACCAGGACGGCGCGGCGATGGCAGCGCAGGTGGGGGCCGGGTACGCGTTCGAGGGCGCGGCGCTCGAGCTCGGCTCGGTCGTCGTCGACGGCACGCCGCACCCGAACGCGCGGGTGCGCGTGCCGCTGTCGATGCTCAACCGGCACGGCCTCGTCGCGGGCGCCACCGGGACCGGCAAGACCAAGACGCTGCAGCTGCTCGCCGAGCAGCTGTCGGCGGCAGGGGTGCCGGCCTTCCTCGCCGACATCAAGGGCGACGTCGCGGGCGTCGCCGCACCGGGCGCGGCGTCGGACCGGATCACCCGACGCGCGCAGGACACCGGCACCGGCTGGCAGCCGCAGGCCTTCCCGGTGGAGCTGTACTCGCTCGGCGGTCTCGGCCCGGGCGTGCCGGTGCGCGCGACCGTCACGTCGTTCGGGCCGGTGCTGCTGTCGAAGGTGCTCGACCTCAACCCGACGCAGGAGTCCTCGCTCGGTCTGGTGTTCCACTACGCCGACGGCAAGGGCCTCGAGCTCGACGACCTCAAGGACCTGCGCGCCGTCATCACGCACCTCACGTCGGACGAGGGCAAGGCGGACCTCAAGGAGCTCGGCGGCCTGTCGTCGGCCACCGCCGGAGTCATCCTGCGCGCGCTGGTCAACCTCGAGAATGCCGGCGGCGACGTCTTCTTCGGGTTGCCGGAGTTCGACACGGCCGACCTGCTGCGGACCGCCGCCGACGGGCGCGGCGTGCTGTCGGTCATGGGGCTGTCGTCGGTGCAGGACAAGCCGAAGCTGTTCAGCACCTTCCTCATGTGGCTGCTCGCCGACCTGTTCCACGACCTGCCCGAGGTCGGCGACGTCGAGAAGCCGAAGCTCGTCTTCTTCCTCGACGAGGCGCACCTGCTGTTCGACGACGCGAGCGAGGCGTTCCTCGACGCCATCGCGCGGACCGTGCGGCTCATCCGCAGCAAGGGCGTCGGCGTCTTCTTCGTGACGCAGACGCCCAAGGACGTGCCGGCCGAGGTGCTCGCCCAGCTCGGGAACCGGGTGCAGCACGCCCTGCGCGCGTTCACCCCCGACGACGCCAAGGCGCTCAAGGCGACGGTGTCGACGTTCCCCCGCAGCGACGTGTACGAGCTGGACACGCTGCTGACGTCGATGGGCATCGGTGAGGCGGCGGTGACGATCCTGTCCGAGCGCGGCACGCCGACGCCGGTGGCGTGGACGCTGCTGCGGCCGCCGGCGTCGCGGATGGGGCCGCTGGAGCCGGCCGAGCAGCAGGCCGTCGTTGCCGGCTCAGCGCTCGCCGGCAGGTACACGACCATGCAGGACAGGGCATCCGCGCACGAGAAGCTGGCCGACGCGCCGGCGCCCGGGAAGGCTGCGCCGCCCGAGCCGGCCGAGGCGCCCGCGCCGCGCGACGAACCGGGTCCCGGGCCGCGGCGGGAGGAGCCGGGCGCCGTCGGGCAGGTGCTGCAGTCGAGCGCCTTCCGTTCCGGCCTGCGCGCAGCGGCCACGGTGGCAGGTCGGGAGATCGCGCGGTCGTTGTTCGGCACCGCGCCGCGGCGTCGTCGCCGGCGGCGCTGACCGGTTCGTCGACTGCTCGGAACCTGCCGGAAACACACGGGTTGCCCTAGCGAAACCCGCCGTCCCTAGCGTCCGGCCCAGCGGCCGTCGCGACCGGAGGTGCCCGTGCCCGAGCCTGCCCCGCCCGTCACCGACCTGGCGCCTCCTCGAGGTGCAGGCTTCCCGGCCCGAGCGGCTGAGGCGGGGGTCGACGTGCACGGGCCGTTGGTCGCCGGTGAGCTGGCGGTCGAGCTCGACACCTACACCGTGACGCTCGCCGGTCGCGAGCTCGGGCTCTCGCCGCGTCAGGTCGAGCTGCTGGCGCTCTTCGTCGCCGCGCCGCGCCGGGTCTGGAGCCGCACGCAGCTGCACTGGGTCGTGTGGGGCGACACCGCGCCGTCGCGGCGCGTGGACGTGCAGCTGTGCCGGCTGCGGGCGCGCACCGGCGTCGACCTGTTCCGCAACGTCCGCGACCGTGGGTGGACGCTGCGCGCGGTGGCCTGACACCGGGACGAAGCCGGGCACTTCGTCGTCCTGGTGCAATGGCCGTGACGGCGGGATACCTTCGGCGGCACGGCCGCCGGTCGGGCGGTCCTCCCGTGCACCTGGAGGTCTCGTGTCTGTCCGTCGTCGTCTCGTCGCGGTCCTCGCGACGCTCGCCGCTGCCGCGCTGGTGATCCCGCTGCTGCAAGGTCATGCGACCGCCGCGCCGATCCCCGTGAACGGCTACATCGCCCTCGGCGACTCCGTGCCGGACGCCTACGGTGTGGCCGACAAGGACGGCTACGTGGCGCTCCTCTCCGACGCGCTGGGTGGCCTGCCGACCCGGAACGCCTCGGTCAGCGGGGCCACGACCACCTCCTTGATCGAGGAGCAGCTGCCGCGGGTCCTGCCGTCCATCGCCGCCCGCAACGGGAACAGAACGCCGGTCGACGACGTCGGGCTCATCACGATCACGATCGGCGGCAACGACGTGTTCGCACCCGTGGTCGGCGCGTGTGCCGGCGGCGTCGACCTGACATGCCTCCATGCCGTCCAGACGGTGCTCGCCGGCGTGTCCGTTCGCTATGAGCACCTGCTCGACGAGGTCAGAGCGGCCGCCGGGCCCAACGCCACGATCGCCGTGATGACCTACTACAACGCGCTCGTCGGCAGCTGCTACCTCACACGCGAGTACCCGGGCATCGACGTCCTCGCCCAGCTCGTGCTCGAGGGGGGGCTCCCGGGGGTGACGCTGTCGCTGAACGGCGTCATCCGCGACGCGGCTGCTGGAGTCGATGCGGTCGTCGTCGAGACCGGCGGAGTCGTGGGACCGGAGGAGCTCGTCGGCGGCCAGGATTGCCTGCACCCGAACGAGGCAGGTCATGCCGCGATCGCTGATGCGTTCGCAGCGGTTCTCGCGGAGACCGGGTGACCGGCAGCTGCGGCTCCGCGCTGACCGCGCAACCCCGCGGGGGCGCGCCCGGCAGGGATCGAACCTGCGACCAAGTGCTTAGAAGGCACCTGCTCTATCCGCTGAGCTACGGGCGCCGGCGGGCGGTGCCCGGCAGTCGAAGCGTACGCGGAACGGCGGCGCC
>JBKHYE010000080.1:0-16556 GCA_046565705.1 Actinomycetes bacterium
ACGTCGGCGCGCGGATGTGGGCCGACGCCGTCCTGCGGGCGCACCGGGCGATCGAGGAGCGGCAGGAGCCCGCGCCCTACGACCCGCACGCGCCGCGCACGGACGGCCCGCCCATCGAGGTCGTGCCGTTCGGCACCGACCTCGAGGTCGCCGTCGCGAGCGCCCGGTTCGCGCCGCCGTGGACCCGGCCGGTCCCCGGCATCAGCAACTGCAACACCGCCTCGCTGTTCCACGGCGACTTCCGGGTGCCGGTGCTCGGCCTGCCGGACTGCAACGACGACGCGGGTGAGGTCGGCCGGCCGGTGGTCGAGGCGACGCCGTTCGAGGAGCGCGAGGTCTACGACCAGCTCAAGGCGGCCGGCGTACCAGTGCCCGAGTCGTACACGGCGACGTCGTTCACCGGCGTCGAGGAGACGGCCGCCGTGCACCTCATGGCCGTGCGGATCGGCGACATCGCCGCGACGTTCTGCCCGTGCGAGCAGTTCACCGACACGGCGCTGAACATCGCGTCGCGACTGAACGACGTCGACGGCGACGTCTGGCGCGGCTTCGACTGGACGACGCAGCGCCGCCCCGACGGCCGACCGTTCTGCGAGCAGAACGAGGACACCACCTGGACCTGCGCGGACCCGCACCACTTCCGCGAGGCGGGCCCGTGGCCGGACCTGCCGCCGGTCACCGACCTCGAGTACCGGCGGATGCGCGCGCAGGTCAACAACGACGCCGACGGCTGGGAGGAGCTGGCGAACGCCGGCACGCACCTCGGCGGCGAGGCGGAGCCGGCCGACCCGGAGCAGATCAAGGGCAACTACACGCACCGCGAGATCACCGACTACGGCGCCGACGACGGCTACGGGCTGACGATCGCCGTCGGCATGGCGAACGACTACTTCGGCTACACGCCGAGCTACCGCGACATGCGGGCCTTCGACCACTACCGCAAGGCGCTGAACGGCCTCGGCCTGCACGGCTCGGACTACCTGGCGACCCGCCTGGTCAAGCTGGCGGCGTCGCTGCGCGGCGGCGAGCAGGTCGAGCTGTCGCCGCTCGACCTCGCGTACCAGGCCGAGTCGGCCCGGGCACGGGCCATCAGCCAGGGCCTCGGCGAGCTGGCCCGGGCGCACACCGCCGCCTACGACGCCGCGCTGCCGGCGGACGGCGGCACACCGGCCGTCGTCGAGCAGCCCCAGGACATCTCGCGGTTCGACGGCGCCGTCCTGCGCTTCACCGGAGGCTCGTCGTACACCGACCTGCCGAACGTCGTGGTCGAGCGACGGGTCGACGGCGAGTGGGTGCCCTTCGCCGACCAGAGCGGCGAGGTGCCGACCGAGGTGCGCTTCCCGACGCCGGAGCAGCTGCCGGCCTTCGCCGCGGGCGAGTTCGTCTGGGAGTGGACCGCGACCTGGGAGGCGTTCGTCGGCGAGGTGGAGCTGCCCGACATGACCGGCCAGCGGCACCGCGCGACGCCGGCCGGCACCTACCGGTTCGCCGTCGAGGGCCGGCACCGCGCCGCGCCGGGCGACGTCGTCGAGCCGTACGCCTTCACCAGCGAGCCGTTCGAGGTCCGGCCGTGGGACGGCCTGACCGTCGACTCGGTGACCGTCGGCGACGACGGCGCGGTGCGCGTCGCCATCGGCCCGACGACGTCGGAGCTGTTCGACGACTTCCGCTGGACCTACGGGCCGGTCGACTACCCGAACGGCTGGGCCTGGGACGAGGCGCTGACGTCGGTCGCTGACCAGCGGGCCAAGACGGAGAAGGGGTCGTTCGGCGAGCATGGCGAGCGCGTCTACTACCGCTACCGACCTGGTCCGCAGGACGACCAGGCGTACTGCATCTTCTGCCGGTTCCACCCGTGGCAGGAGTCCGGCCGGGCCGAGACCGGCACCGTGACCGTCGTCCGCAAGGGCGGTGCGGTGGAGCAGTGGCCGGCGGTGCGCGACGGCGAGCGCCTGGTGGCCGTGCCGCCGGACCGCGCGTCGGCGCTGCGGCCCGGTGACCGGGTGCGGGTCGACGCCGGCGGCGTCCGGGACGCGTGGGGCAACACCAATGCGACGCCGTCGACCGACGTCGTGGTCGGCACACCGACCCCCTGACCGCCGACCGCTGGCCCGCACGGAGCCCTCCCGACGGTTCCCACCGCCTCGGGAGCCGCATCACGGCCTCCAGGCCGCGCGGGTGGAGTGGCTCGTGCGGTTGCCGACGGCGCCGAACCCGTCGGGAGGGCTCCGGGCGGTGAGGGCAGTCAGAGCTCTCCGGTCAGGTAGCGCTGCAGCGTCGGGCCGACCGTCGCGGCGAGCTCGTCGCCCGACGCCGACGCCACCGGCTCGAGGTGCACCACGTAGCGGGTGACGGCGAGCCCCACCATCTGCGACGCCATGAGCGCCGCCCGCAGCTCCGGCCGGTCGGGCGCGGCCGCCGCGGTCAGCGGGCCCAGGATGACCCGGCTCAGGAAGTCGCGCAGCGAGTCGGCGGCCCGCGGGTCGGACACGGCGCTGCGCAGCAGCGCGAGCATCGGCCCCTGGCCCGGGACGCCGTCCCAGATGCCCACGAAGGTGCGCACGACGCGCTCCCCGACGCCGTCGCGCGGGCCTTCCAGCAGCATCGGCACGAGCACCTCCGGGTCGACGGGCAGCTCGAGGCTCGCGGCGAACA
Organism: Actinomycetes bacterium; assembly: GCA_046565705.1. GTDB lineage: Bacteria > Actinomycetota > Actinomycetes > Mycobacteriales > SCTD01 > DATLGD01. Next base: position 2,656 of record JBKHYE010000080.1, read on the forward strand.
GCTGCTGCTTGCTGCCGAAGTAGTGGTGCACCAGCGCGGGGTCGACGCCGGCCTCGCCCGCCACCGCGCGGATCGTCGTCCCGGCGAAGCCGCTGGTGCCGAAGCTGCGCCGGGCCGCCGCGAGGATCGCCTCGCGGGCGCCGCTGTCGCCGGGGCGGCGGCCGGTGCGGGGTGCCACTACGGCGAGCGGCGCGGCAGGGTGGCCGCTCCGAGAGCGAGGAAGGCGACGATGCAGCCCGCCACCACGGCGAGGTCGAGCACCAGGTCTCCGGTCACGTCGGTGGAGGCTGCCACCTGCTGCATCCCGTCGACCGCGTAGGTCAGCGGGAAGACGTCGGACAGCCAGCGCAGCGGCGTCGCCATCGCCTCCCTCGGCGCGAACAGCCCGCACAGCAGCAGCTGCGGCAGCACGACGGCCGGCAGGAACTGCACCGCCTGGAACTCCGAGCGGGCGAACGCCGACAGCAGCAGGCCCAGCGCCGTGCCCAGCAGCGCGTCGAGCACCGCGAGCAGCACCACCAGCCAGGCCGAGCCGGCGACGTCGAGCCCGAGCGGCCCGAGCGCGACGGCGCTGGCGAGCACGGTCTGCACGACGGCGATGAGACCGAACGCGAGGGCGTAGCCGGCCAGCAGGTCCGCCTTGCCGATCGGCATCGACAGCAGCCGCTCGAGCGTCCCGGACGTGCGCTCGCGCAGCATCGCCACGCTGGTCACCAGGAACATCGACGTGAACGGGAACAGCGCCAGCAGCGGGCCGCCGATGCGGTCGAACACCGCCGGTTGGGCGTCGAAGACGTACCGCAACAGCGTCAGCAGCACGAGCGGCACGACGAGCAGCAGCGCGAGGGTGCGGTGGTCGCCGCGCAGCTGCTGCAGCACGCGCCGGGCGGTGGCGAGCGTCGTGCGGGCGGTCATGCCGGTACTCCTTCGGCCAGGACGAGGAAGGCCTCCTCGACGTCGTCGGCACCGGTGCGGGTGAGCACGGCCTCGAGGGTGTCGTCAGCGACGAGCCGCCCGTCGCGCAGCAGCAGGAGCCGGTCGCAGCGCGAGGCCTCGTCCATGACGTGGCTGCTGACGATCAGGGTCCGGCCGCTGTCGGCGAGCCGGCGGAACAGCGCCCACAGGTCGCGCCGCAGCACCGGGTCGAGGCCGACGGTCGGCTCGTCGAGCACCAGCAGGTCGGGCTCCCCGAGCAGCGCGGTCGCGAGCGAGACCCGCGCCCGCTGGCCGCCCGACAGGCTGTCGACCCGCTGCGCGGCGACATCGGTCAGCGCGACGTCCGCCAGCACTTCGTCGACGCGCGACCGCCGGGCCCCGACGACGTCGGCGAAGTAGGCGAGGTTGTCGCGCACCGACAGGTCGGCGTAGACGGCGGGGCTCTGGGTGACGTAGCCGACCCGTGAGCGGAGCTCCGGGGCGCCGGCCGGGCGGCCGAGCACCTCCAGCCGGCCGCGCACGTTCGCCTGAACGCCGACGATCGCGCGCAGCAGCGTGCTCTTGCCGCCCCCGCTCGGGCCGAGCAGCCCGGTGACCGCGCCGGCGGGGACGTCGAAGTCGAGTCCGTGCAGGACCGGGCGTCCGCCGCGGTCGACGCGGACGTCACGGCCCTGCACCGCTGAAGTCGCCATGTGTTGAGTTCTACGCCTGGTGAATTCTGTCGTCAAGGGCAGCCAGGTGTGGCGGCCCGGAAGCGCCGACTTTTGTGACGACTTGGTAACGTCACCGCTGACTTCCCGCCTCCTCCACCCCTTGGGGAACCTGAGTGCTGCACGCCCGACCGAGGGTGGCTCGCGGCCGCCTCGCCGCGCCTGCCCTGCTTGTCGCCGTCCACCTGGCCGCGTTCGGCGGCCTGGCTGTCATAGCCCCGGCCACGGCGCAGACCGAGGCGCGGGCCGTCGCGCCGTCGGACGTCGACGTCGTCCCGCTGCTGGCCGACGTCGAGCTCAACCGCGAGCGCGCCGTCGCCCGCGCCTCGCGCGACCGCCATGAGGCGCAGCTGCGCGCGGCCGAGGCCCAGGCGGCCGCCGAGGCCGCGGCGAAGGCCGAGGCCGAGGCAGCCGCGAAGGCGGCCGCCGAGGCCAAGGCGAAGGCCGAGGCCGCGGCGAAGAAGGCGGCGGCGGCGAAGAAGGCCGGCGGGGGCAGCATCCCGTCATCCGGCGGCTACGCCTGCCCGGTCCCGAACGCGACGTTCACCGACACCTACGGCGCGCCGCGCTCCGGCGGGCGCAGCCACCAGGGCACCGACCTGCTCGCGCCCTACGGCTCACCGGTCTACGCGGTCACCTCCGGCGTGGTGCGCACGGCGTCGAGCTCGCTGGGCGGCATCTCGCTTTACCTCGACGGCGACAACGGCGAGACCTACTTCTACGCGCACAACTCCTCGAACGTCGCCTCGACCGGCCAGCGCGTCTCGGCCGGGGACCTCGTCGCCCGGGTCGGCTCGACCGGCAACGCCGGCGGCACGAACCACGTGCACTTCGAACGGCAGATCGGCGGCAGCTCGGTGAACCCGTACCAGTTCCTCCGCCGGATCTGCTGAGCCGTCACGCCTCCGCCGGCCGTGCGGCGGCGAGCAGCGCCGCGCCGATGATGCCCGCGTCGTTGCGCAGCGCCGCCGGCCGCACCTCCGGCCGCACGTCGAGCAGCGGCAGCCACCTGTCCGCCCTCTTGCTGACGCCGCCGCCGAACAGCACGAGGTCCGGCCACAGCAGCCGGTCGACGTGCCGGACGTACCGCTCGACCCGCTGCGCGAACTCGCTCCAGGACAGGCCTTCTCGCTCGCGCGCGGCGTCGGACGCCCGGTGCTCGGCCACGTCACCGTCGAGCTCGAGGTGGCCCAGCTCGGTGTTCGGCACGAGCCGCCCGTCGACGACCAGCGCGCTGCCGATCCCGGTGCCGAGCGTGAGCAGCAGCACGACGCCGTCGACGCCCTTCGCCGCGCCGTAGCGGACCTCGGCGACGCCGGCGGCGTCCGCGTCGTTGACGACGACGGCGTCGCGCCCGGTGCGCTCGCGGACGAGCGCGACGACGTCGGTGCCGATCCAGGCCTGGTCGATGTTGGCCGCCGTGCGCGCCGTGCCGTGCGTGACGACGGCGGGGACGGTCACGCCGATGCGGCCCTGGGGCGCGGCGGCCTGCTCGAGCACCTGGGCGACGACGGCGACGACGGCGTCCGGCGTCGCCGGCTGCGGCGTCGGGATGCGCACGCGGTCGGCGGCGAAGACCCCCCGATCGAGGTCGACCGGCGCGCCCTTCACGCCGCTGCCGCCGATGTCGATGCCGAATCCGGTCGTCATGCCGCACCCCTTCCCCGGTCAGGTGCGGTGCAGCCGCCGGACGTCGTCGATCGTGTCGGCCTCGTCGGGCCGCTTGTCCTCGCGGTAGCGCAGCACCCGGGCGAACCGCAGGGCGACGCCGCCGGGGTAGCGCGGCGAGGTCTGCACGCCGTCGAACGCGATCTCGACGACGAGCTCGGGGCGCACCCGCACGACCCAGCCGTCGTCGTCCACCGCGAGCTCCCGGAGGCGCTCTGTCTGCCACTGCAGCAGCTCGTCGGTCAGCCCCTTGAACGTCTTGCCGAGCATGACGAAGCCGCCCTGCGGGTCGCGCGCGCCGAGATGGAGGTTCGACAGCCAGCCGCGGCGCCGGCCCGAGCCGTGCTCGACGGCCAGGACGACGAGGTCGAGGGTGTGCCGCGGCTTGACCTTCAGCCACGCGCCGCCGCGGCGGCCGGCCTCGTACGGCGCGTCGAGCGCCTTGACGACGACGCCCTCGTGACCGGCGTCGAGGGCGGCGGCCTGGAAAGCGCGGGCGGCCTCGAGGTCGTCGGTGACCAGGCGCGGCGCGCGCGAGTGCTCCGGCACGGCGTCGGCCAAGGCGGCGGCGCGCTCGGACAGCGGGGCGTCGAGCAGGTCGGTGCCGTCGACGTGGAGCAGGTCGAAGAACCACGGCGTGAGGACGACGCCCTCGCGCTTCGCGGCTCGCGACGCCGTCTCCTGGAACGGGCGGGGCCGGCCCCCGGCGTCGACGGCGAGCGCCTCGCCGTCGAGGACGAGCCGCCTCGCCGGCAGCGCGCGCACCGCCTCGACGACCTCGGCCATGCGGGCGGTGACGTCGTCGATACTGCGGGTGAGCACGTGGACCTCGTCGCCGTCGCGGTGCACCTGCACGCGGACGCCGTCGAGCTTCCAGTCGACGGCCGCCCGGCCGCCGAGGCGCTGCCAGGCGTCGTCGAGGTCGGTCGCGGTGGCGGCCAGCATCGGGGCCAGGCCCCTGCCGACCTGCAGCGAGAAGGCCTGCAGCGCAGGCGATCCGCCGGTCAGCGCGGCGGTCGCCACGTCCGGCAGTGAGCCGTGCAGGGTGAGCGCCCGGCGCACCAGATCGAGCGGCACGTCGGCCGCCCGCGCGACGGCGTCGACCACGACACCCGCGGCCGCGCCCTGCCGCAGCTCGCCGCTGACGAGGCCGGCGAGCAGGCGCTGCTCGGGGGCGGTGGCCCGCGACCACAGGTCGCGCAGCCGGGCGGTGCGGGCAGCCGTCGAGCCGGTGCCGGCCAGCGCCGCCATCTCGGCGAAAGCGGCATCGACCTCGAGCACCGCCAGGGTCGGCTCGTCTGCCGGGTCGGGCAGCCCGCGCAGCGAGCGCCACCCGACGCCGGTGCGCCGCTGCCGCAGCTCGCCCGACAGCCAGGAGGCGATCACCGGCAGCTCCTCCGGGGTCGCCGCGCGCAGCACCTCGGCCAGCCGGTCGCGCTTCGCCGTGCGCGACCGGGTCGCGGCGACGTCCTGGGAAGCGGCGGCGACGTCGGCGAGCAGCACGGTCGGCAGTCTGGCACAGCCGTGCCATCGTCGCGCCGTGGCGACGTGGGACGACGTGCGGTCGATCGCCCGCGACCTGCCCGGCGCCGTCGAGGACCCGACCGGCCGAACGACGGCCTGGCGGGTCGGCGGCAAGGCGTTCGCGTGGGAACGGCTGCTACGCCGCGGCGAGCGCGAGCAACTGGGCGACGCCGCTCCGGACGGACCCGCGCTGGGGCTGCGCACGGCGGATCCCGACGTCGTCGACGGCCTGGTGGCGGCGCGACCGGAGGTCTACTTCACCGTGGCCGGCTACGGCGTGCACCCGATGGTTCTGGTGCACGTCGAGCGCGCGTCGTTCGAGGACCTCGACGAGGCGATCACGGACGCGTGGCTGAGCCGCGCGCCGAAGCGGCTTCGGGAGCCGTTCCTGCGCGGCGGGTGAGAGCTGACTCTCCTCAGGGGTCGGGCACCCAGGCCGACAAGCGGGGGTCGGCAGGAGGGGGCGTCCAGAGCCGGGACGGCGCGTCGGGGTACGGCTCCGGAGGCTCGGCACGCCACGGATCGGCTGGCTGCGGTGGTGGCACGGTGCCCGGTCGAGGGCGGTCGACCCAGCCGAACTCGTCGATCTGTCGGCCGTCGCGCAGCGTGATGGTCTGGTGGCCGTCGTGGACGGCATGGTGCGTGGCCTCGCAGACCGGCACCAGGTCGGCGACGTCGGTGCGGCCGGTCATCCACCACGGCCGTACGTGGTGGGGGACGGTGCGCGTGGCACCGCATCCGTCCTCGGCGCAGTAGTCACCCCAGATGGCCTTGAGGATGCGGCGCTCGCGTTCGGTGGCGTGCCGGTGGGTGCCGGAGGCGCCGACGGGCTGGCGCAGGGCGTCGAGCAGGACGGCGGACAGGAACCCGTCGCAGCCGTGCCGACGGACGGCCTCGGGGCTGATCGGTGAAGGCCGACCGGCCAGCAGCACGCTGCCGGGCAGCGCGCCGAGCCGGCCTTCGACGGCGTCGAGCCCGGCCGTGATGCTCAGCGTGGCGGGCCTGGGTGCGCCGGGCGCGCGGACGCCGGCCAGGTCGTCGAGCATCTCGGCGAACAGGTCGTGGGCGAGTTGCTCGTCGCTGATCGGCCGGGCAGCCGCCGACGTCGAGTCGCTGGTGCTCGCGCTGCTGGCGCCGGGGCTGCCGGGGCCGGCGGTGCCGAACTCCGCGCCGGCTCGACCTTGCTCGGCCGCCTTGCGCAGCCGCGCCTCCTCTTCGCGCCGCTGCTGCGCGCGAGCCGCCAGCTGCGCGGTCAGGGCGTGCCCGACCTCGTCGGTCAGGTCCATCGAGCCGCGGTAGCCCGGACCGCCGCGCTTCTTCCACACCTTCAGCCCGCGTTCCTCGTAGGCCTGCTGCTCGGCGTCCTCCAGCCGCTCGGGCGCCAACGCGTCGATGAGGAGCTGCAACTGGTCGGCCAGCACACCCGGCGACAGTGCTTGCCCCAGCAGCGCGAACGCCGGTTCGAGCCGGTCGGCGGGCGCCGACGCGGTGGCTTCCAGCCCGGCCTCGATCGCCTCCTGCACGACGGCCGCGCGCTCCTGAGTCAGCTCGTCACCGGCGCCGTCGACGCCGGCGGTGGCGCTGCCGGCCACCCACCGCTCGAGCAGGTCCGGTACCGCGTTGGTGAGCACTCCTTCGACCTGACCGGGCTCGGCGCTGCTCGGTGCGGCGTCGAGCGCCCGGCACACGACGTCGGCAGAGGACAGCCCCATCGCCCCGGTGGCGACCGCCCGCCGGACGGCCGGGCGCGCAGCGAGCCGGGCGGCGCGCGACAGCCGGCCACCGTCGCCCCCTGGCTGGCGCTGCAACCAGGTGCTGACCGCCCGGGCGCCCTCATGTTCGTGCAGCGCCCGGGCCTGCACGTCGAGCAGCGCGAACCCGGTTGCCAGGCCGAGCCGCTCTCCCTGCGACAGCAGGGTGCGGCAGCGCTGCAGCGCCACCGCGCCGTCCAGCACCGCAGGGTCCTGCTCGAGCAGCGCGTCGACGGCCGCGACAAGTGCTGCCGCGGCGGGGTCGGGCTGGGCCGACGCTGCCGTGGTCGGTCGGCCGGGCCAGGACCACTCGTCATCGGCCGACGACTCGCCAGACGCCGGCTCGTCCGAGGCAGGAGGCAGGTCCCACACCGACGACCCCGCTGACTGCGGCGGCGACTCCGGACCTGACTCGAACATGTGTGCGAATGTACCCGGGATCCGGCCGGCTGACCACATCCTCAGCACATTTTCTTCATGATTCTCTCGGCGGGTGAGGCAGGGCCCTCGGACATTTCTTCAGGATTTCCACTGACGCATTGTTCGTCCACAGCCCCGGCCGTATTCTCGCTCGGCCCGAGGGGCCGTTGTCCACAGCTGAGATCCGGCGTTCTCGGCCCGTCCGCGCTCGCACCGCGCACTTCCCTCATCGTGTCGTGAACGCAACCCCCGTTGAGCCGCCTGGCAGGCACGACACCATGAGGGAAGTGGCCCGCATTCCCTCGGAAACGCCGCCACGACATCCGCACACCATTGTCGGCAATGCGACCCGGGCCGACGGCTCGACGTGCACTTCCCTCATGGTGTCGTGAGATCACGGCCCTTTCCGCCGCCATCTCTCACGACACTGTGAGGGAAGTGGCCCGGCAATGCCCAAGCGCCAGCCCACCAGCCGGCGACAGCGGACTCAGTGGTGCGGCTCGGGCACCACGAGCACCGGCCGCGGGCACCTCTTCTGCAGCGCGCGGGACATCGACCCGGTCAGCAGCCGGTCGAGCGCCGTGCCGATGCCGGCGTGCCGGGTGCCCACGACGACGAGGTAGGCGTCGGCGGCGTGCTCCTCGAGCACCGTGACGGCGTCGCCGTCGACGACCTCGAAGGTCCACGGGACCGGGCAGCCGGTGAGCAGCTCGCCGACCACGGCCGACAGCGACGACGCTGTGCGCGCCCGCTGCTGGTCGGCGTCGGGCGGCGGCGGGACGGCGAACCCGTCGCCCATCAGCCCGGCCGGCGCCGCCATCGGCGTGATCGGCGGGACCGCGTGCACCACCTCGAGCCGGCCCGACAACCGACCGGCGAGGTCGGCGGCGGTGGCGAGCGCGGCCCGACCGGCCGGCGAGTCGTCGAACCCGACGAGCACCAGAGGACCGGGAGCGTCCGTCACCGGAGACCTCCTCGTGCCGAGGCGTGCGGAGGGGTGGAGCGTGTGGGCGAGGGGGGAGTTGAACCCCCACGTCCTCTCGGACACACGGACCTGAACCGTGCGCGTCTGCCATTCCGCCACTCGCCCGAGCGACCGGTCGAGGCTAGCACCAGCGCCGACGGTGACCGGGCGCTCACCGACCCCACGGATACGATCACCGGGTCCGGGGAAGGGGCCGACATCGTGGGTGTGCTGCAGCGCTTCGAGCGCAAGCTCGAAGGCCTGGTGGAGGGCGGCTTCGCGCGCGTCTTCCGCTCGCACGTGCAGCCTGTCGAGATCGCGGCCGCCCTGCAGCGCGAGGCCTCCGACAAGCGGGCCGTCGTCGGCGCCGACCGCGTCTTCGTCCCGAACGAGTACGTCGTCGAGCTCGGTCAGAGCGACAGCGACCGGCTCCTGCCCTACGACGCCGCGCTCCGCAAGGAGCTCGCCTCGATGGTCGAGGAGCACGCCCACGAGCAGGGCTGGTCGTTCGCCGGCCGCGTCGGCGTGCGCTTCGAGACCGTCGAGGACCTCGACACCGGCGTGTTCCGGGTCCGCAGCAAGGTCGCCTCGGCCGACGACGCGCTGCCCCGCCGGCCGGTGTCGGCCGACGCCGTCGCGACCAAGCCGCGCCTGGTGCTGAAGACCGGGAGCGGCGAGCGGGTCGTCCCGCTCGAGGCGCAGGTCACCGTGCTCGGCCGCGGCGCCGAGGCCGACGTCCGGCTGTCCGACACCGGCGTCTCGCGCATCCACGCCGAGGTCCGGCTGGAGGCGACGACCGCCACGCTGGTCGACCGCGGCTCGACGAACGGCACGTCCGTGAACGGCCGCAAGGTCAGCAGCGCCGTGCTGGCCGACGGCGACGTCATCGAGATGGGTGCCTCCACCCTCGTCTTCCGGTCGCCGGACGGGGAGCGCTGAGTGGGCAGCGCTCTCGTCGTCGTCGCCGTCAAGATCGTGCTGCTGGTTCTGCTCTGGCTGTTCGTCGTCATGGCCTTCCGCGTGCTGCGCAGCGACCTGTCCGGCTCGCAGGTCGTGCGGACGCCGTCGGCCGGTGCCGCGCCGCGGGCCGAGAGCCGCTCGGCCGGTCGCACGCCGAAGGCGGCGAAGAGCGCGGCCCGCAAGCTCGTCGTCACCGAGGGCGCGCTGGCCGGCATGAGCATCCGGCTCGGCGACACGCCGGTGACGCTCGGCCGGGCCGACGACTCGACCCTCGTCCTCACCGATGACTACGCGAGCACCCGGCACGCCCGGCTCACCCCGGACGGCGGCACCTGGGTGCTCGAGGACCTCGGCTCGACCAACGGCACCTACCTCGGCGCGACGAAGGTCACCCGGCCGACGCCGGTCCCGCTCGGCCAGCAGATCAGGATCGGCAAGACCGTCCTCGAGCTGCGCAAGTGAGCCGCGCGCGATGACCGGTCTCCGCTTCGCTGCGCTCTCGCACGTCGGCCTGCTGCGCGACGGCAACGAGGACAGTGCCTACGCCGGCCCGCGGGTGCTCGCGGTGGCCGACGGCATGGGCGGGCACGCCGCCGGCGAGGTGGCGAGCGCCGTCGCCATCGCCTCGATCGCCTCGCTCGACGCCGACGACCCCGGGTCCGACCTGCTCGACGCGCTGCGCGAGTCGGCGATGTCAGCCAACGAGCACCTGCGCGACATGGTCGCCGGCGACCCGGGGCTCGACGGCATGGGCACCACGCTCACCGCGCTGCTGTTCGCCGGCAACCGGCTCGGCCTCGTCCACATCGGCGACTCGCGCTGCTACCTGCTGCGCGACGGCGAGCTGACCCAGATCACGCACGACCACACCCTCGTGCAGACGCTGGTCGACGACGGCCGCATCAGCGAGGAGGAGGCGAGCACCCACCCGCAGCGCTCGCTCATCACCCGCGCGCTCGACGGCCGCGACAGCATCGAGCTCGACCTGTCCGTGCGGGAGGCCCGACCCGGCGACCGCTACCTGCTGTGCACCGACGGCCTGACCGGGCCGGTCGGCCGCCGGGAGACGCTGCAGGAGGCGCTCGAGCTCGAGGACCCGCAGGAGGCGTGCGACCGGCTGGTCCAGCTGGCGCTGCGCGGCGGAGGCCCCGACAACATCACCGTCGTGGTCGCCGACGTGGTCGACGGCGACGTGCCGAGCGGCTCCCCGGTGGTCGGCGGCGCCGCTGCCGAGTCGCCGCAGGCCGCCCCGGCGGGCGCCGGTGAGAGCGCCGCAGCGCGGGCGCGGGCAGCCCGCGGCGAGCCGGACCGGGGCCGCATGGACGACGACCCGCCGCCGCCTCCCGCGCGGGCCGGCCGCCCGCGACGCCGCGGCCGGCTGCTGGCAGCCGGCCTGCTCGCCCTGCTCCTCGTCGCTGCCGCCGCCGGAGCGGGCTGGGCGTACGTGCAGTCGCAGTACTACGTCGGCGCCGACGACGACGCGGTGGCGGTCTTCCGCGGGCTCGACGCGACGGTCGCCGGCATCGACCTGCACAGCCTCGAGCAGCGCACCGACCTGTCGCTCGCCCGGCTCGACGAGGTGAACCGCACCCGCGTCGAGCGCGGCATCGTCGCCGAGGACCGCGCCGAGGCGCACGCCATCGTCGAGCGGCTCGAGGCCAGCGCGCTGCCGGAGTGCGAGCCCGAGCCGCCGACGACGTCGCCCGCACCACCCGCCCCGTCACCGGCGACGTCCCCCTCCCCTGCGCCGCAGCCCGCGGCGGCGCCGAGCCCGTCGCCCACGGGGGCGCCGACACCCACCGCGAGCCCGACCTGCGTCCCGGCGGACGCGTCGTGACGGCACCTGCCGGGACCGGCCCGGCCGCCGACGTCGCACCGGCGTACGTCCCGCCGCGGCGCACCACCGAGCTGGCGCTGCTGCTGTTCGCCGTCGCGATCGCCGTGCTCGCCTACGCCGCGGTCGGGTACGGCGTCGACGGCGCCCTGCCCGCCGGCACGATCGGCTACGGCGCGGGCCTGCTCGCCCTGTTCCTTGTCGCGCACGCCGCGGTGCGCTTCACCGCCCCGCACGCCGACCCGCTGATCCTGCCGTGCGTCGCGCTGCTCAACGGGCTCGGCCTGGTGGTGATCCGCCGGCTGGACTTCGCCGACGCCGAGAAGGCGGCGGCGGCCGGCGAGGCCGCCCCGCGCGCCGACGCGCCGTTGCAGCTGGTGTGGACGGCGGTCGGCGTCCTCGCCTTCGTCGCCGTGCTCGTCGTCATCCGCGACCACACCCGGCTGCGCCGCTACACCTACACGGCGGCCGCCGCGGGCCTGGTCGCGCTGCTGCTGCCGGCGCTGCCGCTGCTCGGCCGGGAGATCAACGGCGCCCGCATCTGGATCCGGCTCGGGCCGATGACCGTCCAGCCGAGCGAGGTCGCCAAGCTGCTGCTGATCGTGTTCTTCGCCGGCTACTTCGTCTCCAAGCGCGACGCCCTCTCGCTGGCCAGCCGGCGGGTGATGGGGCTCGACCTGCCGCGGGCGCGTGACCTCGGACCGGTGCTGCTGGCGTGGGCCGCGTCGCTGGCGGTTCTCGTGCGCGGCCGCGACCTCGGCACCTCGCTGCTGTTCTTCGGGATCTTCGTCGTGATGCTGTACATCGCGACCGAGCGGACGTCGTGGCTGCTCATCGGCGTCGGCCTGTTCGTCGGCGGCGCGCTGCTCGCCTACAACCTGTTCGGGCACGTGCAGCGCCGCGTCGACACCTGGCTCGACCCGTTCGCCGACTACGACGGCGCCGGGTACCAGCTGGTGCAGGCCCTGTTCGGGATGGGGACCGGCGGGTTGACCGGCACGGGGCTGGGCGAGGGCAGACCGGGGACGACGCCGTTCGCGAAGACCGACTTCGTGCTGGCGGCGGTCGGCGAGGAGCCCGGGCTCGTCGGCGTCATGGCGGTGCTGATGCTGTTCCTGCTGGTCGTCGAGCGCGGGCTGCGGACGGCGCTGTCGGTCCGCGACTCGTTCGGCAAGCTCCTCGCCGCCGGGCTCGCGTTCTCGCTGGCCCTGCAGGTGTTCGTCATCGCCGGCGGCGTCACCGGGCTCATCCCGCTGACCGGCGTGACGCTGCCGTGGCTGTCGTACGGCGGCTCGAGCATCGTCGCCAACTGGGCGCTCATCGCGCTGCTGCTGCGGATCAGCGACGCCGCGCGCCGGCCGGCGCCGGCGCCGGTCGCGCCGGAGAAGGTGCGCTCGGCGATCGAGGAAGCGCGCACCCAGGTGGTGCGGCGCCCATGAGCGGAGCATGCGGGCGGAGCCCCGCGACGAAGGAGCGAGCGCTCCGGCCGCTACCCCAGCGAGCAGAGGCGGCATCTCCCGCCCGGGACCGCTCGTGAACCGCCCGGTGCGGCGGGTCGGGCTCGCCGTCCTGCTCCTGTTCGCCGCGCTCATGGTGCAGGCGAACTGGGTGCAGGTCGTCAAGGCCGGCGACTACCGCGACGACCCGCGCAACGCCCGGGTGCTCGTGCGCACCTACGAGCGCGAGCGCGGGCCGATCAGCGTGCAGCGCGGCGCCGAGCAGGTCCGGGTCGCGTTCTCCGAGGAGACCGACGGCCGGCTCAAGTACGTGCGCCGGTACCCGTCGGCGCAGACCTACGCCCACGTCACCGGTTTCGTCTCGCTCGTCTACGGCACCCCGCAGGGCATCGAGCGGGCCGAGGACCGGGTCCTGTCCGGCGAGGACGACCGGCTGTTCGTCCGCCGGCTCTCCGACTACTTCACCGGCCGGGAGCCGGCCGGCGGCTCGGTGCTGCTGACGATCGACCCGGCGGCGCAGGAGGCGGCCGCGGCCGGGCTCGCCGGCAAGCGCGGCGCCGTCGTCGCGCTCGACCCGAAGAGCGGCGCGGTGCTCGCGATGGCCTCGGCGCCGACGTTCGACCCCGCCCGGCTCAGCGCGCACGACCCCGCCGCCGTCCGCGCCTACTACTCCGAGCTCGAGGCGGCCGAGGGCGACCCGCTGCTCAACCGCGCGATCAGCGCCACCTACCCGCCCGGCTCGACCTTCAAGGTCGTCACCGCCACCGCGGCCCTGGAGTCCGGCGAGATCCAGGCCGACACCCCGGTCCCGTCGCCGCGCGAGCTCGACCTGCCACAGACGACGGCGGTGCTGCGCAACTTCGGCGGCGGCTCGTGCGGCGGCGAGACCTCCACGCTGCCGGACGCGCTCGAGATCTCGTGCAACACCTACTTCGGCAACCTCGGGCTGATGCTGCCCGACCAGCTGCGCGAGACGGCGCGCGACTTCGGCTTCGACCAGGGCGGGCTCGAGGCGCCGACCCGGGTCGCCGTGAGCCGCTACCCCGACGAGACGAACCAGCCGCAGGCCGCGCAGTCGGCGATCGGGCAGTACGACGTGCGCGCGACGCCGCTGCAGATGGCGCTCGTGGCCGCCGGCATCGCGAACGGCGGCTCGATCATGGAGCCGTACCTCGTCCGCGAGGTCCAGGCACCCGACCTGTCCGAGCTGTCCAGCGCCGATCCGGAGGAGTGGCGCCGCGCGACGTCGCCCGAGATCGCCGGGCAGGTCGCCGAGGCGATGGAGCGGGTGGTCGCGTCGGGCAGCGGCACGGCCGCGCAGATCCCGGGCATCCGGGTGGCCGGCAAGACCGGGACGGCCCAGCACGCGGAGAACCGGCCGCCGCACGCGTGGTTCATCGGGTTCGCCCCCGCCGACGACCCCCAGGTGGCGGTCGCCGTCGTCATCGAGGACGGCGGCTCGTTCGGGTCGGAGGCGACCGGCGGGCGGCTCGCGGCCCCGATCGCGCGCGACGTGATGCAGGCGGTGCTGGGCGGATGACGACACCGGACGAGCCGACGCCGCGCCTGCTCGGCGGCCGCTACGAGCTCGGCGAGCGGATCGGCCGCGGCGGCATGGCCGAGGTGCACCGCGGCGTCGACGTCCGGCTCGGTCGCGACGTCGCGGTCAAGGTGCTG
>JBKHYE010000081.1:0-12820 GCA_046565705.1 Actinomycetes bacterium
TGCGCGCCGAGGACCGCGTGCGGGTCGTGGTGGGCGCCGCCAACGAGCCGCTCGAGCTCCTCGGTCGACGGGCCGGGCGGCGGGGCGGACGAGCTGGCAGCCGGTGCGGCGGCCGGGGCCTTCTTCGCGGTCGCCCGCTTGCGCGGGGCCTTGACCGGCGTCGTGCTCTCCTCGTCCGCGACGACCGGCGCGGTCCCCTCGGCCGCGGTGACGGCGTCGGGGGCCGGCGGCACGGCCTTCTTGCGCGGGGCGCGCTTCTTCGGGGCGGGGTCGGTCACGGTGCGTCCTCCGGGTCTGTGTCCGGGTGGGGGACGGTCGGGGGGAGCAGCCGCTCGATGGAGCCCAGGGGGATGGGCAGCCACGACGGCCGGTTGCGGGCCTCGTAGACGACCTCGTAGACCGCCTTGTCGAGCTCGAACGCGCGCAGCAGCAGCGACTCGTCTCGCGGGTCCCATCCGGCGGCCGCGGCGTAGCCGTCGCAGAACGCGTCGCGGTTGCGGTCGGCCCACTCGCCCGCGCGGTACGCCAGCTGCGGGGCGCCCGCGCCGACCTCGCGGCGCTCGGCGAGCAGGTGTCGAGCGGCGTAGTCGTACGACCGGAGCATGCCGGCGACGTCGCGCAGGGGGCTCATCAGCGCGGTCCGCTCCTCGAGCGGGCGGGCCGGCTCGCCCTCGAAGTCGAGCAGCACCCACCCGCGCTGGGTGCGCAGCACCTGGCCGAGGTGGTAGTCGCCGTGCACCCGCTGCACCGGCACCGGCTCGGTGCGCCCGGCGACCTGCGCGTAGACGGCGCGCACGGCGTCCGCGTGCGGCGCCAGCTCCGGCACCGTCTCGACGGCGCGCTCCAGGCGCTCGACGAGCTGGTGCGCGGTCGCCTGCGACTCCTCGGGCCCGGCCGTGCCCGACGGCAGCACCCGGGCGAGCAGCGCGTGGACCTCCGCGGTGGCCACGCCCAACCGCTCGGACTCCGCGGCGAAGTCACCGCCGACCTCGTCGGCATGCAGGTCGGCCTCGGCGAACAGGTCGCGCACGCTCGCCGTCGCCATGGCCCAGCCCTCGGTCGCCGAGCGCTCGTAGTGCTGGAGCATCGCCAGCGTCGTCGGTGTGCCGGAGACGTCTCCCTCGACCCATCCCAGCGGCGCGGCGACGTACTCGCAGCCCGCGTCGGCGAGCGCGCGCGTCACCTCGAGGTCCGGGTTCGTGCCCGACTGCACGCGTCGGAACAGCTTGAGGATGTACGCGTCCCCGAAGACGACGGACGTGTTGCTCTGCTCGGCGCCCATGACGCGCGGCGGCAGCGTGGTGTCGAGCTCGGTGGTGCTGCGGAACGTGAGCCGGCTGAGCGACCGGTTGGCCGCGAGCAGCTCCAGCAGACCCGACACCGCCTCCGGGTCGTGCACGGCGTCGTAGACCGACTGGCCCTTCACCTCGCCGACCAGGCCCGGCTCCAGCCGACCCTCGAGGTCGCCCTCGCGGTAGCCGAGCAGGAGCTGGTAGGTCTCGCGGGCGCCGTCGGCGTCGGTGACCTCGAGCAGGGTGTGTCGCAGATCGAGGTCGCCGGCCTCGCCGACGGGCAGGCGCTCCTCGTGCGCGACGCGCACGGCGGAGACGGCCTTGCCCTTGCCGCCGTACCAGCGCTGGGTCGGCAGCCAGTCGCGCAGCGCGTCGTCGATCTCGCTCAAGACGGGTCATCTCCCGGTCGCAGTCCGAACCACAGGAAGCCGTGGCCGGGGAGGGTGAGCAGGTACGGCAGCTCGCCGATGCGCGGGAACTGCACCAGGCCGGTCAGCTCGACGGGCAGGAACCCCTCGAACCGCCGCAGGTCGAGCTCGACGGGCTGGGGGAAGCGGGACAGGTTGTTCACGCACAGCACGCGGTCGTCGCCGAACTCGCGCACGAACGCCAGCACCGACGGGTTGCTCGAGCCGAGCTCCTCGTAGCTGCCCATGCCGAACACCGGGTGCTGCTTGCGGATGTGGATGATCTTCCGCGTCCAGTTGAGCAGCGACGACGACGACCGCATCTGGGCCTCGACGTTGATGGCCTGGTAGCCGTAGACCGGGTCGAGGATCGCCGGCAGGTAGAGCTGCTGCGGGTCGGCGCTGGAGAACCCGGCGTTGCGGTCGGCGTTCCACTGCATCGGCGTGCGGACGCCGTCGCGGTCACCGAGGTAGATGTTGTCGCCCATGCCGATCTCGTCGCCGTAGTACAGGACCGGCGAGCCGGGCAGCGACAGCAGCAGGCCGGTGAACAGCTCGATCTGGTTGCGGTCGTTCTCGAGCAGCGGCGCGAGCCGGCGGGCGATGCCGACGTTGCTCTTCATCCGTGGGTCCTTGGCGTACTCCTCGTACATGTAGTCGCGCTCTTCGTCGGTGACCATCTCGAGCGTGAGCTCGTCGTGGTTGCGCAGGAAGATGCCCCACTGCGACTTGGGCGGGATGGCCGGCGTGTTGGCGAGGATCTCCGAGATCGGGTACCGCGACTCTCGCCGGACCGCCATGAACAGGCGCGGCATGAGCGGGAAGTGGAACGCCATGTGGCACTCGTCGTCGTCACCGAAGTACTCGACGACGTCCTCCGGCCACTGGTTGGCCTCCGCGAGCAGCACGCGGTCGGGGTAGGCCTCCTCGATCTCCCTGCGCACCCGCTTGAGGTACTCGTGCGTCTTCGGGTGGTTCTCGCCGTTGTGGCCCTTCTCCTCGAACAGGTACGGGATGGCGTCCATCCGGAAGCCGTCGATGCCGAGGTCGAGCCAGAACCGCAGGACGTCGATCATCGCGGTCTGGACCTCGGGGTTCTCGTAGTTGAGGTCCGGCTGGTGGCTGAAGAAGCGGTGCCAGTAGTACTGCTTGCGCACCGGGTCCCACGTCCAGTTCGACGTCTCCGTGTCGACGAAGATGATCCGCGCTTCCTGGTACAGCTCGTCGGTGTCGGACCAGACGTAGTAGTCGCCGAACGGGCCGTCCGGGTCGGTGCGCGATGCCTGGAACCACGGGTGCTGGTCGGACGAGTGGTTCATGACGAGGTCGGCGATGATGCGCATGCCGCGCTTGTGCGCCTCGTCGACGAGGTGCACGAAGTCGCCCAGGTCACCGAACTCCGGCAGCACCTTCATGAAGTCGCTGATGTCGTAGCCGCCGTCGCGCAGCGGTGACTCGTAGATCGGGAGCAGCCAGATGCAGTCGACGCCCAGCCAGTGCAGGTAGTCGAGCTTCTCGGTGAGGCCGCGGATGTCGCCGGTGCCGTCGCCGTTGCTGTCCTTGAAGCCCCGGATGAGCACCTCGTAGAAGACCGCGCGCTTGTACCAGAGCGGGTCACGCGACTCCTCCAGGCTGACGAGCTCGTCGCTCGAGAGCTCCTCCGGCGACGTCGTCTCGGGCTGGGGGTGCGGCGTCCTCACGTGCGGCTCCTGATCACCGCGAAGACGTGCGCGGGCTCGGTGAAGGGGTCGAGGCGGACGTAGTCGTACTCGCCCCAGTCGTAGACGTCACCGGTGATCAGGTCGCGCACCTCCATGCGGTCGGTCCAGTCGAACCCGAGCTGCGGCATGTCGAGGCGCACCGTCGCCTCGCGGGCCCCGTGCGGGTCGAGGTTCAGCACGACGAGGACGCAGTCCTCGTTCCCGCCGTCGCCCGGGATCCGCTTGCTCCACGCCATGACGTCGGGCGAGTCGACCTCGTGGAAGTGCAGGTCGCGCATCTGCTGCAGCGCCGGGTGCTCGCGACGAATCGCGTTGAGCCTGGTCAGGTACGGCACGAGCGTCTTCTCCGGCTGCGACCAGTCGCGCGGTCGGTAGGCGTACTTCTCGGAGTTCTGGTACTCCTCAGAGCCCGGCTTCACCGCGACGTGCTCGAACAGCTCGTAGCCGGAGTAGACGCCGTACGTCGGCGCCAGCAGCGCGGCGAGCACGGCGCGGATCTTGAAGATCGGCGGGCCGCCGTACTGCAGCGACGCGTGCAGGATGTCCGGGGTGTTGACGAAGAAGTTCGGCCGCATGTGGTCGAGCGAGTCGCGCAGCTCGAGCGCGTAGTCCTGCAGCTCGGTCTTGCCGACGCGCCAGGTGAAGTACGTGTACGACTGCGTGAAGCCGATGCGCGCGAGCTCGTGCATCATCGCCGGCCGGGTGAAGGCCTCGGCGAGGAAGAGCACGTCCGGCTCGGTCGACTTGACCTCCGCGATCAGCCGCTCCCAGAAGTTGAGCGGCTTGGTGTGCGGGTTGTCGACGCGGAAGATGCGGACGCCGTGGGATGTCCAGTGCCGCACGACGCGGAGCACCTCCTGGTAGAGGCCCTCCGGGTCGTTGTCGAAGTTCAGCGGGTAGATGTCCTGGTACTTCTTCGGCGGGTTCTCGGCGTAGGCGATCGAGCCGTCGGCGCGCGTCGTGAACCACTCCGGGTGCTCGGCCACCCACGGGTGGTCGGGGGCGCACTGCAGGGCGAGGTCGAGCGCGACCTCCATGCCGAGCTCGCCGGCGCGGGCGACGAAGGCGTCGAAGTCCTCGATCGTCCCGAGGTCCGGGTGGACCGCGTCGTGGCCGCCCTGCTCGGAGCCGATCGCCCACGGCGACCCGGGGTCGTGCGGGCTGAGGTCCTCGGGGTTGCCGCCCGGGAACTGCGGGCTGTTCGGGCCCTTGCGGTTGATGGTGCCGATCGGGTGCACCGGCGGCAGGTACACGACGTCGAACCCCATGTCGGCGACCGCGGGCAGCCGCTCCGCCGCGGTCTGGAAGGTGCCGCTGCGCCACGACCCGTCCGGCAGCTGCTCGGCGCCCTCGCTGCGCGGGAAGAACTCGTACCAGGCGCCGTACAGCGCGCGCTTGCGGTCGACCCACGTGCGCCGCTCCTCGCCGGGCGTGACGAGCCGGCGGATCGGGGAGTCGGTCAGCAGCGCGACGACGTCGCGGTCGAGAGCGGCGGCCAGCCGCTCGCCGGCGTCCCGGTCCTTGTCGCGGAGCAGGTCGACGACCGACATGACGCGCAGCCTCGCCCCCTTGTCGACCGTGCGCGGCAGCCCGCCGGCGGCCTCGGCGTACAGCCGGGCGCCCTCCTCGAGCATCAGCTCGACGTCGACCCCGGCCTCGATCTTGATCGGCGCGTCGTGCCACCACGTGCCGAGCGGGTCGTCCCACGCCTCGACGTGCCAGGTCCACATGCCCTGGGCGTCGAAGGTCAGCGGCGCCGACCAGCGGTCGGTGCCGGGTGCGCCGGGGGACAGCCGCCGGAACGGGCCTCGGCTGCCGTCGGGACGGGTGACGACGAGGTCGGCGGCGACGGCGTCGTGTCCCTCCCGGAACACCGTCGCCTCGACGGTGATCGTCTCGCCCTCGACCGCCCGCGACGGGTACCGCCCGCACGAGATGGTCGGGCGCACATCAGTGATGCCGAGTCTTCCTGCCACCTCGCCGACCGTACCCCGGTCTCCGGAGCCCGAACGCCCGCCCCCGCCGTGACCGCCCACTAGGGTCGCCCTCCGTGAGAGCTCTCCGCCGGTTCACCGTCCGCCTCGCGCTGCCGGAGCCGCTGCAGCCGCTGTCCGAGCTGGTCATGAACCTGCGGTGGTCATGGCACCCGGCCTCGCTCGACCTGTTCCGCGACGTCGACCCCGACGTGTGGGAGGCGGTCGACCACGACCCGGTCCGGCTGCTCGGCGAGGTGAGCCCCGCGCGGCTGACCGGGCTCGCCGGCGACACCGCCTTCCTCGAGCGGCTCCGAGCGCTGCACGCCGACCTGCAGGACTACCTGACCCGGCCACGCTGGTACCAGTCGCTGGCGGAGTCCGACGGCCCGGTGCCGCGCAGCATCGCCTACTTCTCGCCGGAGTTCGGCATCACGGAGGTGCTGCCGCAGTACTCGGGCGGCCTCGGCATCCTCGCCGGCGACCACCTCAAGGCGGCGTCCGACCTGGGTGTGCCGATCCTCGGCGTCGGGCTGCTGTACCGCTCCGGCTACTTCAAGCAGTCGCTCAACGCCGAGGGCTGGCAGCAGGAGCGCTACCCGCCGCTCGACCCGTACGGCCTGCCGCTGACGCTGCTCACCGGAGCCGACGGGGCGACGGTGCACGTCGAGGTCGAGCTGCCCGGGCGCACCCTGCACGCTCAGGTCTGGCGCGCGCAGGTCGGTCGCGTTCCGCTGCTCCTGCTCGACTCCGACGTCGAGCTCAACGGCGAGGCCGAGCGCCAGGTCACCGACCGGCTCTACGGCGGCGGCACCGACCACCGGCTGCACCAGGAGCTGCTCCTGGGCGTCGGCGGCGTCCGTGCCATCCGGGCCTGGTGCCGGATCACCGGCGAGCCGGAGCCCGAGGTGTTCCACACCAACGAGGGGCACGCCGGCTTCCTCGGCGTCGAGCGCGTGCGCGAGCTCGTCGAGACCGGGCTGTCGTTCGAGGAGGCGAAGGAGGCGGTTCGCGCCGGCACCGTCTTCACCACGCACACGCCGGTGCCCGCCGGCATCGACCGCTTCCCCCGTGACCTGGTCGCGCGGTACTTCAGCGACTCGAGCCGCATCCCTGTCGGACGGGTGCTCGAGCTCGGCGCCGAGGACGACCCCGACGTCTTCAACATGGCGCACATGGGCCTGCGGATGGCGCAGCGGCGCAACGGCGTCGCGAAGCTGCACGGCATCGTGAGCCGGCAGATGTTCGCCGACCTGTGGCCCGGCTTCCCGGTCGACGAGGTACCGATCAGCTCGGTCACCAACGGCGTGCACGCGCCGACGTGGGTCGCGCGCGAGGTGTTCGAGCTGGCGGCGCAGGTCGACCCGCGGCTGGCCGAGGAAGCGCAGGGCTGGGAGCGCATCGCCGACATCAAGGCGACCAGCATCTGGGAGACGCGTCGGGCGCTGCGCACCCGGCTCGTCGAGGAGGTCCGGCGGCGGTTGCGCGAGTCGTGGCTGCAGCGGGGCGCGTCGGCCGCGGAGCTCGGCTGGGTCGACTCCGTCTTCGACCCGGACGTGCTGACGATGGGCTTCGCCCGGCGGGTGCCGTCGTACAAGCGGCTCACGCTCATGCTGCGCGACCCCGAGCGGCTGCGCTCGCTCCTGCTCGACGACGAGCGGCCGGTGCAGCTCGTCATCGCCGGCAAGTCGCACCCGGCCGACGACGGCGGCAAGCAGCTGATCCAGGACATGGTGCGCTTCGCCGACGCCGCCGACGTGCGGCACCGCATCGCGTTCCTGCCCGACTACGACATCGGCATGGCGCGCTTCCTGTACTGGGGCTGCGACGTCTGGCTCAACAACCCGCTCCGCCCGCTCGAGGCGTGCGGCACGAGCGGCATGAAGTCGGCGCTCAACGGCGGTCTCAACCTGTCCATCCGCGACGGGTGGTGGGACGAGATGTACGACGGCGAGAACGGCTGGGCCATCCCGACCGCCGACGGCGTCGTCGACCCCGACCGGCGCGACGACCTCGAGGCGTCGGCCTTCTACGAGCTCGTCGAGAAGCAGGTGCGCACCCGGTTCTACGACCGCGACGCGAGCGGTGTGCCGCAGCGCTGGATCGAGATGGTGCGCCACACGCTCATGACGACCGGCCCGAAGGTGCTGGCCAGCCGCATGGTGCGCGACTACGTGCACCAGCTGTACGCACCGGCTGCGGGGGCGTCGCGCGCGCTGTCGGCCGACGGGTACGCGCCCGCGCGCGAGCTCGCCGCCTGGCGCAGCGACGTCACGCACCGGTGGCCGGACGTGCGGGTCACGCACGTCGAGGTCGGCGGTGCCGGCGACACCCCGGAGGTGGGCACGACGCTGGAGGTCCGCGCGACCGTCGACCTGGCCGGCCTGCGCCCGGAGGACGTCGTCGTGCAGGCCGTCTACGGCCGGGTCGACGAGGCCGACGAGCTGCGCGCGGCGAAGACCGTCGCGCTCACGCCGGCCGGCACCGGTGAGGACGGGCTGCCGCGCTTCGAGGGCTCGGTGCCGCTCGAGCGGCCGGGGTCGTTCGGCTACACCGTGCGCGTGCTGCCGCACCACGACGCGCTGCCGGGCGACGCCGACCTCGGGCTCATGACGACGGCCTGATCGCCCGCAGCAGGAGCGTCGTGCGGCCGGGCACGGTGAGCGTGCCGCCGCCCGCGTGCACGTCGCCGCCGTGGCCGTCCTCGTGCGCGGTGTCGACCTCGACCTTCCACTGCGCGGCCCACGGCTCGCCGGGGAGGACGACGGGCGCCTCGTCGGCCGCGAGGTGCAGCAGGAGGAGGAAGCTGTCGTCGACGACGCGCTCGCCCCGCGGGCCACGCGCGCGGATGCCGTGCCCGTCGAGGTACATGCCCAGCGTCGCGATGTCCGGGTCGAACCAGTCGTCGTCGGTGAGCTCGGCGCCGTCCGCGCCGAACCAGGCGAGGTCCTTGACCGAGTCGGCGCCGACCGGCCGGCCGAGGAAGAACGACGGCGACCGGAACACCGGGTGCCGGCGGCGCAACCGCAGGAGCCGCCGCACGTGCGCGAGCAGGTCCTGCGCCTCGCGGCTGTCGTCCCACGGCATCCACGACAGCTCGGTGTCCTGGCAGTAGGCGTTGTTGTTGCCGCGCTGCGTGCGGCGCACCTCGTCGCCCATCAGCAGCATCGGCACACCGGTCGACAGCAGCAGGGTGGTCAGCAGGTTGCGCGCCTGCCGGCGACGCAGGGCGTTCACCTCGGCGTCGTCGGTCTCGCCCTCGTGGCCGCAGTTCCACGACCGGTTGTGGTCGTCGCCGTCGCGGTTGCCCTCGCCGTTGGCCTCGTTGCGCTTGTGCTCGTAGGTGGTCAGGTCGCGCAGGGTGAAGCCGTCGTGCGACGTCACGAAGTTGATCGACGCCCACGGCCGCCGGCCCTGCCCGCGATAGAGGTCCGACGACCCCGACAGCCGGTACCCGAGCTCGCGCACGCCGCCGTCGGCGCCGCGCCAGGCGTCGCGCACGGTGTCGCGGTAGCGGCCGTTCCACTCGGTCCACAGCGGCGGGAACTCGCCGACCTGGTAGCCGCCCTCGCCGACGTCCCAGGGCTCGGCGATGAGCTTGACCTGCGACAGCACCGGGTCCTGCTGGATCGTCGCGAGGAACGACGACAGCATGTCGACGTCGTGGAAGGAGCGCGCCAGCGCCGACGCCAGGTCGAACCGGAAGCCGTCGACGTGCATCTCGACGACCCAGTAGCGCAGCGAGTCCATGATCATCTGCAGCACGTGCGGCGACCGGATCCGTAGCGTGTTGCCGGTGCCGGTGTAGTCGCGGTAGAGCGCTCGGTCGTCGTCGCGCAGCCGGTAGTACTCGGCGTTGTCGATGCCGCGCAGCGACAGCGTGGGCCCGGTGTGGTCGCCCTCGCCGGTGTGGTTGTAGACGACGTCGAGCAGGACCTCGATGCCGGCGGCGTGCAGCGCGCGCACCATCGCCTTGAACTCGCGCACCTGCTCGCCGCGCGAGCCGCTCGCGCTGTAGGCCGCGTGCGGCGCGAAGTAGCCGATCGAGTTGTAGCCCCAGTAGTTCGTCAGGCCGCGCCGCAGCAGGTGCGGCTCGGAGACGAAGTGGTGCACCGGCTGCAGCTCCACCGCCGTGACGCCCAGGCGCAGCAGGTGGTCGATCGCGGCGGGGTGCGCGAGCCCGGCGTACGTGCCGCGCAGGTGCGGCGGCACGTCGGGGTGCAGAGCCGTGAAGCCCTTAACGTGCATCTCGTAGACGACGGTGTCGCTCCACGGGGTGCGCGGCGGCCGGTCGTCGCCCCACGGGAAGACGTCGTGCACGACGACGCTGCGGGGCACGAACGGCGCGGAGTCACGGTGGTCCTGGACGTGCGTGCCCGGTGCCCGGCCGGGCTGCGAGCCGAAGACGGCGTCGTCGAGCACGAAGACGCCGTCGATGGCGCGCGCGTACGGGTCGAGCAGCAGCTTGCTCGGGTTGTGCCGCTGGCCGTTGGCCGGCGAGAACGGCCCGTCGACGCGGAACCCGTACCGCGTGCCGGGACCCACCTGCGGCAGGTAGCCGTGCCACACGTGGAACGTCGACTCCTCGAGCCCGATGCGGCTCTCGCGCCCGGTCTCGTCGAACAGGCAGACGTCGACGGCCTCGGCCTGCGAGGCGAACAGCGCGACGTTCGTGCCCTCGCCGTCCCAGGTCGCGCCCAGCGGCACGGGCGAGCCGGGCCACGGCCGGTCGAGTCCGGGCAGGTGCGGGGCTCCGCTCACGACGGCCGCCGGAACGGCAGCGCGCGCAGCCCGCCACTGCCGCGGGCGATCCGCGCCGCCGTCCGCCGCTCCGGCGGGACGAGGTCGGCGAGGCTGTAGCCCTTCGGCAGCACCAGCGCCTGCCCGCGCTTCTTGCGCTCGAGCATCGCGTGCACCACCAGCGCGTTGCGGAGCAGCGTCGAGAACTCCTCGGGCTCGGTGAGCAGCCAGCCGTGCCGCCCGCGCACCACCTCGGCGGGCAGCGATCCCTCGACCTGCGACAGGGCGCCCGGCAGCACCAGCCGGTCGCTGTCGCCCCAGACGAACAGCACCGGCAGGCCTGCCGTGACGAGGTCGGCGGCCGCGTCGGCGAGGTGCACGGTGAGCGCCAGCCGCGCGGTGAGCGCCATCGTCACCGGCTTGCGCACGGCGTTCGGCACGAAGTCTCGCAGCAGCCCCGGTGCGGCCTGCAGCAGCTCGCGCGGGCTCAGCTCCGTCGCCGCGCCGACCGCCCACCGCAGCCACGACCGGTCGACCAGCCCCTGCCGGCGACCCGGCGCGCCGCCGATCGAGTTCACCAGCGTCAGCGAGCGCACGCGCTCCGGCCGGTCCGTGGCGAGCTGGATCGCGACCCCGCCGCCGAAGCTGTGCCCGGCGACGAAGACGGGGTGCTCGACGCCGAGCACGTCCAGCAGCCGGCCCACGACGCGCGCGTAGCCGGCGAGGTCGACCGACCCCAGCGGCGGCCCGTCGCTGCCGCCGAACCCGGGCAGGCACGGCGCGATCACGCGGACACCGGCAGCGGTCAGCCGCGTGACGCCGTCGGCGTACACGCGCGGCGACAGCCCCCAGCCGTGCAGGAACAGCAGCGGCTCCCCGGGGCGCGCCGGGTCGGCCGGCCCCGCCTCCATCACGCGGAGCACCGCGCCGTCGACGACGACGTCGCGCCAGGTGACCGCCGTGCCGTCGGCGGCCGGGGTCCTCCGCCTCACCGGCGGTCCGCCGCGCGGTGCCCCGGTCCCGAGTCGGCGTGCAGAGTGGCGTGCCGGCCGGCCAGCTCCTCGTGCCCGAGGTGGTCCGGCTGCGGCAGCTCGCCGTGCGCGAGCACGAGGTGGCCGAGCAGCTTCTCGCGGTCGCCGACGAGCTCGGCCCACTGCTGCACGAGGTCGTCCGCCGCGACGAGCGCCTCGAGCCGCACGCGCACCGGCAGCAGGAGCAGCTCGCGCTCCAGCGCCGTGACGAGCGGCTCGGGAAGGCCGGCGCGCGGGTCGTCGTCGTCGCGGTCGAGCAGCAGCTCGATCTCGTCGGCGTCGAGCGGGCCGGCGACGAGGTCGTCGTCGTCCACGTCGGTCAGCGCCACGAGCTCCAGGTCGTCGTCGTCGAGCTCGTCGACGGCACCGCGCTCGTCGGGGTCGGTGTCGGCCTCCACGTCGGCGAGCGACAGGCCGGCCTCGGCGGCCCAGCGCGCCTCCTCTGCCAGGTCGACGGCGTCGGGCAGCGCGTCGAAGAACGCGTCCTGCCACCGGGCGAGCAGCTCGCGCACGGCGTCGGCCAGCTCGAGCACGCCGCCGACGTCGACCGGCGCTCCCGGCGACGGCGGTGCGAGCAGCGCGTCCTGCAGCGCACGGACGGCGCCCGCGGGCACGTCGGCCAGTGGGTCGGGGGAGGAGACGGTGTGCACCACACCGCGGGAGTCCCGGAACACGACCGGACCCTAGTCCCGTCTAGGGTGCGCCGGGGGTCACGGGAGGCGGAGGTCCAGTGGGCGAGTTCGTGCGGCTCGAGGTCGGCACCGGCGACGACGAGGGCGTCGCGACGATCCGCCTCGACCGGCCGAAGATGAACGCCATCAACAGCGTCCTGCGCGCCGAGCTGCAGCAGACGGCGCTGGAGGCGCGCGACCGCGACGACGTCCGCGCCGTCGTCGTCTACGGTGGGGAGCGCATCTTCGCGGCCGGCGCGGACATCGCCGAGATGTCGTCCATCACCTACGCCGACATGCTGCAGTGGGGCGGCAAGCTGCAGGAGGCGCTGCTCGTCGTCGCCAAGCTGCCGAAGCCGACCGTCGCCGCGGTCACCGGCTACGCCCTCGGCGGCGGGTTCGAGCTCGCGCTCGCGTGCGACTTCCGCATCCTCGGCGAGCGGGCCAAGGTGGGTGTGCCGGAGATCCAGCTCGGCGTCATCCCCGGCGCCGGCGGCACCCAGCGGCTGCCGCGCCTGGTGGGTCCCGCGAAGGCCAAGGAGCTGGTGTTCACCGGTCGGCACGTCGCGGCGGAGGAGGCGCTGGCGCTCGGGATCGCCGACCGCGTCGTGCCCGACGCCGACGTCCACGCCACCGCGATCGAGCTGGCCCGGTCGCTGGCGCGCGGTCCGTCGGTGGCGCTGCGCGCGGCGAAGCAGGCCATCGACGACGGCCTCGACCTCGACCTCGACAGCGCCCTGCGCCTGGAGACGGCGCTGTTCGCCGGGCTCTTCGCGACCGAGGACCAGAAGACCGGCATGCGGAGCTTCCTCGAGAGCGGTCCGGGCAAGGCGCGGTTCTCGGGCCGCTGACGCTGCTCCGTCCGGGCGAGAGGGAGGTCACGCACGTCCGGGTGCGTGCTGCAGTTACCGGCGGGTAGCGTCGCCGGACGAGAGCCGGTTCCGGTCGGCGACCCGCCGGTCGCTACCGTGGCTCGCACGCTTGC
>JBKHYE010000082.1:0-7608 GCA_046565705.1 Actinomycetes bacterium
CGGCCGCCAGCCGCGAGAAGCCCCAGGCGCTGAGGAGCAGCAGCGCGAGCGTCAGCCCGGCCAGGGCCCACAGCACGCGGCGGCGGGACGCCTCCCGCAGGGTCAGCGCCGCGACCGTGCCGACGACGCGCACGGTGCTCACCGGTCCGCTCCCGAGCGCAGGATGCCGAGCAGCCGCTCCTCCAGCGTGATCCGCGCCGGCTCCACCGCGTGCACGCGCGCACCGGCGGCCACCAGGTCGGCGACGAGGTCGGGCACCGCCGTCCCGTCGTGCGTCACCGGCAGGGCGACGGTCACCCAGTCCCCGTCCCGGGCGACGACGCCGGCGGCGTCCAGCCGGGCCTGCGCCGACGCCCCCACGTCCGTGAGGTGCAGCCGCAGCTCCCGCTGCCCGAGCAGCTCGTCGAGCGTGCCGGACGCCGCGACCCGACCCTTGTCGAGGATGACGACCCGGTCGCAGACCCGCTCCACCTCGCCGATCAGGTGCGAGTTGAGCAGCACCGCCACACCACGCTCCCGCAGGCCCAGCACGATGTCGCGCACGTCGGCGCGACCGAGGGGGTCCAGCGCGCTGGTCGGCTCGTCGAGCACGACCAGCTCCGGTCGGGCGACGAGCGCGACGGCGAGCCCGAGGCGCTGCTGCATGCCCTTGGAGAAGCCGCCCACCCGGTCGCCGGCCCGGTCGGCGAGGCCGACGAGCGCCAGGCGGTCGCGCTGCTCGCCGGCCGCGACGTCCGCACCCGCCAGCCGCACGTGCAGCGCCAGCACCTCGGCCGCGGTCAGCCACGGCTGGTAGCGGAACAGCTCGGGCAGGTAGCCGACCTTCTCCCGCGCCGCCGGGTCGACCGACGGGCGGCCGAGCAGCATGGCCTCGCCGCCGTCGGGTCGGACCAGTCCGAGCAGCATCTTGATGACGGTCGTCTTGCCGGCGCCGTTCGGTCCGAGCAGGCCCACGACCTCGCGCCGCGCGACCTCCAGCGAGACGTCGTGCACCGCGGTGCGCCGTCCGTACCGCTTGCGAAGCCCCGTGCACCGCACGGCCGGGGCCGGTGGCAGCCCGGCGACCATCCGGGCGGCCGCGCGGCGGGCAGCGTCGTCCACCGCCGGTTCGACGACCACGTCAGCGCAGGCCCTCGGCGACCGCGAGCACCTCGTCGCCGCCGAGCGCGCCCGCGACGGCCGTGAGGACGCCGTCCTGCACCCACACCACGGCGGCCATCGAGCGGTCCCGGGCCTCAAGCACCGTCGCCGGCGCGCCGTCCACCTCGGCGGACGTCGTGGTCACCTGGTCGGCCGGCACCGGCAGCGGCAGGGTGGAGCCGTCACCGCTGACCGCCCGCAGCTGGTCGGCCAGGCCCTCGGGCAGGCCGGGCAGCGACAGCAGGTTGTCGCGCAGCGCCTCGAACCCGACCCCTGACGACGCGACCGTCGGTGCGACCGCGCGGGCCACGACCAGCGCGGGCGTGCCCGTCGAGTGCGTCCACCGGGCGACGACGCCGGGGCCGGCGACGAACCGCACCTGGCTCCCGTCGAGGCCGGCGGGCACGGGCGGCGCGGTGGCGCCCGCGGCGGCGGCGGCCCGCGCGGCACGCTCGGCGGAGAAGGTGAACGTCAGGCTCATCTCGTCCCCGACCTCGTAGGTGGGCTCGCCGGTGACGCCGCGGGGCAGCTCGGTCACCTCCGGGACGTCCAGCCCGGTCGCGGACGCCGCGGCCGCGGCATCCGGCACCGGACGGACCCGCGGGTCGGTCGCGTCGGTGACCTCGCCGTACGCGGAAAGGTCCGGCAGGGCCGCGACGTCCGTGGTGGTGAGGGACACCGGGGCGACCCGCTCGGTGCGGAAGATCTGCAGCCAGCCGTTCGCCGCGGCGGTTGCGCCGCCACCGAGCACGACGGCCGCCGCGAGGGCCGCGACCGCCGGACGCCGCAGGGCGGCGCGCACGCCGCCGAGCCGGGCGGACGCCGTCCGCCGGGGCCGGGTGCCGGCCGCCGCGGCGGCCGACAGCCGGTGCCAGGCGGCCTCGACGTCCCCGTCAGCGGCGGCGGCGAGGGCGGCGTCGACGCGCACCGCGTCGCGCTGCGCCGACACGAGAGCGTCGAGGCAGTGCGGACAGTCCGCGACGTGGGCGCGGTCGGGGTCGCTCACCCCGGTGGGGTCGTCGACGAGGCGGCGCAGCACGCCGTCAGCGGGGTGTCGCTTCACGATCCATCTCCTTGCGCAGGGCAAGCTCGGCGAGCCGGACGGTGGTGCCGACGCTGCCGGGGGACATGTCCAGGGCCGACGCGACGTCGGCGTAGCTGAGGCCGCTGTGCCGCAGCACGAGGGCGGTGGCCTGCTTGCGCGGCAGCCGCGCCAGCGCCGCACGCACCCGGCTGCGCTCCTCGCTGGTCACCACGGCGTCGGCGACGTCCGCGGTCACGTCGTCGCCGGACCGAGCGGAGGCCGCCTCCTCCCGGGTCGAGCGGCGGCGTCCGGAGCGCAGCACGTTGAGCGCCGTGTGCGCCGCGGCGACCGACAGCCAGCCGCGCGCCTGCTCCGCCGGTACCCGCGACCGCGCGAAGGTGAGGAACACCTCCTGCGCGACGTCCTCGGCCTGATCGGCCGACCCGAGCACCCGGGACGCCACCGCGACCACCAGCCGGTAGTCGCGGCGGAACACCTCGGCGAGGTCGCCCCGGACGGCGCCGTCGACGGGTCGGGTCACCGTCCACGCTCCCCCCGCGATCGTCACGCTCATGCTTGGTCAGCACCGCCGTGGCCGTGGATGTGACACGTCCAGGGCGACGCGCGTGCGACACTACCGCCCGCGTCGATTGACTTTCGATAGGAATCGCGCGAGATTCGATTCATGCCCACGCTGCGTCGCGTCGTCCTTCCCCTGCGTGCCCTGCTCGTGCTCACCTTCGTCGGGCTCCTCGTGGCCCAGGCGGTCGGCCTGCCGTCGCTGCTCCTGCTCCCCCTGCTCGCCGGCGCCGCCCTGGGCCTGCTCATGGTTGTCCTGCGCGCCCTGCTGCTGCAGGCCACCACGCTGCGGACCGACATGGACGCGGGGATCTGATGCCCATCGTCGTCCGCATCGACGTCCAGCTCGCACGCCGCAAGATGAGCGTCGGCGACTTCGCCGAGCGCGTCGGTCTCACGCCGGCCAACGTCGCGGTGCTGAAGAACGGGCGCGCCAAGGCGGTGCGGTTCAGCACCCTCGAGGCGATGTGCCGGGTGCTCGACTGCCAGCCCGGCGACCTGCTCGAGTGGGTCGAGGAGTGACCGACCACGTCGGCTGGCGCAGGTTGCGCAGCCTCGGCCACGCGAACGCCGCCCACGCCGTCCTGCTGACGCCGCCCGGTCAGGTGGCCGCCCGCCGGATCCTCTTCGGTCACAGGACGTCCCGACGCCGTAACGTCCCGAGTGCAGGTCACCGGCGTCGTACCGTGGAGAGGTGCGCGGCGCGGCCCGGGACTGGACCTTCCTCACCAACCACGGCCACGTGCTCGTCTGCCTCGCCCTCGACCCCGACGCGCGCGTGCGGGACGTCGCGGAGCGCGTCGGCATCAGTGCGCGCGCGGCCCAGGCCATCCTCAACGACCTGCAAGAGGGTGGATACGTCACGGCCACCCGCGTGGGGCGCCGCAACCACTACTCCGTCGCTGCTAGTCGCCGCCTGCGCCACCCGCTGGAAGACCACGTGGCCCTCGGTGAGTTCCTCGCCGCGATCGTCGGCGTGGCCGGGCGGGCAGGTGAGGACGACTTGCCTGGACGGGTGAAGTCTGCTTCACTGGTTCACGTTCCCCGCGGAGGGGAGTAGTCCTTCCTACGGCGTCGTCAGTACGGCCTTGTCGGCCCGGCGCTGTGGACCCGGTGAGGGTCGGACGAGACCTCCGGTCGTTTCGGACCGGAAGGTGTTTTCGTCGTGGACGTTCCCCTGTGGTTGTGGTTCGCCGTGCTCGCGGTCATCGTCGCGATGCTGCTCGTCGACCTGTACGCCCACCGGCGTGCGCACGTCATCGAGATGCGCGAGGCGGCCGCCTGGTCGGCCGTCTGGGTCGCACTCGGCGTCGGATTCGGCGCGTGGCTCTGGTGGGCGTACGGCGCCGAACCGGGTCAGCAGTACTTCGCCGGCTACCTCATCGAGAAGTCGCTGGCCGTCGACAACGTCTTCGTGTGGGCGGTGATCCTGTCCTACTTCGGCGTCCCGAGGGAGCTGCAGCACCGCGTGCTGTTCCTCGGCGTGCTCGGCGCGCTGGTGTTCCGCGGCCTGCTCATCGCGGTCGGCGCGGTGCTCATCGCGAGCTTCAGCTGGGTGCTCTACCTGTTCGCGGCGCTGCTGCTGTGGACCGGCTGGACCATGCTCCGCCAGCGCCACGAGCACATCGACCCCGAGCAGTCGCGCGTGCTGCGGCTGTTCCGACGTCACGTGCCGATGACCGACGCCTACCACGGCCAGCGGTTCCTGGTCCGCCGCGGCGGCATGCTGCTCGCGACCCCGCTGATGGCCGTGCTGGTGCTCGTCGAGATCACCGACGTGGTCTTCGCCGTCGACTCGATCCCCGCCGTCTTCGCGGTGACCTCCGAGCCGTTCATCGTCTTCACCGCCAACGCGTTCGCGGTGCTGGGGCTGCGGGCGATGTACTTCCTGCTCGCCGACCTGGTGCACCGCTTCGTGTACCTCAAGACCGGACTCGCCCTCGTGCTCGTCTGGGTCGGCGTGAAGATGATGCTCAAGGTCGACCTGTTCTACGTGCCGACCACCGTGTCCCTCGCGGTCGTCAGCGCGATCATCGCGACCTCGATCTGGGCCAGCCTGCTGGCCACCCGTGGCCGTGAGAGGCCGTCCGTCGAGACCCGCACGCCGCCGTTCCGGGTGGCGGACGACGGCGAGCTCGCCGAGGCGACAACCGCCTTCCGACGTCGCCCGCTGACGGCAGCGAGTCGGGAGGTCACCGCCACTCGACGGTGACGACCTCCACAGGGACCGAGAAGCCTTTCAGGTTGACGGGCCTCGGCTCGGACGCCCGCACCGCGCCGCCGAGCCCGTCGACCGTCTCGCGGCTGGCGAGGATCTCCTGGGCGCCGGCCGCGGCGCCGATGCGCGCCGCGACGTGCACCCCCTGACCGCCGTAGTCCGTCACGCTCTCACCGGTGACGAACGCCGCCCCGGCGTGGACGCCGATGCGCACGTCCGGCGCGACGACCTCGGCGTCCAGGGCCCGCTGGATGGCCACGGCAGCCTCGACGGCCGCCCGCGGGTGCTCGAAGGAGGCGAAGAAGCCGTCGCCGGTCTGCTTGACGATCTCGCCGCCCGCGTCGACGATCCGCTCGCGCAGCAGCTGGTCGTGGCGGGCGAGCAGCTTCTTCCACTTGGCGTCACCGAGGGTCTCCAGCAGGCGGGTTGACCCGACGATGTCGGTGAACAGGAAGGTGCGCCGGGTCTCCAGCCGTCCCAGGAGCTCCTTGACCCGCTCCTCGTCGAGGCTCGCCCCGAGCCGCTGGAACCCCGCGAGGGCGGCCTCCAGCTCGGCGGTCGCGCCGTCCTCGTCACCGCGCCGCCGGTACGCCAGGCCCAGCAGCGCCCGGGTGTGCGCGGTCTCGTACGGGGCGCCGACCCGCTGCCACTCCTCGCGGGCGCGGCGCAGGCAGCGCACCGCGCTGTCGGCGTCCCCCTCCGCCAGGTGCACCTGGCCGCGGGCGAGCTGGACCGTCGCGTCGAAAGCGGGCGCCGGCTCGTGTCGGATCTGGTAGGACTCGACGATCCGGCCCAGCTCGTCGGTCGCCGCCCGGGCGGTCGTCAGGTCGCCGGCCGCGAGCGCGATCTCGACCTGGGCCGGCAGCAGCTGCATCCGGGCCAGCGGGGCCGCGGCGGCCTCCAGCGCCCGGCGCAGGGCGCTGGCCGCGGCGTCCACCTTGCCCTCGGCGAGCCGCAGCAGGGCCAGCCCGGGCTGCGGGTCGCGACCGAGTTCGTCGGCCGTGCGGTAGGCCTCCGTCGCCGCGGCGAACTCCCCTCTGCGGCGGCGGATCTCACCGATCTCGTAGAAGCCGTTCCCGGTCGTGTAGTGGTCGAAGTCCCGCAGCTCCGAGCAGGCGACGACGGCCTGCTGCTCGGCGTCCGACCAGTCGCCGCGCAGCCGCAGGATCTGCGCTCGGTGGATCCGGCACGCGCCCGGGAAGCCGCTGATGTCCAGGCGGTCGTACCACCGCGTCGCCGCCTCGGTCCACTCCGCGGCGCGGCCGAAGTCGCCGACGTCCTGGCACGACGCGATCGTGCAGCAGTAGACGAGGCCGGCCGTGAAGGGCCGCAGCTCCCCGCTGACCGCTGCGGCGGTCGCCTCGTCCAGCAGCGCCAGCCCCTGGTCGACGTCGCCGGCGTGCACCAGGCCGATCGCCTTGACCGTCAGCGCCATCACCTCGACGTCCCGGTCGCCGAGCCGCTGGGCCAGCCGGTAGGCGGTCTCCGTGTCCTCCGCTGCGGTGGCCGGGCGGCCGAACTCCAGGATGTCCATGCTGCGCAGCAGCAGCAGGCGGGCGTACTCCGGCGTCTCGGTGAGGTCGGTCAGCAGCCGTTCCGCCCGGGCGAACCAGCCCCGGGCGAGCGACAGCGCGCCCCGGTTGGAGTGGTCCCAGGCCAGAGCGAGCGCGACCCTGGCCGCGCCGCGGTGGTCGCCAGCCGCCTCGTACGCCTGGTACGTCCGCTGACGCAGCTCGAAGGCGGTGTCGATCCGGCACGTCCACCAGGCCGAGTCGGCGAACGTCTCGAGGCACTCGGCGTCCAGGGCGTCGACCCCGATCGCGGCGAACGCGTCGTACGCGTCGCGCCACCGACCCTGCTCGGCGGCGTGGCGTCCGGCGTCTGGTGCGGTGACGAGCTCGGACATGGGCCTCGCCGCCAGTGTGGGCCCGTCGACGGACGCCGACAAGGCTCAGCGTCGGATGGCGCCGACCCGCTTCGGCTCAGACGCCGGCACGGACGTGCCGCGTGCCGATCGGCACGACCATCGGCGCGTCCGACACCGGGTCCGGTACGACGGCCGCGCGCAGCCCGAAGACGTCGCCCAGCAGCCCGGCGGTCAGCACGTCGCCCGGCGTGCCGGACGCGGCGACCCTGCCGTCCTTCATGACGACGAGCAGGTCGGCGTACCGCGCCGCGAGGTTGAGGTCGTGCAGCACCATGACGACGGTGCGGCCCCGGTCCTGGTGCAGGCGGTCGACGAGGTCGAGGACGTCGATCGCGTGGGCCAGGTCGAGGTAGGTCGTCGGCTCGTCGAGCAGCAGCACGTCGGTGCCCTGGGCGAGCGCCATCGAGATCCACACCCGCTGACGCTGACCGCCCGACAGCTGGTCGACCGGCCGGTCGGCGTGCTCGAGCATCCCGGTCCAGGTGAGGGCCTCGGTGACGTGCGCCTCGTCGTCCGCGCTCCACTGCTGGAACCACGACTGGTGCGGGTGCCGGCCGCGGCCCACCAGCTCCGAGACGGTCAGCCCCTCGGGTGCGACGGGCGCCTGGGGCAGCATCCCCAGCACGCGGGCGACGTCCCGCGTGCGCATCCGGTCGATGCGCTTGCCGTCGAGCAGCACCTCGCCGGCCTGGGGGCGCAGCAGGCGGCCCAGGGCCCTCA
>JBKHYE010000083.1:0-7850 GCA_046565705.1 Actinomycetes bacterium
AACCGACTGCTGCGACGGGTGCGCGACTTCGCCGAGGTGCGCGCCGACGGCGTCGTCACGCGCGACGTCGCGCGGGCGGCGCTCGCGCTCTACGACGTCGACGAGCTCGGGCTCGACCGGCTCGACCGCGCCGTGCTCGACGCATTGGTGCGCCGCTTCGGCGGCGGGCCGGTGGGGCTGTCGACGCTGGCCGTCGCCGTCAACGAGGAGCCGGAGACGGTCGAGGACGTCGCCGAGCCGTTCCTCGTCCGCAGCGGGTTGATCGCGCGGACGCCGCGTGGTCGCGTCGCCACTCCGGCCGCGTGGACCCACCTCGGTCTCGCGCCGCCGCTGGGCCCGGCGCAGCTGCCGCTCGAGATGGGCGGGGCGAGCTGACCTCCTACACTCCCGCGGGTGCTGATCGCCGCTGAGTCCGGAGGCAGCGGGACGTCCTCGCTGCTGTTCTTCGTCGTGCTGCTGGTCGGCATGTACCTCCTGCTGATCCGACCGCAGCGGGCGCGGGCCAAGCAGCTCGCCGCGGTGCAGTCCGCGGTCGGCGTCGGCAGCCGCGTCATCACCACCGCCGGGCTGCACGCGACCGTCGCCGACGCCGACGGCGACACCGTGGTGCTCGAGATCGCCCCCGGCGTGCGCGCCACGTTCGAGCGGTCGGTCGTCGTGCGGGTGCTCGACCCGGTCGGCGACGACGACGCACCGGGTCCGACGGACCCGGCCTGATGCCGATCGACCTGCCGGCGCTGCTGCGGTCGCGCGTCGTCGACGTGCCGGACTTCCCGTCGCCGGGCGTGGTCTTCAAGGACATCTCGCCGCTGCTGGCCGACCACGTCGCGTTCGCCGCCGCCGTCGACGCCGTCGTCGCGCACCACGGGCGCGGCACGGTCGACAAGGTCGCGGGCATCGAGGCTCGCGGCTTCCTGCTGGGTGCGCCGGTGGCGTACCACTTCGGCGCCGGCTTCGTGCCGGTGCGCAAGGCCGGCAAGCTGCCCAAGGACACCCACGAGGTGACGTACGACCTCGAGTACGGCTCGGCCACGATCCAGGTGCACCGGGACGCGTTCGCGCCCGGGGAGCGGGTGCTCGTGGTGGACGACGTGCTCGCCACCGGCGGCACCGCCGCAGCGGCAGTCGGTCTGGTCAAGGCGGCCGGCGCGGTCCCGGTGGGCCTCTCGGTGCTGCTGGAGCTGCGCTTCCTCGAGGGCCGTGCCACGCTGGCGCGCGAGCACGCCGACGTCGACGTGCACGCGCTGCTGTCGTACTGAGCCGCGAGGGCCTCCGCTCCTTACACTGGGTTCCTGGACCTCCCCTGGACAGGAGCGACGTGGCGGTGGACGGCACTCAGGCGGGCACCGTGAGCGGCGCGCCCGCCGGCCCGCTGCCGCGCGCGCCCGATAGCGCGCCGCCGGACGCCGTCGACGCGCCCGCTCGTGAGGCTCCGCCCGCCGCCGACACCGCGTCCGACACCGCCGCCGACGCCGCGTCCGCCGAGATGCTCGTCGAGCCGACGCCCGCGGCCGCGCCGCATCCGAACAGCTACGTCGGCCCGATGTACGCCCGGCCCGGCTCGGCGCCCGTCGCGCCGCCCGGGACGGCGCCGGCGGAGGTCGATCGCACCGCGACCGGACCGCCGACCGGCCGCCGCGTCCGGGCCCGCCTCGCCCGGCTCACCGCCACCAAGCCCGGCGGCGTGCCGCCGGTGCTCGAGCCGCTGGCACGGACGATCCGCGCCAGCCACCCGAAGGCCGACCTGCGCCCGGTCGTGCGGGCCTATCTCGTCGCCGAGCAGGCGCACGCCGGCCAGACCCGCCGCAGCGGCGACCCGTACATCACCCATCCGCTCGCGGTCACCACGATCCTCGCCGAGCTCGGCATGGACACGACCACGCTCGTCGCGGCGCTGCTGCACGACGTCGTCGAGGACACGCCGTTCCGGCTCGCCGACGTGCAGCGCGAGTTCGGCGACGACGTCGCGCACCTGGTCGACGGCGTCACCAAGCTCGACAAGGTCCAGTTCGGCGGCGAGGCGATGGCCGCCGAGGCGGAGACGATCCGCAAGATGGTCGTGGCGATGGCCCGTGACCCGCGCGTGCTCGTCATCAAGCTCGCCGACCGGCTCCACAACATGCGCACACTGCGGCACCTGCCGGTGGAGAAGCAGGAGCGCAAGGCGCGCGAGACGCTCGAGATCTTCGCGCCGCTGGCCCACCGGCTCGGCATGAACACCATCAAGTGGGAGCTCGAGGACCTTGCGTTCGCGACGCTCTACCCCAAGCGGTACGACGAGATCGTGCGGCTGGTCGCCGACCGCGCGCCGTCGCGCGACACCCAGCTCGCGCAGGTCGTCGAGAAGGTGCAGGCCGACCTCAAGGCCGCCAAGATCCGCGCGACCGTCACCGGCCGACCGAAGCACTACTACTCGATCTACCAGAAGATGATCGTGCGCGGTCGCGACTTCACCGACATCTACGACCTCGTGGGCATCCGCGTGCTCGTCGACTCGGTGCGCGACTGCTACGCCGCTCTCGGCACGATCCACGCGCTGTGGTCACCGGTCCCGGGCCGGTTCAAGGACTACATCGCGATGCCCAAGTTCAACATGTACCAGTCGCTGCACACGACCGTGATCGGGCCGGAGGGCAAGCCGGTCGAGATGCAGATCCGCACCGTCGAGATGCACAAGCGGGCCGAGTACGGCATCGCCGCCCACTGGAAGTACAAGGAGGGCGGGCCCAAGGACGGCGCCGGCTCCGCGCCGTCGGTCAAGGGCGACGACATGACCTGGCTGCGCCAGCTGCTCGACTGGCAGAAGGAGGCGGCCGACCCGGGCGAGTTCCTCGACTCGCTGCGCTACGACCTGCACTCGACCGAGGTCTTCGTCTTCACGCCGAAGGGCGACGTCGTCTCGCTGCCGGCCGGCGCGACGCCGGTCGACTTCGCCTATGCGGTGCACACCGAGGTCGGTCACCGCTGCATCGGCGCGCGCGTCAACGGCCGGCTGGTGCCGCTCGAGTCGACGCTCGACAACGGCGACGTCGTCGAGATCTTCACCAGCAAGGCCGAGAGCGCGCACCCCTCGCAGGACTGGCTGCAGTTCGTCAAGAGCCCGCGGGCGCGCAACAAGATCCGGCAGTGGTTCGCCAAGGAGCGCCGGGAGGACGCCGTCGAGGCGGGCAAGGACGCGCTCGCGCGCGCCGTCCGCAAGCAGGGGCTGCCGCTGCAGCGGGTGCTCGCCGGCGAGGCGCTGCCGACGATCGTCAAGGACCTGCACCTGTCCGACGTCACCGCGCTGTACGGGGAGATCGGCGAGGGCCGGCTGGCCGCGCAGTCGGTGGTCCAGAAGGTCATGAACGCGCTCGGCGGCGCGGAGGGCGCGGTCGAGGACCTCGCCGAGACGGCGGTGCCCACCAGGCCGGCGCCGAAGTCGCGCGTCACCGGCGACCCGGGCGTCGTCGTGAAGGGCGTAAGCGACGTCTGGGTGAAGCTCGCCAAGTGCTGCACGCCGGTCCCGGGTGACTCGATCGTCGGCTTCGTCACCCGTGGCCGCGGTGTCTCGGTGCACCGCGGCGACTGCGTGAACGCCGGGCCGCTGCTGGCGACGCAGGAGCGCGTCGTCGACGTCGAGTGGGCGCCCACCGCCGGCTCGCTGTTCCTCGTCGCGATCCAGGTCGAGGCGCTCGACCGCACCCGGCTGCTGTCCGACGTCACGCGCGTTCTCTCGGACGCGCACGTGAACATCCTGTCGGCGACGGTGACGACGACGCGCGACCGGGTGGCCGTCTCGCGGTTCACCTTCGAGATGGGCGACCCGAAGCACCTGGGCCATCTGCTCAACCAGGTGCGCGGCGTCGAAGGCGTGTACGACGCCTATCGCGTCACCTCCTGATGGCGGCTCACGAGCCAGCGCGCCGTACTTGACCTCGACGACCCGCTGACGCACGGTGCACCGGTGCCCCCGCTGACCGGCCTGCTCGTGGCCGCCGTCCTCCTCCTCGCGGGGGCCGGGTGGCTCAAGCTGCGCCGGCCCGCAGACACCGCGCAGGCGCTGCGGACGCAGGGCCTGCCCAGCGCCACCTGGCTCGTACGGGCGCTGGGGGCGGTGGAGCTGGCGGCAGCCGCCGCGGTCCTCGCCGGCGCCGGTGCGCCGGCGGCGGCAGCCGTGGCGGTGCTCTACGCCGGGTTCACCGGCTTCGTGCTCCTGGCCCTCGTGCGCGACCGCCCGCTGTCGTCGTGCGGGTGCTTCGCCCGGCCGGACACCCCCCCCAGCTGGTGGCACGTGACGGTCACCGGCGCGCTGGCCGCCGCCTCGGCGGCGGCCGCTGCAGGTCCGCCTGTGGTGCTCGCCGACGCCTCGGCCGCGACAGTCGCGGGCGCCCTCGCCGCAGGCGGCGTCGTCGCCGCCACCGCCTACGCCGTCCTCGCCGAGCTGCCGCCCGTCCTCGCGGCGGCGGCGCGGCGCGCCGAGGCGCCGGAGGTCCAGCACCCCGCCCTGTTCCACATCACCCGGAGCGCGTCGTCGTGACCGTCCTGCTCGTCGCCCTCACCGTCGCCGTCGCGCTGATGGCCCTGCTCGTCGTCGGGCTGCTGCACAGCCACGCCGAGATCCTCCGCCAGCTGCACGAGCTCGGGGCCGGCCGCGACGAGGCCCGGCCGGCAGCGACGGACCCGCCGTTCGCCGTGCGTGAAGGTGTCGTCCAGCCGGTCGAGGTCACGCAGGTCACCGGACAGGGGGCGCACGACGTCGCCGGGACGACGCCGGGCGAGGAGGCCGTCGCGCTCAGCGTCGTCGGCGTACCGCACCGCACCCTGCTGGCCTTCCTGTCCAGCGGCTGCAGCACGTGCGAGACGTTCTGGGACGTCTTCGGCGCCGGCTCGGAGACCGGCCTGCCGGACAGTGTCCGGCTCGTGGTGGTCACCAAGGGCCCCGAGCACGAGAGCGAGACAGCCGTGCGCGGGTTGGCGGGCGGCGACCGGGTGCCGGTCGTCATGTCGACCCGCGCCTGGGAGTCCTACGGGGTGCCGGGCAGTCCCTACTTCGTGCTCGTCGACGGCCCCGCCGGCCGCGTCGTCGGCGAGGGCTCGGCCGGCGAGTGGGCACAGGTCGTCCGGCTGGTCGGTGAGGCGGAGGACGACAGCCGGCTGGCCACCCGTCGGACGCGCGCGCTCGACAGCGGCAACGGCGCGCACCGGGAGGCCCGGGCCGACCGTGAGCTCCTCGACGCGGGCATCGCACCGGGGCACCACAGCCTGTACGCGACGGCGGACGAGGCGATCGACGTCGCGCCCGTCGACGACGACCGCCGGGCGAGCCTGACCGACGCACCACGGAGCCGCTGAGCCGTGGAACTACCGCTCGTCGCACTCCTGCTCGGCCTCCCCACCGCCGCCGTCGCCGCCCTGCGCGCGACCTGGTCTCCTTGAGGCGAGTCGATGCTCACGAGCATCACCCCGCTCGGTGAGCGGGGACGCGCCAGCCGCTACGGCGTCACCGTGGTGGCGTACGTCCTGGGCTCCGTCGTGGGCGGCACCGCCCTCGGCGTGCTCGCCGGCGGTCTGGGACGCGCCCTGCCGGTCGAGCGCCCGGCAATGGCGGACGCGGCGCTCACGGTGGTCGCCGTCGTCGCCGTGCTGGCCGCTGCGGTCGAGCTCGGTCGACTGCCGCAGCCGGCGACGTGGCACCGTCAGGTGGACGAGGACTGGCTGCACCGGTACCGCGGCTGGGTCTACGGGCTCGGGTACGGGCTCCAGCTCGGGTTCGGGCTCGTCACCATCGTGACGTCGCCGGTGCTGTACGTCGCGGTGCTGCTGACCGTCCTGACCAGCTCACCGGTGTACGGGGCGCTGGTGGGCGCCTCGTTCGGACTGGTGCGCGCACGTCCCGTGCTGACGCTGCGTCGCGTCCAGACGTCGGCGCAGCTGGCTGCCGCCGCCCGCCGGACGGAGAGCCTGGCACCGACCGCTCGGCGGCTGGTCACCGCCACGCTCATCGGCGTCGCCCTCACCGCCGGGGCCGTCGTCGTCTCGGGAGGCACGGCTTGAAGGTGCGGGCGCACGGCATGGCCGTCGAGCGACGACCCGGGTGGGAGGTCCGCATCCGTCGTCGGCCGGCCGACCGCGACGAGCCGGGTGGCCGCCCGGCAGCGGTCCTGCACGCGGCGACGGTCGCGCTGCCGGAGACGCGGGGCGACTTCGGCGGTGGCGTCACTCCGCTGCTCACGGCAGCGGACGTCTTCCTGACGCTGGCGGAGTACGACGCCGAGGCGGTCGGCACGCCGCTGTTCTCGACGCGCGGGCGGCCGCGCGTGCGTCCTGACGACTTCGCGCCGAACCAGCTGCAGCGCTCGCTGCCCGGCCAGTCAGGTGTGCAGTACTTCTTCACCGAGGGAGGCAGGGCGTACTGCCTCTACATCGTCCTCGGCAACCACGCGCGCCGTGCCGCGCTGGTGCGCAAGGTGAACGAGCTGCTCGCCGGCCTGGACCTCGAACCCCGGAGGTCGTCATGACCGTTGCCGTGCCCCCGCCGCGGGGTCCCGAGCGGTCGGGGCTCGTCGCGCTCGTCGACCGCGTGGCTTCCGTGCTCGACCGCCGCACCAGCCGCCGCGGCCTGCTGTCTCGGGTCGCCGTCGTCGGCTCCGCGCTCGCCGTGTCGCCGTGGAGCTACGCACTGCGCCCCGGGACGGCGTACGCGTCGGTGTGCGGACCGTCCGCCACCTGCAGCTCGGGCTACACCGTCTTCTGCGCGACCATCCGCAACGGCGTCAACCGGTGCCCGCCGAACAGCCTGGTGGGCGGCTGGTGGAAGGCGGACGGGTCCGGGTTCTGCGGCGGCCAGGCCCGCTACTACATCGACTGCCACAGCTACTGCTCCTGCGGGTGCACGATGTCGCGCGGCGGCTGGGGGTTCTGCTCGCGGGCCTGCACGGCGTGCGGGCCGGAGACGTGCGGACCTGCCGGTCAGTGCGACCAGCGCAAGGTGTGCACCAACAACTTCCGCTACGGGCAGTGCATGCGGCACGTGTCCTGCAGCGGGCCGGTGTGGTGCCGGGTCGTGACGTGCACGCCACCCTGGCGCGTCTCTCAGTGGCAGTGCACGAGCACGACGCTGACCGACAACAACACGCTGCACCACAGCTCGCCGCAGCTGCCGGGATGGACGCCGATCGTGCAGCGCTACACCGCCATGGGCGGGCAAGGGTCGGTGCTGGGGGAGCCGGCGACGGGGGAGCTGCCCACGCCCGACGGCGTGGGGCGCTACACGCACTACGACGCCGGCTCGATCTACTGGACGCCGTCGACCGGTGCCCATGCGGTGTGGGGCGAGATCCGACGGCGGTGGGAGTCGCTGGGCTGGGAGACCGGACCGCTGGGGTACCCGGTGACGTCGGAGACTCCGACGCCGGACGGCCTGGGCCGGTTCAACCACTTCAGCAAGGGCGGCTCGATCTACTGGACGCCGTCGAC
Organism: Actinomycetes bacterium; assembly: GCA_046565705.1. Taxonomy (GTDB): domain Bacteria; phylum Actinomycetota; class Actinomycetes; order Mycobacteriales; family SCTD01; genus DATLGD01. Next base: position 7,456 of record JBKHYE010000083.1, read on the forward strand.
GGGTGCCCAGGCGGTGTGGGGACCGATCCGCTCGCGGTGGCAGACGCTGGGGTGGGAGGCCGGTCCGTTGGGCTACCCGCTGCTGTCGGACCGCTCGACCGGAGACGGCGCGGGTCGGTTCAACCACTTCAGCAAGGGCGGCTCCATCTTCTGGACGGAGTCGACCGGTGCGCACGCTGTGTGGGGCGCGATCCGGAAGCGATGGGAGGCGCTGGGCTGGGAGACGGGACCGCTGGGGTACCCGGTGACGTCGGAGACTCCGACGCCGGACGGCGTGGGCCGGTTCAACCACTTCAGCAAGGGCGGCTCGATCTACTGGACGCCGTCGACGGGTGCCCAGGCGGTGTGGGGACCGATCCGCTCGCGGTGGCAGACGCTGGGGTGGGAGGCCGGTC
>JBKHYE010000084.1:0-5469 GCA_046565705.1 Actinomycetes bacterium
CGGTCGCGGACGCGGCCGACGTGCGGCGCGGCTCGTCGGGGTACGGCTCGGCCAGCTCCAGCGCCGCGGCCTCGTCCCGCCGGGCGGGCGCGACGACGGCCGCCACGACAGCCCCCACGGCCAGCGCCACCGCCGCCGCGAGCACCGCCGTCTGGTAGCCGACGGTGAAGGCCTCACGGGCGCTGGCGGCCAGGGCAGCGCCCTGCGGGCCGAGCTGCGCGGCGATGCCGACCGCCGCGGCGACCCCCTCCTCCGCCTGCTCCGCGGCCTCGGGCGGCAACCCGGTCGTGACCAGGTCGCGCCCGTACACCGCGACGAGCACGCTGGCCGCGACCGCCCCGCCGAGGGCGCCGCCGACCTCGCGGGTCACGTCGTTGACCGCCGCCGACAGCGTCCGCCGGTCCGCCGGCAGCCCGTCGATGATGAGCTGCGTCCCCGGGGTGATGGCCGTCCCGAACCCCAGCCCTAGCAGCACCAGCGCCGCCGCGAACTGCCAGAACGGGCCGTCGCCGACCACCGCGAGCAGGACGAACGCCGCGGCCATGACCGCCATGCCGGCGCTGCCGAGCACGCGGCTGCCCAACCGGTCGAGCAGCCGCGGGCCCAGGATGCTCGCCGGCGCGATGCCGCCGACCAGCGGCAGCAGCCGCAGGGCGGCGCCCAGCGCGTCGTGCCCCTGCACGAACTGCAGGAACTGGGGGGCGAGGAAGAAGAAGCCGAACGCGGCGAAGAACTGCAGGAACACCAGCGCGCTGCCGGCGGACAGCCCGCGGCTGCGGAACAGGCGGACGTCGAGCATCGGCTCGGCGGTCTCGAGCTCGTGACCGACGAAGGCGGCCAGGCCGGCGGCCCCGAGCGCGAGCGCGGCCAGGGTCACCGGCGCCGTCCAGCCGCGCTCCGGTCCCTCCAGCAGCCCCAGCACCAGCCCGGACAGGCCGACGAGGGCCAGCAGGCCGCCGCGCAGGTCGACGGCCAGGGCGGGGTTCCGGCTGGGCGCCACGACGCGGGCGGCCGCGGCCGCGACGGCGACCGCCGCGACCCCGTAGGCCAGCTGCACGCTGCCCCACCAGAACAGCTCGAGCAGCAGCCCGGACAGCAGCACGCCGAGCATCGCCCCGGCGCCTGACACGCCGGCCCAGATGGAGACGGCGAAGGCCCGCCGCTCCGGCGGGTAGGCGTCGACGAGGACCGAGAGCGTCGCCGGCATCACCGCCGCGGCGCCGACGCCGGCAAGGCCGCGGAGCAGGATGAGCGTGGTCGGGTCGGGGGCGAAGGCGCTGGCCAGGCTGGCGCCGCCGAACAGCAGGAGGCCGGCGACGAGGAACGGGCGGCGGCCGTACCGGTCGGCCGCCAGTCCGACGGGCAGGAGCAGCGCCGCGAACACCAGCGCGTAGGCGTTGACGACGTACGACAGCTCGGTCTGGCTGGCACCCAGGTCGGCGGCGACGTCGGGCAGGGCGACCGACAGCGAGCTGTTCGCGCCGATGACGAGCGCGAGCGCCATGCACATGAGCACGAGCAGGGCGAGCAGGGACGGGCGGCGCGGATTCATGGCGCGGTCCTCCGGGATGGGCCAGTGTCCGCACGAGGATGTGCCCGCCGACCGTGTGCCGCACCACGGAGCGCAGTGCCGTTGGTCACGCCCGCCGCCGCGGGCGCGACTCACGGCCCGGCGGATCGAGGGGTCAGGCGGGGAGGGCCGCCCGGAGCGTGCCGCTCGCCGCGTCGCGCAGCAGCGCCGGCGGACGGAACCGCTCGCCGTAGGCGTCAGCGAGCTCGTCCGCGCGGCGCACGAAGCCGGCCACTCCCCTGTCGTACTGGTCGACGTACTGCAGCACGCCGCCGTACAGCGGCGGGAAGCCGATGCCCAGAATCGAGCCGATGTTCGCGTCGGCGACGGAGCGCAGCACACCCTCCTCGACGCAGCGGGCCGTCTCGACCGCCATCGCGAACAGCATCCGCTCCTGCGCGTCGTGGAACGGCACGGCGTCGGGCCGCAGCCCGAACTCGTCGGCGAGCCCGGGCCAGACCCGCTTGTCGGGCTCCCAGTCGAAGAAGCCCTGCCCGGCGGCTTTGCCGGTCCGGCCGCGCTCGACGAGCCGGCGCACGACGGCGAGCCCGGGGTGCTCCGGCGGCAGGTCGGCGCCCGCGGCCTGCGCGTCCGCCCGGGCCTGCTCCTCGATCTTCAGCGGCAGGGTGAGCGTGACCTCGTCCAGCAGGGTGAGCGGGCCGGCCGGAAAGCCGGCCTGCAGCGCGGCGCGCTCCACCGACATCGGCGGCAGGCCCTCGGCCAGCAGCGCCGCGCCCTCGAGCACGAGCGTCCCGAACACGCGGGAGGTGAAGAAGCCACGGCTGTCCTTGACGACGATCGGCGTCTTGCCGATCTGGCGCACGGCGTCGTACGCCCGCGCGAGCGCCTCGGGCGAGGTCGACTCACCGACGATCAGCTCGACCAGCGGCATTTTGTCCACCGGCGAGAAGAAGTGCATGCCGACGACGTCCGTCGCCCGCTGCACGCCCTTCGCGAGATCCGTGATCGGCAGGGTGGAGGTGTTGCTGGCCAGCAGGGCGTCGCCCGCGGCGGCCCCCTCGGCCTCGGACAGCACCCGGTGCTTGAGCGCGACGTCCTCGAAGACGGCCTCGACCACCAGGTCGCAGCCGGCGAGGTCGGCCGCCTCGCCGGTCGGCGTGATGCGGGCGAGCAGCGCGTCGGCCTTCTCCTGCGACAGCCGGCCCTTTGCGACGGCCTTGCCCACGAGCTGGCGGGAGACGTCCTTGCCCTTCTCGGCGCCCTCGGCGCTGACGTCCTTGAGGACGACGTCGACGCCGGCCTTGGCGAAGGCGTAGGCGATGCCCGCGCCCATCATCCCGGCGCCGAGCACGCCGACCCGGGTGGCCTGCCAGGCCGGCACGTCGGCCGGACGGGACCGGCCGCCGTTGACGGCGTTGAGGTCGAACCAGAACGCCTGCACCATGTTCTTGGCCGTCTGCCCGACGACGAGGTCGACGAAGTACCGCCCCTCGATCGTGAACGCCGTGTCGAGGTCGACGTTCAGGCCCTCCACCGCCGCGCACAGAATGTGGTGCTGGGCCGGGTAGTGCGCGCCCTTGAGCTGCTTCACGAGGTTGGCCGGGAAGCTCGGCAGGACCGCCGCCAGCGACGGCGAGGACGGCGTGCCGCCCGGCACCTTCCAGCCCTTCGCGTCGAAGCGCTGCACCGACTCCGGATGGGCGTCGACGAAGGCACGGGCCTTGGCGAGCAGATCATCGCGGTCGGTCGCCAGCTCGTCGACCAGGCCGAGGCGCAGCGCCTTGTCCGGCCGGACCTGCTGGCCCTGCAGCAGCAGCTCGGTCAGCGCGGTCGCGAGGCCGAGCATCCGCACGGTGCGCACGACGCCGCCGGCGCCGGGCAGCAGGCCGAGCGTCGCCTCGGGGAAGCCCAGCCGCACCGAGGGATCGTCGAGCACGACGCGGTGGTGGCAGGCGAGGGTGAGCTCCATCCCGCCGCCGAGGGCGCTGCCGGCGATCGCTGCGACGACCGGCACGCCGAGGGTCTCCAGGCGCCGCAGCAGGGTCTTGATGTGCGTGGTGCCGGCGAGCATGCGCTGCCGGTCGTCGGCAGCGAGCAGCTCGTCGAGGTTGCCGCCGGCGAAGAAGGTCTTCTTCGCGCTGGTGACGACCACCCCGCGCAGCGTGCCGTCGGTGCGCTCGGCCTCCAGCCGGTCCAGCACCTCGCCGAAGGAGCGCACGAACGCCTCGTTCATCGTGTTGGCCCGGGCCGCCGGGTCGTCCAGCACCAGCGTGACGACACCGGCGTCGTCGCGCTCGTACCGGACCGTGCTCGTGCTCGTGCTGGTCGTCGTCACACCCGCTCCACGATCGTCGCGATGCCCATGCCGCCACCCACGCACAGCGAGGCCAACCCGTAGCGCAGGTCGCGCCGCTCGAGCTCGTCGACCAGGGTGCCGAGGACCATCGCCCCGGTGGCTCCGAGCGGGTGCCCCATCGCGATGGCCCCGCCGTGGACGTTCACCTGCTCGTGCGCGAAGCCGGTGTCCTTCATGAAGCGCATCACGACCGCGGCGAACGCCTCGTTGAGCTCGACCAGGTCGATGTCGTCGACGGTCAGCCCGGCCTTGGCCAGCGCCTTGCGCGCCGCCGGCGCCGGCCCCGTCAGCATGATCGTCGGATCGGCACCGGACAGCGCGGTGGCCACGACCCGCGCGCGCGGGGTCAGCCCGTGCCGGCGGCCCGCCTCCTCCGAGCCGACGACGACCAGCGCGGCGCCGTCGACGATGCCGGAGGAGTTGCCGGCGGTGTGCACGTGGTTGATGCGCTCGACCCAGTGGTACTTCTGCAGCGCGACGGCGTCGAAGCCACCGAGGTCGCCGATGCCGGCGAAGGCGGACGGCAGCGCGCCGAGCGACTCGACGGTGGTGCTCGGGCGCACCAGCTCGTCGGTGTCGAGCACGACCGTGCCGTTGCGGTCGACGACGGGGACGACGGAGCGCTCGAAGTAGCCGTTGGCCCAGGCCTTCGCGGCGCGCGCCTGCGACTCGGCGGCGTAGGCGTCGACGTCCTCCCGGCTCCAGCCCTCGAGCGTGGCGATGAGGTCGGCGCCGATGCCCTGCGGCACGAAGCCGGTGCCGTAGGCCGTCTCGGGGTCCATCGCCCACGCCCCGCCGTCACTGCCCATCGGCACGTGCGACATCGACTCGACGCCGCCGGCCAGCACGAGGTCCTCCCAGCCGCTGCGCACCTTCTGCGCCGCCACGTTGACGGCCTCCAGGCCGCTGGCGCAGAAGCGGTTGAGCTGCACGCCCGCGACCGTGTCGGGCAGGCCGGCCGCCAGGGCGGCGGTCTTGGCGATGTCGGCGCCCTGCTCACCGACCGGCGACACGACGCCGAGCACGACGTCGTCGACGCCGGCCGGGTCGAGGTCCGGGTGCCGGCGGCGCAGCTCGTCGACGAGTCCGACGACCAGGGAGACCGGCTTCATCGAGTGCAGGCCGCCGCCGCGCTTGCCCTTGCCGCGCGGGGTGCGGATCGCGTCGTACAGGAACGCCTCGCTCATGTCGTCCTCTCAGACGCCGAGGGAGCGACCGATGATCTCCTTCATGACCTCGGTCGTCCCGCCGTAGATGGTCTGGATGCGCGAGTCCAGGAACGCCTTCGCGACCGGGTACTCGAGCATGTAGCCGTAGCCCCCGTGCAGCTGCACGCACGAGTCGACGACGCGCTTCTGCAGCTCGGTGGTCCACCACTTGCTCATGGCGGCGTCCTGCACGGTGAAGCGGCCCTCGTTGTGCTCGCGGACTGCCTTCTCCAGGTAGGTCTCGGCGATCTCGATCTCGGTGGCCATCTCGGCGAGGACGAACCGGTTGTGCTGGAAGGAGCCGATCGGGCGGCCGAACGCCTGCCGGCTCTTGCAGTACTCGAGCGTGGTGTCGAAGACGAACCGGCTCGCGG
>JBKHYE010000085.1:0-8043 GCA_046565705.1 Actinomycetes bacterium
CACTCGTCGTCAGTTCCTCGAGGTGGCCGCCGCGACCGTCGCCGCGACCGTCCTCGCGCGGCCCGCGCTCGCCGCGCCGGTGGCGCCCGGCACTGCGACTCCCGGGCTTGCCGCGTCGCCGCTCCCCGTCGGCCCGGGCGCGCCGTTCGGCAGCTACCAGTCCGAGATCTACGTCGCCGGGATGACCGCGGGCACCAAGCCGATCTTCACCACCAACCTGTCCGACCTCGAGGATGCTGCCGCGGAGGTCCTGTCCGAGGCCGCGCGCCAGCACCTGCTCGCCTGGGCGGGTGGCGCCGCCGCCGTGCGAGCCAACGCGGAGGCGCTGGCTGCGTGGCGGATCGTCCCGCGGATGTTCATCGACCGCTCCGCGCGCGACCTCAGCACGACGGTGCTCGGCGTCGAGATGCCGGCGCCGGTCATCCTCGGCCCGGTAGGCGGCCAGGCCATGGCGCACCCGGACGGCGAGAGGGCCACCGCCCGGGCGGCAGCGGGGCTACAGCTCACATACGTCCACTCGTCGCTTGCGAGCAGATCGCTCGAGGAGGTCGCCGTGGCCGCGCCGGACGGCCCGCGGTGGTTCGCCCTGGACTGGCCGGGCCGGGACGGCCCCGACCCCGTGCTCCTCACCCGAGCGCGGGCCACCGGGTGCAGCCACCTCCTGCTCTCTCCCCCGCAGCCCGAGCAGGGCTGGGAGCCGCTCGCGGCGATCCACAGGGCCTGGGACGGGCCGATCGTCCTCGGCGGCATCCAGAACGTGCCGGACGCGCACATGGCGGTTGACCGTGGCTTCGACGGCATCGTCGTCTCGAACGAGCGCGGGCGCCGCGGTCCCGGCGTCGCCGGGACGATCGACGTCCTGCCGCAGATCGCGGACACCGTCGGCGGCAAGCTCGCCGTGCTGTTCGGGTCAGGTGTCCGCACGGGGACCGACGTCTACCGGGCACTGGCCCTGGGGGCCGAGGCTGTCGTCATCGGCCGCCCGTACGTGCACGGCCTGGCGCTCGCAGGGGAGGACGGCGTTCGGCACATGCTCCGAACGCTCCTCGCCGAGCTCGAGATCACCCTCACGATCGCCGGTGTCGGGCACCACCGCGACCTCGACGCGAGCGCGCTCGTCCGCGCTGCGGCCGCCCCGACGCCGCCCGCGCAGGCCACAGGGCCGGGCGCACCGGCGCCTGCAGGTTCGCGGCAGTTGCCGGCGACGGGCGGCGGTGCAGCGGTGGCGGCCGGCGCCGTCGGCGTCGCGGCCGTCGCCGAGGGAGTGCGCCGCTGGGTCTCGGGAGCACCGCAGGACTGAGCCCGGCTGGCCCAACGGGGGCGCCCTGATCACCACGTCGATGCCGCGAGGTCTCAGCTGCATCGACCGCCTGGTCCACGGACGTCGGACGGATTCGTGTGGCCCCCGGCCTTGCGTCGACGCGAACGACGTGCGCGCCGCGTTGCTCGAGGTGTGCCGCGGTCTCACACCGATGCCGCTGGATGCGCCGATGACGAGCACCCGCTCGTTCACAGTCAACCCGTGAGGGTCCTGTCGTCCCGCTCCTTCGACAGCTGCCGGAACAGTTTCGCTCACTGCTGAGCGGCAGGCGACGAGCGCCAGTCGCAGTCGGAGCCATGCACGCTCTGCGGCAGTGAGTGCTTGCGGTCAGGGCAGCAGGTCGAGGTACTTCTTGCGGCAGGGCATCGCATGGATGACCAGCTCAGTCCCGTCCTCGGAGATGAGGACGACGGTTTCCAGCAGGCGCGCACCAGTGTCGAAGCCGAGCCGTAGCTCTCGGTGCGGTGGACCGTCGTCGCCAAGGGGCTCGATCCACAGTGGCCACTCGGCAGCCTGGACGGCGTCGGCTTCCTCGACACCGTGCTTTCGTGCGCTCGAGTGGACCTTCACGCAGACAATTGGGCCAGCGCGGCGCGGATGGCCTCCGACCGGCTCATGTGGTTCTTCGCGGCGGCCGCGTCGAGGGCGGCGAGCTCGTCGACGGTCAGCCGCACTGCCACGACCTGCATCGGTGCGGCGCCCCGACCCGGGCGCCCGCGGCCCCGGCGCTTGAGCTCGTCGACGTCATAGCCGGCCTCGGCCTCATCGGCCCACTGCTGGATCTGCTGATCACTCACCACGACAAAATCGTATGACGAAAAAAGGGGGATAGCCAGAGTCGACCTCGATGACGCGTTTGCAAGGCGCCCTCAGGCTAAGGAGGCCAGGCCGCTCGCCCCGCGGGATGGGCGTTGCGTCCAGTCGCGAGACGCCGGGGCAAGAGTGATCGATTCGCGGCTTCTCCCGGCTTCTCGCGCCCAGGGAACGCCCGCCGGACCGGCAGGATCACGACACGGCGGGGGAAGTGCCGAGTCGATCTCACGTCCCCGGCCGTCGCGCCCGCTCCTCGCCGGAGGCGGACGTCGGGAACGACCGCCAGTCTGCAATCCGTCAGCGCAGCGCCTTCTGCGGCGCGGCCGCGCGAGCCCGCACCTGCACCCGGCCGTCGACGACGCGCACGTCGTACAGCGGCTGCGCCGCCGTCGCCGGGCCGCGGGCCACGCCGGCGTCGTCGAGCCGGAACGCGCTGCCGTGCCACGGGCACACGATGCAGTCGCCGTCGACCGACCCCTCGTCGAGCGGCCCTCCCCAGTGGCTGCACGTCGCGCCCATCGCGTGCACGACGCCGCGCCGCCGCACCAGCACGACCGGCTGCTTCGCCGCCGTCACGCGCAGCGGCTGCCCCTCGACGACGTCGCTGTCGGCGGCGACGTCGGTCCAGTCGCGGGGCGCGAGGCGTGCGTCGGCGTTGCGGTTCATGCCCACGCCCTGGCTGTACGCGAGGTGGCCGCCGAGGTAGCCGCCGACGGCGAGCCCGCCCATGGCGACGAGCGACAGCGCCGCGCCCTTGGCGTGCTCGCCGCGCGAGCGCGCCCGCCAGCTCGCCACCTGCACGCCGATCGTCGCCCAGTTCGCGACGGCGTGCACCAGCCCGACGCGCTTGGGCCGCCGCGCCGACCCGAGCTCGGTGTAGTCCGCCATGCCGCTCGCCGCGGTGGGACCGGCGGCCAGCACCCCGGCGCCGACGAGCCGGCGGGCGGCCGCCGACTGACCGGTCAGGTCGAGCAGCGTCGCGCCGGACCAGAAGCCGATCGGCACTGCGATGAGCATCGGGTGCACCGGGTGGCCGAGCCAGGTGCCGTGCAGCAGGTCCTTGACCGGCCCCTTGTGCATGACGCGGCCGAACACGCCGCTGACGACGTCGACGGCCGGGTCGAGCGCCTTCGCCTGCTCGATCTTGCCGGTGAGCACGGACCACCACACGGTGCCACCTCCAGGTCGGGTCCCCGCATCGTGACCTGCCCGCTGCGCGGGGTGTGCCCCGCCCCCCGGCTGCGGTAGGACAGGGACGTGCGCATCTCCCGCTACGGCCACTCCTGCCTGCTCGTGGAGGACGGCGACGCGCGGCTGCTGCTCGACCCCGGGGTCTTCTCCACCGGCTTCGAGGAGCTGCGCGGCCTGACCGGCGTGCTCGTCACCCACCAGCACCCCGACCACCTCGACCGCGACCGGCTCGGCGCGCTGCTCGAGGCCAACCCCGACGCGCGGCTGCACTGCGACGAGGGCACCGGCGAGCAGCTCGACGTGCCGTGCACCGTCGTCCGCGAGGGCGACCGGCTCGACCTCGGCACCAGCGTCGTCGTGCACGGCGCGCAGCACGCCGTCATCCACCCGGACATCCCGCGCATCCCCAACGTCGGCTACCTGGTCGGCGAGCGGTTCTTCACGCCGGGCGACGCGCTGACCGTGCCGGACGCCGACGTCGAGGTGCTCGGGCTGCCGACCGACGCGCCGTGGCTCAAGCTCGTCGAGTCGGTCGACCTGCTGCGCGCCGTGCGGCCGCGGGTCGCCTTCCCCGTCCACGACGCCGTGCTGGCGCAGCCGCAGATCTGGTACGGCCAGCTGACGCAGCTCGCCCCCGACGGCACCGACTACCGCACGGTCGGACCAATGGACGCCGTGCCGCTGTGATGTTCCGCGACCGCACCGACGCCGGGCGCGCGCTGGCCGCGGCGGTGCGTGACCGGGTGGCCGATGACGACGTCGTCGTTCTCGGCCTGCCGCGGGGCGGGGTCCCGGTGGCCGCCCAGGTCGCGTCGACGCTCGGTGCACCGCTCGACGTCTACGTCGTGCGCAAGCTCGGCACGCCCGGGCACCCGGAGCTCGCCATGGGCGCGATCGCCTCGGGCGGTGTGCGCGTCATGAACGACGACCTCGTGCGGCGGCTCGGGGTCTCCGCCGACCAGGTCGACGACGTCGTGCTGGCGGAGTCGGCAGAGCTCGCGCGGCGAGAGTCGGCGTACCGGGCCGGTCGCCCGCCGCTCGAGCTGACCGGTCGTACCGCCGTCGTGGTGGACGACGGGCTCGCGACGGGCGCGACCATGCTCGCCGCCGTCGACGCCGTGCGTGCGGCCGGCGCTGCCCGCGTGGTGGTCGCCGTGCCGGTCGCCTCGCCCGACGCCTGCGCCCGTGTCGCGCAGCACGCCGACGACGTCGTGTGCGTGCACGCGCCGGCGGCGTTCAGCGCCGTCGGCGGCTTCTACGAGGACTTCACGCAGACCAACGACGACGAGGTGCGGCGGCTGCTCGGCGGACCCGCCACCTGACCCGCGGGCGTCACGCCGCCCACGGCCAGGTCTGCTCCTCGCCGTGGCGCTCGGGCTCGAGGTGCAGCGGGCGCAGCGGGCGGGTCTGCTCGAACCACATGCGACGCCTCGCCGAGCAGCACGACGCGGGCGTCGCCGATGCGCTCGAGGAGGGGGTCGAGGTCGGCGCTCGTGCGGAGCGGCCGGGCCTGGCACGGATGTCGTCCATGTCGGTGCCCGTTCCCGTCCGGAACCGGGTGATGCGTGGCGCGTGGCCGGCGCGGGCAGGCGTCCGGGCAGCAGAGCGGAGGTGGCGGTCGTGCAGGTGCAGCGCGGGTCGGGCGTTCCCGGGCCCTGGCGACGCGCGCTGTCGTTCGGCCGCCGGCTGGTGCGCGAGGTGGACGAGGACCGCGTCCCCGGCCTCGCGGCGGAGACAGCGTTCTTCGCTGTCCTGAGCATCTTCCCCGGTCTGCTCGTCGCGGTGTCGCTGCTCGGCGTGCTGGACGTGCTGCTCGGCGCCGACGTCGCCGCCGAGGCGCAGCAGCGGGTCGTCAGCACGCTGCGCCTGGTGCTCAGCGACTCGGCGTCCGAGGCCGTGACGGCCGTCGAGGACCTCTTCGAACAGCGTCGCGGCTCGCTGCTGACGGTCGCCACGCTGGGCGCGCTCGTGACGCTGTCGGGCGGGTTCGCGGTCGCCGTCAACGCGCTGAACCTGGCCTACGACACCGGTGAGGGACGCAGCTGGCTCCGCCGCCGGCTGCTCGGTCTCTGGCTCGCCGTCGGCACGCTCGTGCTGCTGGCGCTCGCGCTGGCCGCGTTCGTCGTCGGACCGCTGCTCGGGCCGGGTCGGCAGGTCGCCGAGGCGCTCGGGCTCGGCGGGTTCTTCGCCTTCTTCTGGGACGTCGCGCGCGGGCCGGTGATGGTGCTGCTGCTGGTCGGGTGGACGACGACGCTCTACCGCGTGGCGCCGTGCCGGCACCTGCGCTGGCGCGACGCGCTCCCGGGCGCCGTCGTCGCGGTCGTGCTGTGGGTGCTCGCGAGCGTCGGGCTGCGGTTCTACGTCGAGCTGGTGGCAGACCGGAACCCGGTGCTGGGGGCGTTCGGCGGCGGCGCCATCGTGATGCTGTGGGTGTACCTGCTGAGCATCGCGCTGCTGCTCGGCGGTGAGGTGAACGCGCTGCTGCACGAGCGTCGCGGGCGGGTCGACGACAGCACGAGCAGCCGCCAGCTCGCGCTGTTCGAGCGCTGAGCTACCGCAGCCGCAGCGCGAGCTCGCGTGCCTGCGGGAGGTAGTGGCCGCCGAACAGCACCGCGTGCACGAGCAGCGGGAACAGCTGCCACAGCGGCACGCGGTTCCGCCAGCCGTCGGCGAGCGGGAACGCCTCGTCGTACGCCGCGAGGGTGCGCGCGGGCACGGCGCCGAACAGGCCCAGCATCGCGAGGTCGACCTCGCGGTGGCCGCCGTACGCGGCGGGGTCGATGAGCCAGGGGCGCCCGTCCCGGTCGGCCAGCACGTTGCCGCTCCACAGGTCGCCGTGCAGCCGGGCCGGCGGCTCGACGGGTGCCTCGACCCGCACCGCGGCGACCTCGCGCTCCAGCCCCACCCGCCGCGCGACCGGCAGCAGCCGGTGCTCCAGGTAGTACCCGTCCCACTCGTCGCCTTCCGGCGACGGCAACTCGCAGCGCCCCACGAGGAAGCGGCCTGGGGCCGGCAGGGCGCCGAAGGCGGGCGCGCCGGCCCGGTGCACCTCGGCGAGCATGCGGCCGAGCTCCTCCTCTCCCGCCGCCGTCAGCGGGCCGGCCTCGACCCGCTGCAGCACCAGCCGGTCCGGCTGCTCCTCGAGCACCGCGGGAACCCGGGCGCCCGCCTCAGCCAGCCAGCGCAGCCCGGCCGCCTCGAGCGGCGCGGGGTCACGCTTGACGAAGGTCGAGCTCATCGAGCAGCCGCCGGCAGGCGTCATCGACGAGGTCGAGCACGCGCTCGAACCCGTCGTCTCCGCCGTAGTAGGGGTCGGGCACGTCGACGTCGGCGAGCAGGCGCACCTTGTGCTCGGTGCCGGGTGGCGCGACCCGGCGCAGCTCGCGCGCGTTCGAGGCGTCCATGGCCAGCAGCAGGTCGAAGCTCGAGAAGTCGTCGGCGGTGACCTGCCGCGCCGAGCCGGTCACGTCGACGCCGCGCCGAGCCGCTGCGGCGCAGGCGCGAGGGTCCGGCGGCGAGCCGACGTGCCAGTCCCCGGTGCCGGCACTGTCCACCTCGACGACGTCGTCGAGCCGGCGCTCGCGCAGCACGGCGCGCATGACCGCCTCGGCGGTGGGCGAGCGGCAGATGTTGCCGAGGCAGACGAACAGCAGGCGCACGGGGCGCATCGTCGCCTCCGGTGGCGGCACCGCGGTCAGCGGCCGGGTCGGCGGACGTGCCGCACCGGGATGCGGACCGACGTCGAGGGACGCCGCGGCGGCGGGTCAGCGGCAGCGGCTGCCGCTGCGGCCGAGGCAGCGCCGGAAGCGTCGCCGCTGAGCACCCGGTAGGCCGCGGCCACCTCGGCGAACCGCGCCGGGTCGGCGGTCGCCCCGCCGGTGTCGGGGTGCAGCCGCCGCGCGAGGGTCCGGTAGGCACGCGTGACCTCGGCCGCCGACGCGTGCTCGCCGACGCCGAGCACGCGCCGGGCGCGCGCCTCGTTCAGCCTCACGTCCGCCCCTCCAGTGCCTCCCGGTGCAGCAACGTGCGCGATCCTCCGTCAAGTCTGAGAGCAGCCGAGCGGCCGGTGTCAAGCGCATGCCCGGGCTCGACACGCGAAGACCTCTTGACAGGTGGCGCCCTTGTGGGGCAGAAAGTTGAGCGGAAGGTTGTTAGGTCTGGTGTGACGCGGGACGACCCCGCCCGGTAGAGGTGCCGGCGCGGCCCGCCACGCGAGAACGAGGAGGACCCCGACATGCTGATGCGCTTCGACCCCTTCCGCGAGCTCGACCGCATGACGTCGCAGATGTGGCGTGAGGCCAGCCGCCCGACCGCCCCGATGGACGCCTACCGGCACGGCGACCAGTTCGTGGTGCACGTCGACCTGCCCGGCGTCGACCCCGACGCCATCGACCTGACGGTCGAGAAGAACGTGCTCACGGTGAGCGCCAGCCGCACCCGCCCGTTCGGCGACGACGACGAGGTGCTGGTCGCCGAGCGGCCGCTGGGCGAGTTCCGCCGGCAGCTGTTCCTGGGCGAGCAGCTCGACACCGACAACATCCGCGCCGACTACGACAACGGCGTGCTCACGCTGACGCTGTCGGTAGCCGAGCAGGCCAAGCCCCGCAAGGTCGAGATCAGCACCGGCAGCGCCAAGGAGCTCGCCGGCGCCGAGCAGTAGCCGACAGCTCCACAGGCCGCCGCACGCACCCGCTCGGGCGGGCGCCGCACCGGCGTCC
>JBKHYE010000086.1:0-8816 GCA_046565705.1 Actinomycetes bacterium
TCCCCACTCTGACGTGCCGGCTGTGGACGGGTGCTGCAGCCAAGGAGGAATGAATGTTCCAGAACAGCGACGAGCTGCTCAAGTACATCAAGGACGAGGGCGTCGAGATGGTCGACGTCCGCTTCTGCGACCTGCCCGGCATCATGCAGCACTTCACGGTGCCGGCCGGCTCCTTCCTCGAGGACGTCTTCACCGACGGCCTGGGCTTCGACGGCTCGTCGATCCGCGGCTTCCAGCAGATCCACGAGTCCGACATGCAGCTGCTGCCCGACCCGGCGACGGCGGTCATCGACCCGTTCCGTGCGCGCAAGACGCTGATCATCAACTTCTTCATCCACGACCCGCTGACCGGCGAGCCGTACTCGCGCGACCCGCGCAACGTCGCGAAGAAGGCCGAGGCCTACCTCGCCGGCTCGGGCGTCGCCGACACCGCGTTCTTCGGCGCCGAGGCCGAGTTCTACGTCTTCGACTCGATCCGGTACGACTCCACGCCGGAGTCGAGCTACTACTACATCGACGCCGAGGCGGCGGCCTGGAACACCGGCAAGGACATCCCGGGCGGCAACAAGGGCTACAAGCCCCGCTACAAGGGCGGCTACTTCCCGGTCCCGCCGACCGACCACTACGCCGACCTGCGCGACGAGATGGCGATCAACCTCGAGGCAGCCGGTCTGGTGGTCGAGCGCGGTCACCACGAGGTCGGCTCCGCCGGTCAGGCCGAGATCAACTACAAGTTCGACACGCTGCTGAAGAGCGCCGACAACCTCATGCTCTTCAAGTACCTCGTCAAGAACACCGCCGCGGCGCACGGCAAGACGGCGACCTTCATGCCGAAGCCGATCATGGGTGACAACGGCTCGGGCATGCACTGCCACCAGTCGCTGTGGAAGGACGGCGCGCCGCTGTTCTACGACGAGGTCGGCTACGCCGGGCTGTCCGACACCGCGCGCCACTACATCGGCGGCCTGCTGCACCACGCGCCGTCGCTGCTGGCCTTCACCAACCCGACGATCAACAGCTTCCACCGGCTGGTGCCCGGCTTCGAGGCGCCGGTCAACCTCGTGTACTCGCAGCGCAACCGGTCGGCCTGCATCCGCATCCCGATCACCGGCAACAACCCCAAGGCCAAGCGCCTGGAGTTCCGCTGCCCCGACCCGTCGGGCAACCCGTACCTCGCGTTCTCCGCGATGCTCATGGCCGGCCTCGACGGCGTCCGCAACAAGATCGAGCCGCCGACCCCGGTCGACAAGGACCTCTACGAGCTCCCGCCGGACGAGCTCGCCGACGTCGCCCAGGTGCCGGCATCGCTCGACGCCGTCCTCGAGGCGCTCGAGAGCGACAACGACTACCTGCAGGAGGGCGGGGTCTTCACCGAGGACCTCATCTCGACCTGGATCGAGTACAAGCGCGAGACCGAGATCGCGCAGATGCGGCTGCGGCCGCACCCGTACGAGTTCGCGATGTACTACGACATCTGATCTGCAAAGGGCTCTGCCGCCGACAGCACGTCCCGTCAGCCCCCGCCGGAGCGCCGGCGGGGGCTGACGCGCGCTGGCCGACGACCCGCGCGGCCGCGCGGCGGTGAACGGCGAGCTCGGCGAGGACCTCACCGCGACGCGGCCGTTGAGCCGGATGCCGGCGTCAGGCGGCGTCAGGCGGCGTCGAACGTGGCGCCGTCCTTCGCCGACCGGGGCTGCGGCACCCGCGCCTGCACGGCCTCGGCGGGCGCGTCGGCCGACCGGCTGAGCATCGTCAGCTCGCGGAGCAGCGAGGCCTTGTCGACCTCGACGACGACGGTGATCTCGGGCACCGGAGCTCCTCGGCGGCGCGGGACATCTCCACAGCAGGATCGGGACGTGCTGCCGCGGCTCTTGTCACCCGAGCGGGTCAACGCGACTCGTCGCCGCGCGACGCGCGCCGACCCGGTCACCTGAGCGGGTGGTCTGCGGGCAGTTGCCACCGGGCACGCGGCATCCCGTGGACGACCCGGTGCAGCTCACCGACGTCCGGCAGCAGCCTGCCGGCACGTGGCTCGGGCAGTGCGAGTGCGGGCTGCGGCTGCCGGTCGCGACAGAGGTGGACGGCTGGGCGTGGGTCGTCGGGCACGAGTGCCGGTGGCCCGGCCGCACGGAGGGCTCGCTGCGCGGCGTGATGGTCCGCTGCGGCGGACTGCGCACGCGACGTCCCGCTGAGGGACGCCGCCCGGGTGGCCGGCCGCGTCGTCCTGCACTGCCCTCACTGCGGCGCGGTGGTGCTCGACCGGATCGCGCACCGCTGACGCGCGCCGCTACCGCTGAAGCGGCCGGCCGCTCGCCTCCCACGCGACGGTGCCGCCCGCCACGGACCTGGCGTCCACGCCCTCCTGCACGAGGTAGTGCGCGGCGTCGAGGCGGCGCTGCCCGACGCGGCACAGCAGGTACACCGGCCGGTCCCTGGGCAGCTCGCCGACCACCGACGGGATCGTGCGCAGCGGCACGAGGCGGGTGCCGGCGACGTGCCCCTCGGCGTGCTCCTCGGGCTCGCGCACGTCGAGGACGAGTGCTCCGTCGGCGAGCGCGCGCTCGAGCTCCTCGATGTCAACCTCGATGCCGCCGCCCGACGACGCTCGCAGCTCCCCCATGTCGAGCCCGCGCACCGCGGTGATGAGCTGTGCGAGCGCCGCGGGCGGGAGCGCGCCGGGCTGGGAGAAGACGACGGTCTGCTCGCGCACCGCCACGATCGTCGGGATCGACCGGATGCCGAACGCGGCGGCCAGCTCGGGCTCGGCCTCGGTGTCGACCTTGCCGAAGACGATGTCGGGGTGGTCGCGCGCGGCCTGCTCGAACACCGGCGCGAACGACCGGCACGGGCCGCACCAGGCAGCCCAGAAGTCGAGCAGCACGATGTCGTTGTCGTCGACGAGCTGCTCGAAGCTCTCGCGGGTGACGGTGCGCGGAGCGCTCACGACGCCCCTCCCTCCTGCAGCCGCTCGAGCGCCGACCGGACGGCGGGCGGCAACGGAACCGGTCGGCGGCTCGACCGGTCGACGTAGACGTGCACCCATCGACCGACTGCGGCAGGCGCGTCGTCGTCGCCGGCGAACAGGCCGAGCCGGTAGGTGACGCTGCTGGTGCCGAGCCGCGCGACGGCGAGCCCGACGCGGACGTCCTGCGGGTACCGCACCTCGCCGAGGTAGCGGCAGCCCGACTCGGCGACGACTCCCATCGCCGGCAGTGCCGTCGGATCGGAGCCCGCGGCCTCCCCCACCCACCGGTTGATGGCGCTGTCGAACAGCTCGTAGTAGACGGCGTTGTTGAGATGGCCGAACACGTCGTTGTCCGACCACCGCGTCGTCATCGGGAGCAGCACCGGGAAGTCGCGGGCGCGCAGCTCGCGCGGGTCCGGCTCGGCGCTCATCGCTCCGCCGCGAGGTCGATGACCTGCCGGACCGCCAGGCCGTCGGCGAGGGCGTCCATCCCGGCGTTCACCTCGTCGAGCGAGATCGTCGACGAGATCAGCCGCTCGACTGGGAGGCGACCGGCGCGCCAGAGCTCCGCGAACGCCGGGATGTCGCGAGCCGGGACTGCGGAGCCGAGGTAGCTGCCGACGATGCTGCGGCCTTCCGCCACGAGCGCCGTGAGAGCGACCGACGCGCGTGCGTCGGGCGGCGGCAGCCCGACGGTCACGGTGGTGCCGCCCGGCTCGGTGAGCGCGACGGCGGTCTCGAACGCGCGCACGTTGCCCGCTGCCTCGACGACGAGGCCGGCGCGGACACCGGCGCCGGCGACCTCGTCGGGCCGCAGGACGGTGTGTGCACCGAGAGTGCGCGCGGTGTCGAGCTTGTCGGGCACGGCGTCGACGGCGACGACGCGCACGTCGTCGTGCGCCAGCGCGGTCAGCACAGCGGCCATGCCGACGCCGCCCAGGCCGACGACGGCGACGGTGGAGCCCGGCTGCGGACGCCGGGTGTTCAGCACCGCGCCGCCGCCGGTGAGCACCGCGCAGCCGAGCAGCGCGGCGACGGCGGGCGGCACGTCGGCATCCACGCGGACGAGCGAGCGGGTGTCGACGACCGCGTGCGTCGCGAAGCCGGAAACCCCGAGGTGGTGGTGCACCGGCAGCCCGTCACGCGTCAGCCGGCGCTCGCCGCCGAGCAGCGTCCCCGCAGTGTTCGACGCGGTGCCCGGCACGCACGGCCGGACGCCGTGGGTCGCGCAGCCCTCGCACTCGCCGCAGCGCGGCAGGAACGTCGCGACGACGCGGTCACCGACGCGCAGGTCGCTGACGCCGTCGCCCAGCTGCTCGACCGTCCCGGCGGCCTCGTGGCCGAGCAGCATGGGCACCGGCCGCACCCGGCTGCCGTCGACGACCGACAGATCGGAGTGGCACAGGCCGGCGGCGTCGAGCCGCAGCAGCACCTCGCCGGCGCCCGGCGGGTCGAGGTCGACCTCGCCGACGGTCAGCGGCCGGCTCGTCGCGTAGGGACGTGCGCGCCCGATCTCCTCGAGCACGGCTCCGCGGATCCTCATGTCTCCCCTCCCGCGGTGCGCCGGGCGGCGCTACGCGGCAGGACCCAGTGTGTCGCGCAGCGCCTCGAGGCCGGTGTAGCGGGGCGTCCAGTGCAGGTCGCGCTTGGCGCGCGAGGTGTCCATCACCGCGGGGTGGCTCGCCGCCTCCACCCACTCCGCGAACGTCGGCAGGAACGGGATCTTCGACAGGGCGCGGGCGGTGGCGTGCGCCGGGCCGGCCGGCAGCGGCACCGGCACGAACCCGAGCTCACGCGCGACGTCGACCGCAGACAGGACCCCGTCACCGGCGATGTTGTACGCGCCGGGCGGGCCGGCGGCGACGATGCACTGCAGCAGCGCGCTGCCGACGTCGTCCTCGTGCACGAACTGCAGCGGCAGGTCGGGCACGAGGGCGGGCAGCGGCACCGGCAGCCGGCGGAACCGGCTGCCGAGCCTGCGGCCGAGCGGCGCGAGCGGACCGGGCAGCACGTCCTTGCCGCCGACGGTGTGCGGGCCGAGCACCACCGGCGGGCGGAGCAGGTACAGCTCGAGCTCCGGGTGCTTCGCGGACTCCTCCTGCAGCAGCCCCTCGAGCTCGGCCTTCTCCTGGGCGTAGAAGAGCTTGTCCGCGGGCCGCGTCGGCCAGTCCTCGGTCATGCCGACCGGGTTGTCCCTGTGGAACCCGTAGGCAGCGACCGACGACGCGTAGACGAACCGGCGGGCACCGGCCGCAGCGGCGGCGCGAAAGGCGTTCAGCGTGCCCTCCACGTTGATGGCCCGCGCCGTCTCGCGGTTGCCGCCGACGATGAGGAACGCCAGGTGCACGACGACGTCGGCACCGGCGAACGCCTCGCGCAGCGCGCCCTCGTCGCGCACGTCGCCGCGGCGGTACCGCATCTTCGTCCAGCCGTGCTCGGTCGGGTCGAACGGACGCCGGGCGATGCCGACGACGTCCCTGATGCGCGCGTCGGCCTGCAGCAGCGGGACGAGACCGAACCCGAAGGTGCCGGTGGGACCCGTGACGGCGACGGTGAGGTCCTGGTCTGCCATGCGACGCCGGTACCCCGTCAGGTCACGACGACGCTGTCGCGTCGCTCACCACGAGTCGACGAACACGCCGTCCCGGCGCTCAGGGGGCACGGGCGCCGCACGCAGCGCCCGCATCAGCCAGGCCCGCGTCTCGGCCGGGTCGATGACGGCGTCGACCTCGAGGTGCGACGCGACGTTCACCGCCCGGCCCCGCGCGTACGCCATGTCGACGACCGACCGGAACGTGCGCTCCCGCTCGTCCGGGTCCTCGATCGCCGCAAGCTCGCGGCGCATGCCGAGCCGCACCGCGCCCTCCAGCCCCATCGGCCCGAACTCCCCGGACGGCCATGACACGTTCAGCGCCGGTGAGCGGAACTCGCCGCCCGCCATCGCCATGGCGCCGAGCCCGTAGCCCCGGCGCAGCGCCACGGCGAACAGCGGCACCGTCAGCGCCGCGGCGCGCAGGAACATCCGTGACATCCGCCGGACGGCTGCCTCCCGCTCGGAGTCGGGACCGACCATGAACCCGGGGGTGTCGACGAGGCTGAGCACCGGCAGCCGATGCGCCTCGCACAGGTTGAGCAGCCGAGCCGCCTTGTCGGCCCCGGCGGCGGTCACGGCGCCGCCGGTGTGGGCCGGGTCGTTGGCGAGCACGCCGAACGCGACGCCCTCGATGCGCGCGAGCGCGGTCACCATGCCGGGCGCGAAGTCGCGCCGCAGCTCGAGCACCGACCCGGTGTCGGCGAGGGTCCGCAGCACCCGGCGCACGTCGTACACGCGCCGCCGCTCCTCGGGCACCAGGGCGCGCAGCTCGCGCTGGTCGGCGCACTCCCAGTCCGGCACGTCGCCCTGGAAGCAGCTCAGGTACCGGCGGGCGACCTCGACGGCCTCGCGCTCGTCCGCCACCACGACGTCGACGACGCCGTTGGGCGCCTGCACCGACACCGGCCCGACGTCCTCGGGCCGCACGACGCCGAGCCCGCCGCCCTCGATCATCGCGGGGCCGCCCATGCCGATACTGCTGCTGCGCGTCGCGATGACGACGTCGCAGCAGCCGAGCAGCGCCGCGTTGCCGGCGAAGCAGTTGCCGTGCACGACCCCGACGAGCGGCACGCGACCGGACAGCGCGGCGAAGCGCGCGAACGTCGGCACGGCGAGCGCCGAGGCCCACGGGGCGTCGGTGTCTCCGGGACGGCCGCCGCCGCCCTCGGCGAACAGCACCACCGGCCAGCGCCACCGACCGGCGAGCTCGAGCAGCCGGTCGAGCTTGGCGTGGTTGTGGTAGCCCTGCGTCCCGGCGAAGACGGTGTAGTCGTACGCCGCGACGGCGCAGGTCGCGCGGTCGCCGAACCGCTCCGCGTCCACGGTGCCGACGCCGGTCACGAGGCCGTCCGCCGGACTGCGCTCGAGCAGCTCCTCCTCACTGCGGCGCGCACGCTGCGCCGCGACGGCGAAGGCGCCGTACTCGGTGAAGCTGCCCGGGTCGAGCAGCGCGTCGACGTTCTCGCGCGCCGTCCGGCCGCCGGCCGCGTGGCGCCGCTCGACGGCGTCGGGTCGGGCGTCGTCGCGGGTCAGCTCCCACCGGCGACGGACCTCGGCGAGGTCGTCGCGGACGGCGTCGAGGTCGACGTGCGCGTCGTCGGCGTCACCGTCGCCGGCGTCGCGAGCGGGGTCGAGGTCGAGCAGCCGGTCCCCCTCCGCCACGCCCCTGCCCGTCTCGCGCAGCACGGCGGCGACGGTGCCCGCGACCGGTGCCGTGACGGGAAACTGCATCTTCATCGCCTCGACGACGGCGAGCTGCTGGCCGCGCGCGACGACGTCGCCGACTGCGACGTCGACCTGCACGAGCAGGCCGGCGGTCGGTGCCCGCACGACGTGGTCGGCCGTCTCGAGCGGCGCGTCGTCGACCAGGTCGGCGAGCCGCTCCTCCAGCCACGTGGTCGTCACCGACCCGTCCGTGAGGTCCGCGCGGTCGAGCACGGCCGCGAGCAGCGGCAGGTTCGTCGCGACGCCCTCGATGCGCGTCTCGTCGACCGCCCGGCGGGCGCGGCGCAGCGCCGTGCCGATGTCCCCGCCGGACACCACGAGCTTGGCGACGAGCGCGTCGTAGGTCGGCTCGACGACCTCTCCCGTGCGCAGCGCGGTGTCGGTGCGCACGCCAGGGCCGGTCGCCGGCTCGAAGCGCGTGACGACGCCGGACGCCGCGCGCACGCCGCCGTCGCGCGAGACCGTCTCGGCGTTGACCCGCAGCTCGACCGCGGCCGGTGCCGGCGGCGGCAGCGCCGGGTCGGTGCGGTCGGCCAGCCCGACGTCCGACAGCGACGCGCCGGTGGCGATCCGCAGCTGCACCCCGACGAGGTCGACGCCGCTGATCTGCTCGGTGACCGGGTGCTCGACCTGAAGCCTCGGGTTGACCTCGAGGAACAGCAGGTCGCCGTCCGGCAGGACCAGGAACTCGACGGTGCCGACGCCGCGGTAGCCGACCGCGCCGGTCAGCCGCAGCGCGGCCGCGACGAGCTCCGTGCGCACCGCCTGCGGAAGACCGGGTGCCGGTGCGATCTCCACCAGCTTCTGGTGCCGGCGCTGCACGGAGCAGTCGCGCTCCCAGACGTGCGCGACGCACGAGCCGTCGCCCACTACCTGCACCTCCACGTGCCGGGCGCCCTGGACGACCACCTCGGCGTACACCCGGCCGTCCCCGAACGCCGCCTGCGCCTCCGTGCTCGCGGCCGCGTGCGCCCGCGCCACGTCGTCGCCCGGGAGCACGGCGCGCAGCCCGCGCCCGCCACCGCCGGCCACCGCCTTCAGGAGCACCGGCCGACCGGTCTGCGCGACGAACCGCTCGGCGCCGGCGGCGTCGACAGCAGCGCCGGTGCCCGGCACGACCGGCACGCCGTGCGCGACCGCCAGCTGTCGAGCCGCCGCCTTGTCGCCGAAGGTCTCGAGCACCTCGGGGGCCGGACCGACGAACGTCAGCCCCGCCCCCTCACACGCGCGAGCGAGCTCAGCGCTCTCGCTGAGGAAGCCCCACCCGGGGTGCACGAGCTGCGCGCCCGCACGCCGTGCCGCGCCGACGACAGCGGCGACGTCGAGGTAGGCGGCGGGGCCGTGCCCAGGCAGCTCGACGGCGTCGTCACCGGCACGCACGTGCGCACGACCGGCGTCGTCCTGCGAGTGCGCCACGACCGAGCGCCAGCCCAGGTCGGCGACCGCGCGGGCGACCCGCACGGCGACCTCGCCGCGGTTCGCGACGAGGACGGTCGGGACGTCGGAGCGCGCCATCCGCGCACTCCACCACAC
>JBKHYE010000087.1:0-11098 GCA_046565705.1 Actinomycetes bacterium
AGCCCGGCGGCGACGGCCGCGGTGAGCAGCCGCCAGTCGGAGACGCCGACCGGCGGGACGTCGCCGATGAGGACGTCGCGCACGACGCCGCCGCCCAGTCCGGCGGCCGCGGCGAGCATGACCACCGAGAGCACGTCGAACGACTTGCGGACCGCCAGCAGCCCGCCTGAGAGCGCGAACACGAACACGCCCAGCAGGTCGAGCGCGAGCAGCGGCCATGTCGGCGCCGTCGTCATCGCGGCAACGGCACGTGGTGCGGCACGCACGGAGGCTAGAACGATCCGGTCACGCGACTGCCGAGCGCCGTCGGGCGTGCGACGATCGCCCGGTCCGCCGCGCGGATGAACGGCTCGGGGCAGGACCGGCGCCGCCGGAGGCCCCGTCAGCTCAGGAGCAGCAGATGAGCAAGGACAAGGGCGGCCGCGCCGCCAAGAAGCCCAAGGCCGCGAAGAACATCAAGACCAAGGGGCAGACGCCGGCTCAGGGCAGCGGGGCGGTCAGCGCCAGCACGGCCAAGAGCAAGGGCTAGTCGCGCGGCTCGAGGCCGAGGACGTCGCGGTGCAGGTGGCGCGTCGGCCACGCCGCGCGCGTCGGCCTTCCCGCGGACGTAGGGCTGTGAGGCGCCCGCGGGCAGTGGCATAGGTTGCCGCTCTCATGACCGACTCCGCGCTCATCACCACGGGTCTGCCGATCGCGCTCGCGATCATCATGTTCGGGCTCGGCCTGTCGCTGACACCGGCCGACTTCCGTCGCGTCGCCCGGACGCCACGCGCCGTCGCGGTCGCGCTGGTATTGCAGGTGCTCGTGCTGCCGGTCGTCGCGTTCGGGCTGTGCGTGACGTTCGACCTCGACCCGCTGCTCGCCGTCGGCGTCATGCTGCTCGCCGCGTCTCCGGGCGGCACGACGGCGAACCTGTTCAGCCACCTGTTCCGCGGCGACGTCGCGCTCAACATCACGCTGACCGCCATCAACTCGGTGCTGGCCGCCGTCTCGATCCCGGTCATCACCAATCTGGCCATCCTGTACTTCGACGCCGAGGGCGAGCTCGGCCTGCAGTTCACCAAGGTGCTGCAGGTCATCGCCATCGTGCTGATCCCGGTCGCCGTCGGCATGGCCGTGCGCAACCGGTCCCAGGCCTTCGCCGCCCGTGCGGACCGCCCGGTGCGCATCTTCTCGATCGTCGTGCTGATGGCGGTCGCCGTCGGGGCGATCCTCGGCGAGCGCGAGAACATCGGCGGCTACATCGAGCAGGTCGGCCTCGTGACCGGGCTGTTCTGCCTGGCCAGCCTGACCTCCGGCTACGCCGGCGCGCGGCTGCTCAAGCTCGACGAGCGGCAGGCGATCGCGTGCTCGATGGAGATCGGGATCCACAACACGACGGTCGCGCTGACCATCGCGCTGAGCGTCCTCAACAGCACCGAGGTCGCCGTGCCGAGCGCGGTGTACTCGGTGCTCATGTACGTGCTCGCGACGGCGTTCGGGTACGCGATCACGCGCGGCCGGCGATCACGCGCGGCCGGCGAGGCCGTCCCTGCCGTGCGCAGTGACGACGCGCGACGTCCGTAGCGGCGAGCGCGCTCGGCGGACGAGGATCCACCCGTGCTGTCGCCGCCAGCGGTTCCCGCCGTCCCCCCGGCTGCCGCCGACCCGGTCGGGGATCTGGCGCGTGCCTGGCGGGTGTGGAAGCGCCACCCAGGACTGCCGCTCGGCACCACGGTCGTCGCGATCTGCGTCGCGTCGGGCGCTGCCGAGGGTGCGGTCGGCGTCGTGGCGAGTCTGGTTGCGGTCGTGCTCCTCGGCTGGGTCGGCACCGAGCGCCTCTGGTACCTGCGCGCGTGGCGCGGCGACCGCCTGCGAGCGACCGAGCTGCTGCCCGCGACGCTGCGGTACTTCCCGCGCTTCTTCGTGCTGGGGTGCTGTTCACGGTCGTCTACCTCGTGCTGTGCGCACCTGCGCTGGTGGTTGTCGTTGACCGCGCCGTCGAGGCCGCCGAGCGAGCAGGGACGACGGCCGTCGATGCGCGCCAGGTGGTCCCGGCGTGGGCGGCCGTCTGGCTGACGGTCGCCGTGCTGATCCTCGACATGGTCGGCACGTTCGTCACCCCGGCGCTGGTGTACTCGACGTGGCGCGTGACCGAGGCGGTCCGCCTGGGAGTGCGCCTGCTGCGTCGGTCGTGGCCGCACGCTGCGGTGTACGTGGTCGTGCCACCGCTGGCGCTGGTCCTCCTCAACCAGGTAGCGCAGCCGGCGTGGCTGCTCGGCGCCGTCGGCGTCGTCGTGGCTGCCCTGCTCAACCTGCTCGTGAAGGGCGCCGTCGCGGCGTACTACCTGCGGGTCATGCCGGTCCCGGGCGCTGACGGCGCGCTGAAGCCGAAGGCACCCGCGTACTCCGCGGCCTGGCCCGACCAGTACGAGGACGACGGCATCAGGCGCGTGAGCCGGCCGCGGCGTCGTCGATGGTCAGCCACGCGAGCGCACCGCCGACCGCGAACAGCGCCGCGCACGCGACCATGCCGGTGCGGAAGCCGTCGGTGAAGGTCGCCGCGTCGGTGTAGTCGGCGCCGGTGATGCCGGCGACCACGGGCAGCACCGCGACGGCGAGCAGCGACGCCGTTCGCGCGACCGCGTTGTTGACGCCGGACGCGACTCCGGCGTGCCGCTGCTCCGCCGCGGCGAGCACGGTCGCCGTCAGCGGCGCGACGACGACGGCGAGCCCGAGACCGAGCACCGCGACGGCGGGCAGCACCTCCCGCACGTAGCTCGCGTCCTGCCCGACGCGCAGCAGGAGCACCGCGCCGACGGCGCACAGCAGCGGACCGGCGGCCATGAACCTGCGCGGTCCGTGCTGCTCGCTGAGGGCGCCGAACCGCGGCGAGAGGAAGAGCATCGCCAGCACGACCGGCAGCAGCGACAGGCCGGCGGCGAGCGCCGACCAGCCGGACGACACCTGCAGGTGCACGACGAGCAGGAAGAACACGCCGCCCAGCGCGGCGTAGACCGCGAAGGTCACGACGTTCGCCGACGAGAACTGACGAGACCGGAACACCTCGAGCGGCAGCATCGGAGCACGGCTGCGGTGCTCGACGACGACGAACGCCGCGAGCGCCAGCAGACCGCCCACGATCGAGACCACGACCGGCGCCGACGCGCGGTCCTCGCCGGCGGCGACGAGGCCGAAGGTCAGCGCCCCGAGGCCGACGACACCGACCAGCGCGCCTGGCACGTCGATCGACCGGGCGGCGTCCGGGTCGGCGGACTCGGGGACGTGCTTCAGCGCGATCCAGACGACGGCGGCGCACAGCGGCGGGTTGATGAGGAACACCAGCCGCCACGACACCTCGATCAGCAGCCCGCCGACGAGCGGGCCGGCGATGCCCGCCAGTCCGCCGAGCGCCGACCAGGCACCGATCGCTCGCGCCCGGTCCTGCGCGTCGAACGTCGAGGAGATGATCGCCAGGCTGCCGGGCGTCAGCAGCGCACCGCCGACGCCCTGCAGCACGCGCGCGGCGACGAGGAGCCCGACGTCGGGCGCGAGCCCGCACAGCAGGCTCGCGAGGCCGAACCACACGATCCCGACGACGAAGACGCGTCGTCGGCCGAAGCGGTCGCCGAGCGAGCCGCCGAGCAGGATGACCGCGGCCAACGTCAGCGTGTAGCCGTTGACCGTCCACTGCAGCCCGGCGAAATCGGCGCCGAGGTCGGCGCCGATCGCCGGCAGCGCGACGTTGACGACCGTCGCGTCGAGGAACGCGACGGCGCTGCCGAGCACGGTGGCCGCCAGCACCCACCGCCCGCGCGCCTCGCGGAACCGCACGACCTCGGACACGCCAGCCTCTCCGGACGCCGATGACTGCGGGCGTCGCCGTCGACAGCACGCGGCGCGGTCGACCGCATTCCCGGCCGCCGCGAAGGCCGCCCGCCGACGTCCGCGAGGATGCACGCGTGGCTCGACTCCTGCTGGTGCTGCTGCTTCTGGTCGCGCTCGTGCCGGGCACCGCCGCCACCGCTGCTCCGGCGTCCGACGACGTCGTCGTGCGCGCCGCCGACGGCTCCTCGGTCGTCGTCGAGCTCGAGCCGTTCCGGTTGAGGCTGCTGGGCCCCGACGGCAGCGAGCAGCTCAGCACCGTCGAGGCGGTCGAGGGGCCGCCGGTGCGGGTGCCGGGCGTCGACGGACCCCAGCCGGTCGAGCCGCTGGGAGCAGCGGGCGGGTTCCCGGCGCTCGGGTTCGTCGTCGGGGCTGACCCGTCGGTGTCGTACCCGCTGCCGCTCTACACCGGTAACCGGCTGTTCGGTGCCGAGACGGGCGTCGTCGTCAGCCTGGTCGAGGTGGTCGGCACCAAGGCCGTCGGCGGCGGCGTCGATCTCCGCGTCCGCACGGACGCACCGTCGCTCGACCCGGCACTCGTCCGGCTCAGGCCGTTGCCGGGCGGCGGCATTCGGCTCGCCGTCGAGCCGCCGGCAGGCCTCGACCCGGCGTCGACGATGACCAGCCTGCAGAGCCCCGCCGGCGAGGGCCTGTACGGGCTCGGCGCGCGCAAGGACGCGTTCGACCAGCGCGGGCTGCTGCGCAACGTCTGGACCGAGCAGCAGAACGCCAGCGACGAGCGGGTCGAGCCGCTCACCTGCGCGACTCTGGGGTGCGACTACACCTTCCCCAACGGCGCGCAGGCCGCCTACTTCGTGCAGCCCTCGCTGCACGGCAGCCGCGGGTGGACGGCGTGGACGCCGCAGACCGAGCTGTCCCGGCTCGACCTCGCGGCCTCTCGCGACGACGTCGTCCGGTGGGGCGTCGCCGCCGGCACGCTCGACCTGCGGCTGGCCGGCGGCGGGCTCGAGCGGTCCGCCGCCGCGCACACCGCCGACGTCGGCCGCGCGCCCACACCACCGGCCTGGGTGTACGAGCCGTGGGTCGACGTCATCAACGAGGGCGAGGGCGAGGCGGCGCCGAACGGCGGCGGCTTCTCGGGCGGGCAGCGCGTGCGCGAGGACCTGCTGGCGATCGCCGAGCAGTCGCGGGCGAAGGGCATCCCGGTCGGCGTGCTGGGGGTCGAGGGCTGGCACGTCGTGCCCGACGGCGAGCAGCTGTTCGCCGACCTGCGCGCCCAGGGCTACCGGCTGTCGGCGTACTGGAACCCCTTCCACTCACCGGGGAACCCGACGTTCGACGAGGCGGCGTCGCGCGACCTGTTCATCGAGGACCCGACCGGCTCGCCGTACCCCTTCGTCAACAACCGCGGTGCGCTCACCTACGCGGTCGACTGGACCAAGCACGGCGCGCAGCAGTGGTGGGACGAGCAACTGGCGCGCTCCATGTCGCTCGGCTTCGAGGGGTGGATGCACGACTTCGGCGAGTTCGTCACCGAGGGCATGCGCTTCGCCGACGGCACGCCGCCGGAGGTCATGCACAACCGCTACCCCGTGCTGATGCACGAGGCAGCGCGCACAGCCGCCGACCGCTACGCCGCGGCGAATCCGGGCTTCGAGCCGTTCTTCTACGTCCGCAGCGGCTTCGACGGCGTTCAGCGCTCGACCGGGTCGGTCTTCCCGGGCGACGAGACCACCGACTGGGCCGAGGGCAGCGGGCTGCCGAGCGTCGTCCCCGCGATGCTCAACCTCGCGATGGGCGGCATGCCGACGTTCACGACCGACGTCGGCGGCTACTTCGACTTCGTGGCGCCTCGCACCACGCCGGAGCTGCTCGCACGGTGGGGCCAGCTCGCCGCGTTGACGCCCGTGATGCGCGTGCACAACAGCACGCAGAAGACGTCGCTCTACCCGCACGACCTCGAGGGCGAGGAGCTCGACGCCTACCGGCGCTACTCGCTGCTCAAGCAGCGGCTGGCCCCGCTGGTCGACCGGCTGACGCGCGAGGGCGAGCGCACCGGCGCCGTCGGCCCGGTGCGACCGCTGGTGCTCGACGACCCGGCCGCGGTGTCGGTCGACGACCAGTGGCTGCTCGGCGACGACCTGCTCGTCGCCCCGGTGCTTGAGCAGGGCGCGACGACACGGTCGGTCTACCTGCCGGCGGGCGCGTCGTGGCAGCCGGTGCGGGTGGCGGAGGACGGCGCGCTGGTCGACGCCGGCGCGCCGCTCGAGGGCGCGCAGCGGATGGACGTGCCGGTGACGATCGCCGACATCCCGCTGTTCATCCGGCTCGCAGCCGGCAGCCCGACCGACAGCCCGGCGGGCGGTGTGCCGACGACGTCGGGCGGCCGGCTGCCCGCGACCGGCGGCGGCCCGGTCGCGGTGGCCGCGGCGCTGCTGGTCGCGGGTGCCGCCGGGCGCGCACTCGCCCGCCGCCGACCCCGGTGATCGTGAGCGTCGGACGACCCCGGCCGGCGCGGGCTGAGGCCGCCTCCCGCTCACGATCACGATCGGGAGCGCGCGCGCGAAGCCTTGGGCGGGTTGGGCGCGACGCCGGCGTGCGGCGGCGCGGGCTCGCCGCGCAGCACCGCGAGTTCCGCGACGAGCGCGGCCATGACGGCGTCCGCCCCGGCGCGCAGCTGCTCGGCCGTCGCGTCCGCGGCCCGCGACACCCCGAGGAGCACGCGCAGGTCGATGGGCGCGCCGACCCGCACGCCGATCCGGGGGCGGGTGAGCGGCGTCAGCAGCGCCTTCCAGCGCGAGCCCTCTGCGCCGACGAGCCGGTGCGTCCCCCACTGCGCCAGCGGCACCACTGGCGCGCCGGTGTCGAGCGCCAGCCGGACCACGCCGGTCTTGCCGCGCGCCGGCCAGAGGTCAGGGTGCCGGGTGATGGCGCCCTCGGGGTAGAGCCCGACGCACTGCCCGGCGGCGAGCGCGGCGCGAGCCGGAGCGAGCGCGCCGGAGGGGTCCGACGACCAGCGGTGCACCGGGATGAACCCCGCCGCCCGCAGCAGCGCGCCGAGGAACGGGACGCGGAAGACGCCCGCCGTCACGAGCATCCGGATGCGCCGACCGCGCCGCGCCACCGCGGCACCGAGCACCAGCGCGTCGACCACCGAGACGTGGTTGCCGACGACGACCACCGGTCCGGTCGCGGGCAGCAGCTCGTCGCCCTCGGTGCGCCGGCGGCTGCACACGTGCAGCAGCGCGCGCACGGTGCGGATCAGCGTCCGGTACCGGGCCTCGGTGCGCGACGGCGCACGCCAGTCCGGGGAGCGCTGGGCGCCGCTCATCCGGCGTCCCGGGCGGCGAGGGCGTCGGCGTCCGCGGTCTGCGCGGCTTCGACGGCGGCGTCGGTGTCGGTGCCAGCGAGCAGCAGCGCGCCGCTCACGAACAGCGCCAGCAGGCTGAGCAGCGCACCGCGGTAGGAGCCGGTGATGTCGAGCACCACCGCGAACACCAGCGTGCCGACCCAGGCAGTGCCCCGCTCGGCCAGCTCGTAGAAGCCGAAGAACGACGACTGCCGCGCGTCGGGCACCATCGAGCTGAACATGGATCGGGCCACCGACTGCGACCCGCCCAGCACCAGGGCGATCACGACGCCCATGACGTAGGCCTGCGCCTGGTTCTCGAGAGCCAGGACGGCGTACAGCACCACGCCGATCCAGAGCACCAGCGTGCCGAGCAGGACCGGCTTGCCACCCAAACGCGCCGCGAGCCGGCCGCACAGCGCCGCCCCTGCGATCGCCACGACCTGGATGAGCAGGATGAGCTGGAGCAGGAAGGGCGTCGCGTCCTCGGCGTCCCGGCCCTGCGCGACGAACAGCTCGTGCGTCAGCACCAGCGCCGACAGCGCCACCACGGCCTGGATCGCGTCGTTGAACAGCAGGAAGGCGACGAGGAAGCGGAGCGTTCCGGGCAGGCGGCGCAGCGCGGTGAACGAGCCGCGCAGCTGCCGCAGCGAGCCACGCACCTCCGCGGAGAGCGGCTCGTGCCACGCGTCGGGATCGGGCGCTCCCGGCAGCAGCCGGGCCGCGTCGAGGCGCCGGACGGCGACCAGGCCGATCAGCAGCCACCACA
This sequence comes from Actinomycetes bacterium, assembly GCA_046565705.1. Lineage (GTDB taxonomy): Bacteria > Actinomycetota > Actinomycetes > Mycobacteriales > SCTD01 > DATLGD01. The sequence goes on from JBKHYE010000087.1 coordinate 7,944, forward strand.
GCCCCGAGCCGGCGATCGCGAGCCGCACCGCGCTCTCCCGGCCCAGCCCGAGCGGCTCGGCAGCGGCGAGCAGCACCAGCGACAGCGCGAGCACGAACGCGCCGCCGGCGTAGCCGAACGCGAACCCCCGAGCGGAGACCCGGTGTCGGTCACCCGGCTCCGCGACGTCGGCGAGGTGGGCGTTGTAGACGAGGATCGCCGCGCCGAAGGCGACGTTCGCGACCACGAACGCGCCGAGCCCGACGAGCGGTCCGGGTGCCGCGGCGAGCACCAGCGTGGCCAGGGACCCGGTCCACGTGCTGGCGACGAGCACGCGGCGCTTGGCCGCGGGCCGGTCCGCCAGCGCCCCGAGCAGCGGGAGGGCGAGCACCTGAAGCATGACGGAGAGGCTGACGGCGTAGGCGAACACCGACCCGGCGCGCGGGTTCAGCCAGAGCACCGCCAGCCGGTCGTCGCTGCCGGCGGCCGCCTCGGCCAGCGCGGTGAGGTAGGGGCCGCCGACCGCCGTCACCACGGTCGTGACGAACGCCGAGTTCGCGACGTCGTAGAGCGTGAAGCCGGAGACGGCGCGGCGGCGCGCTGCGACGACGTCGTCAGGGCCGCCGGGCGGGCCGACGGAAGGAGCGGGCGCGGTCACGGGAGCAGTCTGGGGTGCGCGTGACCGAGCGCACCTGAGCAGGACTACCCAGGCCGAGCAGGAGATCGGGCGCAGGGGGCGAAAGGTGCCCGGACGACTCCGTCCCTCGACGCCCCCGGGAGCCGCTGTGCGCACGCCCGTCCGTCTCGTCCTCCCTCTCGCCGTCGCGGCGGTGGGCCTGTCCGTCCTTCCTGCGGTCGCCGCCGGCAAGGCCCCCGGCCTGCCCGACGCCGCCCGCGCGGCGCTCGGCCTGTCGTCGTCCGACGGCGACGCGCCGCCGTTCGACTACATCGCCCAGGCCGACCAGCTGTCGCAGCCGGTCTACGCCGCCGACCAGATCGAGACCGTCGTCCAACCGATCACCGCCCACGACGGCGAGACGCTCTACGTCGAGATCACCCGGCCGAAGGGCGCCACCGACCTGCCGGTCATCCTGGAGGCGAGCCCGTACCACGGGACCATCGCCGACCGCGCCGGCACGCGCATGTTCCCCGACCCGAAGGACGAGGAGGGCAACCTCCTCGGCCTCACCGGCTACTTCCCGCAGCGCGGCTACGCCGTCGCGATGATGGACCTGCGCGGCACCGGCCGCTCGACCGGCTGCCTCGACCACCTCGGCCCGAACGACGCCAAGGACCTCAAGACCGTCGTCGAGACGCTCGCCGACGCCGAGTGGAGCAACGGCCGGGTCGGCATGACCGGGCACTCCTACGTCGGCTCGACGCCGAGCGCCGCGGCGGCGCAGGACCCGCGCGGCCTGGTGACCATCGTCCCGAGCGCAGGCCTCGCCTCGATGTACGACCACCAGTTCAACAAGGGCGTGCCGTGGCTGCTGCAGTACGTCGGCCCGCAGGTGGCCTATGAGGGGCTCGCGTACTCGCGTGACCTGCCCCCCGGCTCGCCCGAGGTTCCCGTGTTCGGCGGCCCGGCGGGTGACAACTGGGAGTACACCGGCGGCCCGAACCCGCAGTTCGGCTGCGGCCTGCCCAACAGCGCTGCACTCGCCGGTCCCGGCCAGGTCACCGGCGAGTACGAGCTGTGGCACGCCCAGCGGGACCACGGCAAGGGCGCGGCGACCGCGGACATCCCGGTGTTCATGATCCACGGCGCGAACGACAACGCCGCGCGGATCCCGGCTGCCGAGTGGTTCTTCGGCGACCGGTTCGACCGCGATGGCGACAAGGTCTGGATCGGGCAGTGGGACCACGGCTCGACCAACGGCCGCTGCGGCGACACCGAGGGCGGCCGCACGCTGCACCCGACCTGCCGCTTCGACCAGATGAAGTACGCGATCCACGCGTGGTTCGACAAGCACCTGATGCAGCGTGACGTCGAGACCGGCCCGGCCGTGGAGGCGTTCCTCAACGGCGAGCAGCCGGTCGACATCACCGAGGTCAGCGACCCGGCGACGTGGGGGACCAAGGTCGTCACCGACGACGCGTGGTCGCGCCCGTCCGCCCGCATGGGGCTGTACCCGGACGCCACCGACGGCAGCCTGCGGTTCGAGCCGCCCACCGAGAGCGGCAGCACCTCCTTCAACGGCGGCGCGAACGCGGTCCTGGCCGGCGTCGGCAACGGCAAGGCCCAGTTCACGTCGGCGCCGTTCAGCGAGGACACCGTCTTCCTCGGCCTGCCCGAGCTGGTGCTGCGCGCGTCGCAGTCGGTCGCGCAGGTCAACCACCTGACGGCCGCGCTCTACCGCGTCGACGCCGAGGGCAACCGCGAGCTGGCGAACGTCTGCGGCATCCAGCCGCAGCTGCGCTACGGCGTCACGACGGTCGCGCCGGTCGTGCCCGGCCAGGCGATGGACCTGCCGATGCAGTGCTTCACCGCCGCGCACTGGGTGGCCGCCGGCCAGTCGCTCGTGCTGGAGATCTCGACGCGGACGCAGCACCACGCGTCGTTCGCGAGCGACCCGCAGATCACCGTGTTCACCGGGCCGGACGCCTCGCGCTACGCCCTCCCGGTCGTCGAGGACCCGGTCCTGCACGACGACGTGCGCCTGCGCGAGCACGTCGAGGAGCCGGCGCCCGCGCCGACCGGTCCGGCCGACGCCCCCGTCACGGGCAGCGTGCTCGTACCCGTCGGTGCCGGCGGCGAGCGGGTGGAGGGCGTGACCGCCGCGGCGGTCGAGTTCACCACCACGGAGAACGCCGACAACGCCGCGTTCGACGTCGTCGCGACGACGGCGACGCCGGCCGACGTGGACCTGTACCTGCAGAAGCAGGAGGCCGACGGCAGCTGGGGCGACGATCTCGCCGCGGGCGAGAGCGGCGAGCTGACCGGCGAGAAGCTCACCGCCGGCCGGCTCGACCCGGGCACCTACCGCGTGCTCGTCGTCAGCTGGGCCGGTGCGGCGACGCAGGTCGACGTGGAGGGCACCTTCTACGACAGCACGGGCACCGCGGGTGGCGCGCCGACGACCCAGAGCGACGGCACCGCGCGCACGTCGCTGTTCCTGCCGCTGCCGTAGGCACCCGCCCACGACGAGGGCCCCGGCGCGAGCGCGTGCCGGGGC
>JBKHYE010000088.1:0-8704 GCA_046565705.1 Actinomycetes bacterium
CCGCCCCGGTGCCGCGGAGCCCGCCCGACGGTTCCGGGCGGGTCGGGAACCGTCGGGAGGGCTCCGGGCGGGGAGGCGGGGGGGGGACGGCTGGGTCAGGCGTAGCTGTGCAGGCCGACCACGAAGATGTTGACGACGTAGTAGTTGACCGTCAGCGCGACGGCGGCGGCCACCGCGACCCAGGCGGCCTTGCGACCCTTCCACCCGGCGGTCGCGCGGGCGTGCAGGTAGCCGGCGTAGAGCACCCAGGTGATGAAGGACCACGTCTCCTTGGGGTCCCAGCCCCAGTACCGGCCCCAGGCGGCCTCGGCCCAGATGGCGCCGGCGATGATCGCGAAGGTCCAGAGCGGGAACGCGAACGCGATCACCGTGTACGTCGTGCGGTCGAGCGAGCGCGCCGTCGGCAACGACGGACCGAGCGACAGCGGGAACCGCAGCGGCCGGCCGTCGGCCATCCGGCTGTCCGCGGCGTCGCGCAGCAGGTCGAGCCCCGCGACGACGCCGGAGAGCAGGAACGCGCCGGTGCACAGGACCGCGGCCGCGACGTGGATCTTGATCCAGTACGAGTTCAGCGCCGGCACCAGCGGACCGGCCGGCGTGTAGAGCACGGTGCTGGCCAGGCCGAGGGTGAGCAGGACGGGCAGCAGCACGAACGCGCCCAGCCCGCGGTCGACGACCCGGCGGGCGACGAGCACCACGAAGATCGCCACGGCGGACAGCGAGACCGCCGAGGAGAACTCGTACATGTTCCCCCACGGCACGCGGTCGACCGCGAGCCCGCGCGCCACGACCGAGACCCCGTGCACGATGAGGCCGAGGAGCACGAGCGCCATGCCGGCCTGCCCGACCCGGCTGCGGCGGGCGCTCTCGGGTGCTGCGGCGGGTGGGGCGGACGGCTGCTCGGGCACCGCCGGGCCGCCGGCGCCGGCCATCACGCGCGTGCGTTCGGCGGTCGCGCGGCGGGCAGCCTCGGCCGCGGCGCGGCGCGAGGCCCGGCTGCCGCTGCGCGCCGAGGCGCGCGCCGCCTGCTCGCCGGCCAGCGCGAGCATGGCGACGGCGTACAGCAGCACCGCGGCGGTGACGGTGGCGTCGGACAGGTCGGCCCAGGCCGCGTCGGTCACGTGTCTCCCCTCTCCCGGGGCGCGCCGGTGGCGCCGCGCAGCCGCTCGGTGAGGCTCTCGAACTCGTCGGCGAAGGACTCCGCCGCCGTGCGGGACAGCCCGCCCGCCTCGACCACGGTAGTGCCGGGCGCGGCGTCCGGTCCGGCCGGCCGGGCGCGGACCCAGACCCGGCGCCGTCGGACGAACAGCGACAGCAGCATCCCGCCGATCATCGTGGCCGATGCGATCAGCGCGAGCAGCTTGCCCGGGTCCTGCGTCACCTGCACGGTCACCCACTCGCGGGTGTCGACCCACGTCAGGGTGGCGCCGTCGGGCAGCGTCCAGGTGTCGCCCGGCTCGAGCAGCTCGGGGCGCCCGTCGGCCACCGGCTCGAGCCGGTCGCGGTTCTCGATCCGGTACACCGACTGCGAGGCGCCGGTGCCGAGGCCGAGGTCGCCGGTGTAGCCGACGAGGGTCAGCGCCGGGATGTCGGGGGCCGGGTGCACCGAGGTGACGCGCCCGGTCTCGGGATCGGCCACGGTCGTGGGCGTCAGCACGCCCTCGAACGCGTACTGCTCGCCGGTCGCGTCGGGCACCTTGACGACGCAGCTGGACAGGAAGTTGACGTCCTGCGGCAGGCACGCGACCGGCTGGTCGAAGGCGACCTCGCCGGCGCTGTCGACCAGCCGGAGTTGCGGTGCGTAGCCGTGGCCCAGCAGGTACAGCCGGGCGCGGTCGACGCTCAGCGGGTGGTTCACGCGCAGCGCGTACGCCTGCCCGCCGGCGTCCGGATCACCGGCGTCGGGCGTCCAGGTGATGTCGGCCTCGAAGTCGAGCGCGCGGCCCTCGTCGTCGTACTCGGCGCGGAAGTCCTCGAGCGTGAACCCGAACGGCACGAGGTCCTCGGGGGCGAAGTGCCGGCCGGGGCGGATGTCGTCGTAGAGCGCGACGGTGCTGGAGAAGGCGCGGCCCTCGATGACGAGCGACGTGCCCTGGAACCCGAACAGCCCGCCGAGCGCGATGCCCACGAGCAGGGCGACGAGCGAGAGGTGGAACACCAGGTTCCCGGTCTCGCGCAGGTAGCCGCGCTCGGCGCACAGGGCGCCGTCGCGCTCGACGACGCGCCAGCCGCGCAGCGACGCGCGGGCCGCCTCGAGCGCCGTCGCGGCGTCGGCGTCTGTCGACCAGCGGTCCGACGCCGGGAGCCGGTCGAAGCGCGCGGGCGCCCTCGGCGGCGCCGAGCGCAGCGCCCGTGCGTGCAGCCGGAGCCGCGGCACGAGACAGCCGACGAGCGACACGAACAGCAGCAGGTAGACCGCGGCGAACCAGGGCGCGGCGTACACGTCGAACAGCGAGAACCGGTCGAGCACCGGCGCGAGGTCGGGGTGCTCGGCGAAGTACTCCTGCACGCGCACGGGGTTGAGCCCGCGCTGCGGCAGGAAGGCACCGGGCACGGCCGCCAGCGCGAGCAGGAACAGCAGCAGCAGCGCGGTGCGCATGCTCGTCAGCTGACGCCAGGCGCGCCGCAGCGGCGCGAGGCGCGAGCCGGACGGCGGCCGGTCGGGGTCGGGCGCCGTCGACAGGGCCGTGTCGGGCCCGGCGGTCAGCGTCACTCAGACCGCCGTCTCGAAGCCGGCGACCCAGCCGCGCACCTCGGACATCGCCGTCTCCCAGAGGCCCGACAGCAGCAGGAGCCCGACGACGATGAGCAGCGCACCGCCGACCCGCATGACGACGGCGTAGTGCCGACGGACGACGGCGAACGCCCCGAGCGCCCGCTTGAACGCGAGGCCGGCGAGCACGAACGGCAGCCCCAGGCCGAGGCAGTAGGCGGCAGTCAGGATCGCGCCGCGACCGGCGCTCGCCTGGGTGTACGCGAGCGTCTGGACAGCGGCGAGCGTCGGGCCGAGGCACGGCGTCCACCCGACGCCGAACAGCACGCCGAGCACCGGCGCCCCGGCGAGGCCGGGGCTCGGAAGGCGCGAGAAGCGGACGGTTCGCTGCAGCGCCGGGAGCAGGCCGAGGAAGCCCAGCCCCATGACGACGACCAGCGCGCCGAGCACCCGGTCGAGCACGGTGCGGTACTCGAGCAGCTCGCTGCCGAGGTAGCCGAAGAAGGCGCCGGAGGTGACGAACACGGCGCTGAAGCCGGCGACGAACAGCAGGCTCCCGGCGAGCACCCGACCGCGTCGCACCGGCACCGGCGCCTCGGTGGCCGTGGCGACCCCGCCCGCTCCCCCGAGCCCCCCGTGCCCCTCGCGATCTTCGTCCTGTTCCCCCGCCGCGGGCGTCTCAGGGGGAACAGGGCGACGATCGCGGGCAGGGGTGGCCCGGTCGTCGCCGATCTCGGCGCCGGACAGGCCGGTCACGTACGAGAGGTAGCCGGGCACCAGCGGCAGGACGCACGGCGACAGGAAGGAGACGAGCCCGGCCACCGCGGCCACCGGGAGGGCGAGCAGCAGCGGCCCGTCGGTGACCGTCTCGACGAAGGTGTCAGCGATGCTCATCGGCTCACTCGGCCGCCAGCGCCTGCACCGGCCCCAGCAGCTCGGCCTCGGTCAGCCCGCCGATGAAGCGCGCGGCGATGCGCCCGTCCCGGTCGAGCAGCAGCGTCGTCGGCGGCGTCTGCGGGACCAGCTTGCGGAAGCGCGTCAGCAGCGAGCCGGCCTGGTCGTCGATCGAGGGGTAGGTGACGCCGTGCCGGCGCTCGAAGGCCTTGGCGGTCGCGTTCTCGTCGCGGATGTTGACGCCGACGAACCGGACGCCGTCGTCCGCCGTGGCGTCCGCGACGGCGACCAGGTTCTTGGCCTCCGCGACGCACGGACCGCACCACGACGCCCAGAAGTTCAGGACGACGACGTCGCCCCGCAGGTCGCTGACGTCGAGGCGCTCGCCGTCCAGCGTCGGGCCGGACAGCGCCGGCGCCGGGACGCGCTCCTCCGGCGCGATGAGGCCGCCGTCGCCGCCGTCGATGGACTTGAGCTGCGGGGTGGTCGGCGTGCCCTCAGCGGTCGCGTCACCGGAGCAGCCGGTGAGCGCACCCACCAGGGCCACGGCAGCCGTCGCAGCAGCCAGGCGACGGCGGGCGGGGGTCACAGCGTCCAGTATCGGCCACGTCCGGCCGGCGCGCGGCCGGACGGGACGTGACGTGGGCGGCACCGGGTGACCGCGCGCCCCCGGCCGTGCCGCGACCGGCAGCTGCGGCGTCAGCCGGCCAGCTGCTCCGCGGCGGCCGCGCAGAAGGCCTCCGACCGCCCCGCGGCCGTCGAGGCGTCGGGCGCTGCCACGAGGCACGTGAAGATCGACGACGGGAACAGGACCCGGTGGACCACGCGCGGCGTCGCCTGCGGGCAGGTGAGGGTGAAGGAGTCGGGGCCGAAGGCGCCGGCGCCCTGCTCGCACCCGGGCACGCCGGACGACCGCAGGCCCTCGAACAGCCCGGGCGTCGCCTCGCGCACGGACAGCGCGGCCTGCGTGCCGCCGGGGCCGGCGTACAGGCACTCCTCCGCCTGCGCCGTGGCGCCGGCACCGGCGCCGAAGCCCGCCGGGTACGGGTCCCCCGGGTCCAGCTGGGCCTTCCCCTCCGCGGCACCGCCGAGGGCGGCCGTGACCGCATCGTCGTCGATGTCGGAGCAGTCGATGTCGGCCGGCAGGTCGGTGCTCTGGTCGCCGTCGGTCGGCTCCGTGTCGTCGTCCTGCGCCGAGCCGCTCGTCGGCGTCGACGCGGTGGAGCCCTGCCCGTCGCCGTCGGCACCGCCGCTGCACGCGGTGAGCACGAGCACCGCACCGACCACGCCGGCGAGCGCTCTGCGGCCGAGCATCAGGCGCCGGCGCCGGGACGCCGGGCGGCCGCGCCGGCCGGCTCGCTGTAGGTGACGAGCAGCAGGTCGTCGCCGTCGAAGGTCAGGCTGGTCAGCGAGGCGAGGCCGCACTGGCGACGGTCCGGCCGGTGCCAGAGTCGGCGGCCCTCGGCGAAGCGGCGCAACGTCCAGATCGGCAGCTGGTGGCTCACGCACACCGCCTCGTGGCCACGCGCGGCGTCGCGCGCGTCCAGCGCGGCAGCCCACATGCGCGCGGCGATAGCGACGTACGGCTCGCCCCAGCTCGGGACGAACGGGTTGCGCAGCAGCGGCCAGCTCGCCGGGTCGCGCAGCGCGCCGTCGCCGACGCCGACGCGTCTGCCCTCGAAGGCGTTCTCGCTCTCGATGATGCGCTCGTCCACGTGCACCTCGAGGCCGAACTGCTCGGCCGTCGGCTGCGCGGTCTCCCGCGCCCGCTGCAGCGGCGAGGACACCAGGTGGACGACGTCGCGGTCCTTGAGCGCGTCGGCGGCGTCCTTCGCCATCTGCAGCCCGTCCTCGGACAGCCGGAACCCGGGCAGCCGGCCGTAGAGGACGAGGTCGGGGTTGTGGACCTCGCCGTGCCGAAGGAAGTGGACCGTGGTGCGCTCGCCCATGGGTTCGCCTCTACCCCTCTCAGGCCCGGTCCTGTGCGCCCGACGCCGCCTGCACCTCGGGCGTCATGACGGCCGCGGCGGCTCGGGCGGCGTGCGGCAGGGCGTCGGCGACGCGGTCGAGAGCGTCGTCGTCGTGCGCCGCGCTGACGAACCAGGCCTCGTACGCCGACGGCGGCAGGTAGACGCCGCGGCGCAGCATCTCGTGGAAGAAGGCCTTGTGCTGCAAGAGGTTCTGCGTCGTCGCGGTCGCGTAGTCGACCACCGCGTGGTCGCAGAAGAACACGCTGAACAGGCTCCCGGCGCCGTTGACGCGGTGCGCCACGCCGGCGCCGTCGAGCGCCGCGCTCACCAGCTCGGCGACCTGGTGCGCCGTGCGGTCGACGTGCGCGTAGACCTCGTCGGTGCACGCGTCGAGCGTCGCGGCGCCGGCGGCCACGGCCAGCGGGTTCCCCGACAGGGTCCCGGCCTGGTACACCGGCCCGGCCGGCGCCAGCCGCGCCATGACGTCGGCGCGACCGCCGAACGCCGCGGCCGGCAGGCCGCCGCCCATCACCTTGCCGAAGGTGAACAGGTCGGCGGCGACCCCCTCGACGCCGTACCAGCCGGCCCGCGAGACGCGGAAGCCCGTCATCACCTCGTCGAGCACGAGCAGCGCGCCGTGCTGCTCGCACAGCGCCTTCAGCCCGGCGTTGAAGTCGTTCAGCGGCGGGACGACGCCCATGTTCGCGGCGGCAGCCTCGGTGATGACGCAGGCGATCCCGTCGCCCTGCTCCTCGAAGGCCATCCGGACGGCGTCCAGGTCATTGTAGGGCAGCACGATCGTGTCGGCGGTGGTGGCGCCCGTGACGCCCGGGGTGTCGGGCAGGCCGAGGGTGACGACGCCGCTGCCGGCGCTGGCGAGCAGCGCGTCGACGTGCCCGTGGTAGCAGCCGGCGAACTTCACCACCTTGCTGCGGCCGGTGAACCCGCGCGCGAGGCGGATCGCGCTCATCGTCGCCTCGGTGCCGGAGTTCACCAGGCGGACCTGCTCGACCGGCGCGACGCGGTCGACGATGCGCTCGGCCAGCTCGACCTCGCCGGCGCTCGGCGTCCCGAAGCTGGTGCCCTTGGTGGCCGCGGTCTGCAGCGCCTCGACGACGGCCGGGTGCGCGTGCCCCAGGATCATCGGACCCCACGAGCAGACGAGGTCGACGTACTCCCGGCCGTCGACGTCGGTGAGGTACGGGCCGCGGCCGCTCGCCATGAACCGCGGCGTGCCGCCGACGGCCCGGAACGCGCGGACCGGCGAGTTGACGCCGCCGGGGATGACAGCCGTCGCGCGGTCGAAGAGGGCCTGCGAGACCGGGACGTCGTCGGGGTACGGCGGGGCGGCGGTCACGCCGTCCATCCTGCCGGGAGCGGTCGCGGCCCCGCGCGTTGGGGCTCAGCGGCGCAGCGACATCTGCAGTTCTGACACGCCCTGACGTGTCAGAACTGCAGATGTCCCCGCTGGACCGCCCCGGGGGTCAGGCCACCTCGGCGCCGAACCGCGCCGGGTCGCCGGCGCCGACGCGCAGCACCTGCGGGTAGCCCTCGGACAGGTCGACGACGGTCGTCGGCGTCGTGCCGCACTCGCCGGCGTCGATGACGGCGTCGACGGCGTGGTCGAGCTCCTCCTTGACCACCCAGCCGTCGGTCATCGGCGCCTCGGCGCCGGGCAGGAGCAGCGTGGTCGACACCAGCGGCTCGCCAAGCTGCCGCACCAGCGCCTGCACCACCCGGTGGTCCGGCAGCCGGACGCCGACCGTCTTGCGCTTCGGGTGCGACAGCCGCCGCGGCACCTCCTTGGACGCCTTGAGGATGAACGTGTACGGCCCGGGCGTCGCCGCCTTGACGGCGCGGAACTCGGCGGTGTCGAGGTGCACCAGCGAGCCGAGCTGGGCGAAGTCGGAGCACACCAGCGTGAAGTGGTGCCGGTCGTCGAGCTCGCGGATGCGGCGGGCGCGCTCGCCGGCCTCGCGGTTGTCGAGCGAGAAGCCGAGCGCGTAGCCGGAGTCGGTCGGGTAGGCGATCAGCCCGCCGGCGCGCAGCAGTGCCACCACCGAGGCGATCGCGCGCGGCTGCGGGTCGTGCGGGTGCACGTCGACGTAGCGCGCCACGGCCGCCAGGGTAGAGGCGTCGCAGTCAGCGCCGCGTGCGGCGCAGCCAGAGCAGCCCGACGACGGGCAGCACCAGCGGCACGTACCCGTAGCCCTGCCCGAAGCCGGACCACACGGTCGCGTCGGGGAACCGCTCGGCATCGGCGAGCGACCACGCCCCGACGGCGAGCACGCCGACGAGCTCGAAGACGATGCACGCGAGCGCGAGGCGGAGGGCGTCCCGCAGCAGCGCCACGGTGGCCACCACGTACACGGCGGCGGCGACCGCCGACAGCACGTAGGCCACTGGCGCCTCGTCCAGCTTGGTCGCGAGCTGGTAGCCGGCGCGCGACGTCGCCGCGACGGCGAACGTCGCGTACACCGCGACGAGCAGCCGGCCCGGCCCGCGGCCGGTCACCTGGCGGTCAGCCACGCAGCGTCCCGGCGTCCCAGACGACGACGAGCCGCGTCACCACCACGGCGAGCACGAGGCACGCCGCTCCGAGAACCGCTGTGCCCCAGCGACTCCGCTCCTCGAGCGTCAGCACCATGCCGCCCGGCACGAGCAGGAACGCGACCGCGAGGTAGCCGAGCAGCTCGCCCTGCGCGCCGTCCCATGAGCCGAGCCGGCCGAGCGCCAGCACCGCCTGCACCATGACCAGGATCTGCAGCACGATGAGCCCCTGCAGGTACGCCTTGGGCGGCATCCGGTCGAGCGCCGCGAGCACGAACGCCGCGAGGGCCAGCACGACAGCGAGGCCGATCAGCGCAGCGACGAGGGCGTCGACCACGCGGTCAGTCCTCGGCCAGCCAGCGCGCGGCGTCGACCGCCCAGTAGGTGAGCACGGTCCCCGCGCCGGCGCGGCGGATGCCGGTCAGCGACTCGAGGACGGTCCGGCGCCGGTCGAGCCAGTCGCGCTCGGCGGGGAACACCCTGTCCATGTACCAGCCCAGAGCCTCCGGAAGGGCGAGGAGCCGGAGGGTCTCGGCGGTCGGCGCACAGTCCACGACGACGACGTCCCACTCTCCCG